>DASRCB010000102.1:0-34158 GCA_035653295.1 Bryobacteraceae bacterium
ATTGCGATCGGTTCTTGGACTGCAGTTGTGGTGCGGCAATAACCCGCAAGCGAAGGTGATTTGGCTGGGCGGGCAGCATCCGATCCACGATCAGGCGGAGAGGCAGGAGTATATCGAAATGGGCGAGATTGCCTACATGCAGGCCAGAGAACGCGACGCGCTCGGCTATATGTGGGCCCATCCGCGACGTGAGGGGGAGCTGATCGCGGGGCGGTTCGTCTCGTTCTGGACGGGCGGAACGCCGACGCCGTGGGCGGATTTCGGCCGGCTCTCTGCATGGTTTCGTTACGTGCTTCTGTTCAACATCGCGGTGGCGTTCGGGACGGTGTTCGGGCTGCTGGTGCTGTGGCGGCAGCGCTGTCCGGCGGTTTTCCCGGCTGCGGCATACGCGCTGGTTTTTCCGTGGGCGTATTACCTGACGCTCTCTCTGCCGCGCTATCGCGAGCCCATCGACCCGGTGCTGATTCTGCTCACGGCCGCGGCTTTGCTCGCGGCGATAAAGCGTGTCGTTCCACAGGCGCGAGTAAAATGAAGGTTTGCTTCGCCCAGGCACGGCGAAGGACAGGAGCTCACCACAACACATGGCCATCAGCGGAGCAGGTTTAGAAGGCGTCGTCGCGGCTGAATCCGAGATTTGTTACATCGATGGGGAGCTGGGATTTCTCAGCTATCAGGGCTACAGCATCCACGTTTTGGCGGACAACGCCACCTTCGGGGAAGTGATCTACCTGCTGTGGAACGGCAGACTTCCGAAGCGCGACGAACTGGAGGAACTGCGGTCGTCGCTGGTGCGCTACCGCGCGATTCCGCCGGAGGTGACCGAATTCCTGCGGGGGGCGGCTAAAGGCGTGCCCATGGACGTGCTGCGCACGGCGGTGTCGATGCTCAGCCTTTACGATCCGCTGGCGAAGGACATGGGCCGAGAGGCGAACGTCGAGAAGGCAAAGAAGCTGATGGCGCAGACAGCGACCATCGTAACGACGTTCGATCGCCTGCGGAACGGCTGCGAAATCATCCCCGGGGATCCGCAGCTTGGCTTTGCGGCCAATTTCCTGTACACGCTGACCGGGAGGAAGCCGGACGAGGTGATGGAGCGCGCGTTCGACGTCGCTCTGATTCTGCACGCCGACCACGAGTTCAACGCGTCGACGTTCGCCGCGCGCGTGACCGCGGCGACCCTGTCAGACATCTATTCCGCGGCGACCTCGGCGATCGGTGCTTTAAAGGGGCCGCTGCATGGCGGCGCGAACGAGGATGTGGTCCGCATGCTGCTGGCAGCCGAGGATGTGGACACGGCGCTGCAGACGATTCGGGACCGGCTGGCGCTGAAGGTCAAGATACCGGGCTTCGGCCACCGGGTCTACCGGACGGAGGACCCACGGGCAACGCACCTGCGGTCGCTTTCCGAGGAACTTGGCAAGCGCACCGGGCACGAGCATCTGTATCGCACCTCGAAGGCGATCGAGGAGACGGTGAAGGAGTTGAAGGGCCTGAACGCGAACGTCGATTTCTATTCGGCTTCGACGTATTACTCGCTGGGGATTCCGATCGACCTGTTCACGCCGATTTTCGCGGTGAGCCGCATGTCCGGGTGGACGGCGCACATACTGGAGCAGTACCGGAACAATCGGCTGATCCGGCCGCGCGCCGACTATATCGGCAAACCCGTGGATCAGCCCTGGACGCCCATCGACCAGCGCTGAGTCATGTACGACCTTTCGTTCTTCCGCTCCAATCTGGACGCGATCGCCGGACGGCTGGCGGACCGCGGCTACACGCTGGACACCGCCGGATTTCGCGAGCTGGACGCACAACGCCGGGCAGCCGTAACGGAAACGGAACAGCTCAAAGCGCAGCGCAACGCGGTAAGCGAGCAGGTGAGCAAGCTGAAGCGAGAAGGCGCGGACACGGCGGAGCTGCAACAGAGAAACCGCGCCGCCGGCGCGCGCATCGCGGAACTCGACAGCCAGGTGAAGGCGCTGGATGAGCAGTTCCGCACGATGCTGGCCTCGATTCCGAACATGCCGCACGAATCCGTTCCGGCGGGCCGCGGCGCGGAGGGCAACGTCGAGGTGCGGCGCTGGGGTAAGCCGCGGGCGTTCGATTTCGAGCCGAAGGCGCACTGGGACCTGGGGCCGGAGCTGGGCATTCTGGATCTGGAACGGGCGGCGAAGATCACAGGCGCGCGTTTCGCCGTGTACTGGGGCGATGGGGCCCGGCTGGAACGGGCGCTGATCAGCTTCATGCTCGACGTACACACCCGCGAGCACGGATATCGCGAAGTGCTGCCGCCGTTCATGGTGAATTCGGCGAGCCTCTACGGCACGGGACAGCTGCCGAAGTTCGCGGAGGATCTGTTCAAGTGCGAGGGCCGGGACCTGTGGCTGATTCCGACCGCCGAAGTTCCCGTCACCAATCTGTTCCGCGACGAGGTGCTGGACTCCGAGCGGCTGCCGATTTCGCTGTGCGCGTATACACCGTGCTTCCGCAGCGAGGCGGGATCGTACGGGCGGGATGTCCGGGGCATCATCCGGCAGCATCAGTTCCAGAAGGTAGAACTCGTCAAATTCGCGACGCCCGACAACAGTTACGAACAACTGGAGAAGCTCACGGCCGACGCGGAAGACATTCTGAAGCGGCTGGGGCTTCCCTATCGCACGGTGGTGCTCTGCACCGGGGACATGGGTTTCGGCTCGGCCAAAACGTACGATCTGGAAGTCTGGCTTCCCGGGCAGAACGACTACAAAGAGATTTCGTCGTGCTCGAATTACGAGGCGTTCCAGGCGCGGCGCGCCGGAATCCGCATGAAATCGGGTAAAGGGAAGGCGGAGTACGCGCACACGCTGAACGGCAGCGGCCTGGCTGTGGGACGCACGTGGGTGGCGATTCTGGAGAATTATCAGCAAAAAGACGGGAGCGTCACGGTGCCGGAAGCGCTGCGCCCGTACATGGGCGTGGAGCGCATCGAACCCCGGTCACAACCCTTCTGAACGGTCGCAGTAATCAGCTAACTCCCGCGGCAGCTAAAACTTACACGGAAACTCAATAACTCCCGAAAGCTCGCGGCGCACACGCTCGGCAGTAGAGTGGGGACGTCAACAGGCGTCCACTCTCAAAACGAAGGGCGCTTCGGGAGGAAACAATGTGCAGCCTTCGCCGGCTTATCGCCGGCTTTTTTGTTTTATGCGCTTTTTGCGCGGCGACGCCTTCGCTGACCAGAGTTCGGGACACGCTGTACCGGGCCGATGGCATGCCTTTAACCGGCGTAGTGATCATCAGCTGGCCGGCGTTCACGGCATCGGACGGAAGCACCATCGCGGCGAACAGCATGAATGTTCCGGTGACGAACGGTAACTTCAGGGCGGACCTGATCCCGACCACCAACGCACAGCCACCGGCGACCTACGCGGTGCGGATCGTAAGCGACGGAAAGGACCAGACGCTGGAGACCTGGAGCGTGCCGCCGAGCGCGGGTCCGCTGACCATCCAGGCGGTTCTGATTTCGTCGAGCGGTCCCGGATCGGGAGGCGCGGGGGGCGGCGGCGTTGCGGGCAACCTGCAGATCGGCGACGTGTCGGGCCTGAGCTCCCAGTTGGCGGAACGGCCGGTCATGGGTTCCGGCTACGCGGCGTCGCGGGCGGCGGTGATCGACAGCACGGGCGCGATCGCGGCGGCGGCGGGAACCTCATCGGATTGCGTGCGCGTGGACGGCAGTTCGGGTCCGTGCGGAGGCAGCGGGTCGGGCGGGGGCGGAGCGAGCTTCGTGGATGCGGAGGTTCCCACAGGTGTGGTGGACGGCGCCAATCGGAATTTTACGCTAACGCAGACGCCCAGCCCGGCGAGCAGCGTTCTGTTCTCGCGCAACGGGTTGTTGCTGCAGCAGGGCAACGATTACACGGTAGCGGCGAACCTGATCAGCTTCCGAGCCGGCTCTCCGCCGCAGCCGGGCGACGTGCTGCAGGCTTCGTACCGCACGGGCGGGAGCACGGTGGGAAGCAATACCGCGGCGATCAACGGCAACAACACTTTCGGAGCGTACATCGAGGACTTCGGATTATCGACGCTGATGCTGCCGCGTGGTTCGGGCAAAGCGCCATCGGGTTCGGGCAGTATTGTCCTGGACACCGGATCGACATCGCTGAAATACAACACGGGGAGCGCGGTGAGAACGCTGCCGACCATAGAGGGAGCAAACACCTTCAGTGGGGCGGAGACGTTCAACGGCAGCGTGGACATGACGACCTCATCCATGCAGGCGGACCGCGCCGCCGCATCCGACCCGGCCACGTGCAATGCGGCGAAGAACGAGCGGTACTGGAATTCCGTCCGCCGCGTGACGCGCCGCTGCACAGGCCCGAATACCTGGTCGGATGACGCCGCGGGCTATTCGCCCGGGATCTCAGGATCGTTTCCGACGGACCTGCAGACGGTGGCGGGCGAAGTCATCTCGGTGATGCGATTTGCGGCCAAATGGGCCAACATCGATAACGGCGTGGTGGACGCGACGGCGGCGTTTCAGGCCGCGGTCAACTACGCCGCGAGCTCCGGGGCAGCAGGCGTGTACGTGCCCGTGCCGGCCAATTATTACCTGATCAAGGGCAGCGTGGCCGTGAGCCGGCCCGTCCGGATTTACGGCTCATGGCCGAAGATCGTGTGCGGTGCTCCGAACTATGGCGTTGGATCGGGCAGCTCAGGATACTGCTTCAACGTCACCTCCGGCGGGGTGACGTTCGAGAAGTTATGGTTCGACGGAACGGCGCTGGGCGGGCCGACGGCGCCGACAGGGCTGCAGTCGGTGGTAAACGGAAGCGGCAATACCGTCACGTGGCAGAGCGGCGACGACTTTTCGGCGATCCTGCCCGGGCAGCTGGTGATGATCGCGGGGGTGAACCATTTTGTTACGTCCGTCAACCTGAGCAGCTCACCACAGGCGCTCACGATTCTCGACAGCCTCGCATCACCGCTTGCCGGCGCGGCTCTGCTGCAGATGGGGTCGTGGATGGGTCCCTTTGGAGCGGCAACAACCACGACGAACAATGGGGCGGGTCCTTTCACGGTAACCCTGGTGAGCGGGACGCCGTTCGACGCAAGCGGGGCGAAGTTCACCAGCGGGCAGACGATCGCCATTACGACGAACGCCATCTACTCGGCCACGTATACGGGTGGATCTCCAACCCTGGCGGGGGCAGCGGGACAGACCTGCACGGCGAGCTTTCCCGGCGGATCCGGGACGGCGACGATTGCTCTCACCGGGACCAATGCTATCGCGGGCGGAACGGCCTTCAATGTCACGTTCGGCGGGAGCGAGTACACCTATCCACCGACGTCAGCGGTCCTCAGCACCGGCACGGCCACATGCTCGGGCACGGTGACGATCGCGGCGACGACCGTGCAGCCGACGTTCGCCGTTTCGACCCCAACGGACTCGTCGCATCTGAACCTTCAGGTGGCAATCGCGGCGGCGAAGTACACGAGCGGCGCGGCCACGGTTACCGGCAACCCGGGCCAGACCTGCCGGGCGATGTTTCCAGGGGGCTCCGGAACGGCAACGATCGCGCTCACGGGGGCGAACGCGCTGGCGCCGGGGACGGCGTTCGTTATCACTGGCGGGGGCGCGTATACGACTACGCCGGTGACCGCGGTGCTGGGGAACAACAGCGCGGTCTGCAGCGGAACGGTTAATATTTCGGCCACGATGTTCTCTCCCGGGGATCAGGCTACAGCGGTCCCGTGGATGGGTTTGACGGAAAACCGGACGGTGATCGGCGTGACCGGATCGGCGACGGCAATGCTGGACAACGTTCGCATCGAGGATTGCCGGTTTACAAACTTCGATACGTTTGCGGCGCCTGACCCGGTGGATATGCCGAATCAGTCGCTGAATCGCTGGTACGGAGTGGAGGCGCAGTATGCCTCCAACCTTCTGGTGTGGCACAACCGCTTTGAAAACATCGCAGGCGCGCCGATCTGGTTCAAAGGCACGCGGGGGACAGTTATCGAGGGCAACGCGATCCGGGAGTCGTGGCAGCAGAACATTACTTCCAACGCGGACAATACGCGCATCAGAATTACCAACAATGACGAGTCCGGATGGGGGCTCGGCATTCCGACCATGGTGTCTTACCCGGACGCCAGCAATCCGACGTCGGCCGTGTACGGCAACCCGGTCAATTACTGGGGCGGCGCGGTGGATCTGATGGGACAGAACTCCTACACGCCTGACATCGGGCCGGACCGGGACTGCATCATTTCCGAAAACCATCTGGCGGGACGGTTTATGTACGGGGCGGCGATTCGCTCCGGATCGACGCAGGGCTGTCTGATCGCGAACAACGTGATCGGCCCGGTGGATGCCGGAAGCAGCATCACCTCGCAGGTGAGCTATATCAGCCTGTCGCCGCGAGTCGTGGCGGGTCAGGATGCCACCAGCCGCGGGATTCGCAACGTAACCGTCGCAGACAATATCGCTTACGCGGGTGGAACGAACCACATTGGCGTTTATGTGCAGAATGCAACCGGCGGATCGCTCAATCTGGCGCCCGCCGAGGCAATCGACACGCACGACAACACCTTTGCCGCACGCACGGTGGTGCTGGCCATCTCTTCGCTGACAGCCGGCAACATCGGCTCGACGGTTACTACGTTGAAAGACCATCAGCTGTACTGGAACCAGCAGGTAATCGTATCGGGCACGGGAACAACGTGCGACGGTACGTGGAACATAACGCTGACCGGCCTGCGCTCGTTCACGATTCCCTGTACGGGGAATTCCAGCAGCGGAACGGTGACAATCGACAACGCGTTCGCCGCGTGCGTGATCTACCACGGGCAGGACGGGGGGATCATCAGATCGGCAATCCACGACAATATCTGCGGTACGCGGGGGATTGGCGGCCCGGTATCGGCGGGCATTGCGATTACTAACACGAGCGGCTCGGCGTCGGACATCACGATCAGCGGCAACAAGATAACCTACTTTACGTCGCCACGGCTGGAGCCTGCGCTGACGGTTACAGCGGTGTCGGACAACGGATCCGGGAAGGTGCGGCTCACGTTCGCGAACTTACCGCCGACGGTTACGAATTCCCAGTGGGTACAGGTATATGGCTTCGGGACCGTGCACAACTGCACGGCATGTCAGGTGTCGAATGTTATTACGGGAGTCAGCGGCGGTTTCGACCTGACATCCGTGAGTTACAGTTCAACTACGATCGTGGTCGGCGACACGGCGCAGTTCATTGCGGGGGCTTCGAGCAACGGGATTCAGATCGGCTCCAATGTCTCCGAAATACAGGTCATGCACAATACGCTGAACTCTTTCGGGACGCAGTTGTACATCGGGTCCAGCGCCGGAGCGAATCTGCGCTGGTGTAACGAGAACAGTTTCGTGTCGACGGTTTTCGCGGGGGCTCCCGCGGCGACTCCGATCAATCAGACGAATTTCAACGGCCATGCGGCCTGCATCGGGCGCACGATCGCGTATCCGGGGGCCTCGTTCACGGGCCAGACGGCCTCGATTGCGCCGCAAAGTTACTCCATTCCG
Source organism: Bryobacteraceae bacterium (assembly GCA_035653295.1). Lineage (GTDB taxonomy): Bacteria > Acidobacteriota > Terriglobia > Bryobacterales > Bryobacteraceae > DASRCB01. Next base: position 7,544 of record DASRCB010000102.1, read on the forward strand.
GGCTACAATCTGCCGCCGGCGGGAGATTATCAGGCCTGTCTGAGCATTCGCGTGACCGCGGCGGCGAGCGGCGGAACGAGCTCGCTGCTGGGACAGGTTACGTGGAATGACGGCAACGGTATGCAAACGGCGTCTCTGGCGCCCATTGACGGCACGTCGCTGTCGCACAACCAGGGGAAGTGCTGGTGGGTGCACCTGCCGGGTACGTTCAATATCTCATGGCAGGTAACTGCGTCAGGAACAGCGGCCACACCCGCGGTCTTCGCGGTCGAAGATCCGACACTCATACGCGTCTCGCGTTAAGGAACAAAGAAAATAAAAAGGCTTATTTTATCTCTGGTGGGATTGTGTGCGCTCGGACGAGCGCAGAACTATGGCGACATCTGCATCACGACTGCCGGCGACATCGCCTACGGCGGCGCGAACGGGGTCTGCAACCGGCTGGGGCAGCCGGGAAACGGGTTGTGGGGTTTGACATTCGCGTCCGGGGTTCCTGTATGGACGAGCGTAGCCGGGTCCATGGCTGCGCCATCGGGCGGAGTGTTCAGCGCCAGTGGCCCAACGGCGGGCGGAGTGATCACACTGTCGGTATCCGGCAACAGCGGCGGAGTACCGTACTTCTCCAGCGGATCGGCGATCAGCAGCTCGGCGGCTTTGAGCGCCAACGCTCTCATCAAGGGCGGGGGCGCGGGGGCGGGACCAGGCAGTTCATCGCTGATCGACAACGGGGCCAGCGTCAGCACGACGGAGCCGGTGCTGCTTCAGGCAGTGAACCAGGGGACGCAGACCACAGAGCGCTGGTATCCAAACATCGCGTCCGCTCATACCGACGGGTCGCTTACCGGGTCGATCGTGTTTCATACGCCGATCGGACGAAGTTCCGGAAACATGATGCGGCTGCACGTGGGCGGGTATGGGTACGGAACGTCCAGTGTTGTGGATTTCGAGATCCTGGTGACGGCCAGCTCGATTCAGAACGGGAGCGTCGATGGGCAGCCTGGGGTCGCGTACCGATACGCACTGATCGACAACGGCAGCGATGGATTGTCGAAGTACGTGGGGGTGGACAACGCGGGGCATATCGCGGTGGCTATCGGGGATACGGGGACGTCGTGGAGCTTCCCGCGATTCGAGCTCGATGCCTGGATGACGCGCAATCCGGCGGACTACTCGTCGGCCGCGTGGACGATCGAACAGGGGAACACCACCTCCGGTTTCGGGTGGCTGGATATCCACGGGCCACTTACCAGTGGGCTGAACCCGCTGCAGGTTTCTGGCGTAGCCTATCCTTCCGCGCCGCCGATCAATAGTGTGCCAGTGGTAACAGGACCGAACCAGGTGAGCTACCAGGCAATTCCGAACGCGGCGCTCGGGAATTCATCGCTGGCTTACAACGGTGTGGCGGTTCCGCTTGGTGGAAGCGGTAACCTCGGGCAGCTGAACGATGCCAATGGAAACGCGAGTCTGAAGACAATTACCACGGCGGGCGCGGTGGACCAGATCAGCGTTACGAATTCCCCAACCGGTAATCCCGCCACAGTTACTGTGTCGGCGACCGGGGCGGATCCGAACGTAAATCTCAGTCTCGCGGCGCAGGGTACCGGCACGACTCAGGTGAACAACGGTTTGCAGGAAAACAGCACGGGCGCGAAGCCGGCGTGCGGCGCTGCCGCAAGGGGCACGCTTTACGTGGAAAAGGCGAGCGGGATCGGGGGATCGGATCAGACGCTGGCCTGCGTTCTGGACGGGGCCATATACGTGTGGATGCCGCTGAGCGTGCTTTCCCCATGGGACACGACGCACATTCAATGGGACGAGGAGTTCTTCTCCGGGCCGAGCGCATCGGGCAGCATGGGGCAGCTTGGCTGGGCGGCGACAAATATCGGTGCGCCAACCGGGGCGGGCGCTTCGTCATCGGCGGGAACGGCACCGAATCTCGGCGTCATCGCACTGAGCAGCGGTACGGGCGCGGCCGGCACGGGGCTGCAGATCTTGCCAAACGCCGGGGCGATACCGCTTGTCGACAATCTGAGCACGAGCGGCGCGTACGATTCCATTTGGATCGCCGCGCTTGCGGGTACGAGTAACATTTCGGCGCGCGTCGGTTACTTCAATCCGACGAACAGCAGCGGCGTGCCGAATAGTGGCCTGTATCTGCGGTACGATACGGGTCTTCAGGCGATGACGGGCGCCACTTACGTCAGCGGCGGCACAGTCACGGGCGCCGCCGGTCAGACGTGCAATGTGGCCTTTACTGGGGGAACGGCGACGGCGACGATCGCACTGACGGGAGCAAACTCGATCAGCGGTGGAGTCTTTAGCTTCACTTCCGGCGGCGGCGGCTATAACGCGTCGGCGCCATATACGATGGCGGTGCTGACGAGCAACACGGCGACTTGCAGTGGAACGGTCAGCATTACCGGAGTTACGCTGGGGGCGGCCGGCAGTGGCGCGGACAGTAACTTCATGGTCTGTTCGGATTCGTCGTCGATAGAAACGTGTGTAAACACGGGCGCGGCAGCTGACACGAACTATCACAAGGTGCGAATCCGCCAAGTGTCGCCGGGCGTGGTCGGTATGACTTTGTACGACGGCGCGGGGACGGCTCAGACGGCGGAACAGACGTTCTGCGTTAACGCGTGCAGCGCGAGTGTTCTGAACCCCACATCGGGGCTGAGTCCCGGCGCGATGGTCGTAACGCCGACTGGTGGAGGCGCGGCGCAGCTCATGCTGGACGCCTTCAAATTCCGCATGGCGGGGCTTAGCCGCTAGGCTGAGTCGCCTTCGCGGTCCGGCGGAGCTCGTCCATAACGCTGGAGACGAGCTCCTTGGCGTACTCCAGGTTCCTGGAGATGATCTGGATGTCCATCGTGGGGCGGCCCGGCTGGCGGGCGCTTTGGCAATAGACGCCGTGCTGGCCCACCAGGACCATGGCGTCAGTCAGGAGATCGAGCGTTACCGCAAGGCGGCCGCGCTCGATACCCATGGAGAACTCGTGCTGCTCGAGCGCCTCGCGATGATCGCTGTAGACGGACATGCTTCATTGTAGAAGCCGTCTGCGGGCCGGCGAGGCGTGACGGCGGTTCAGCCGCCCGGATATGCCGATCGGTTCCCCGCAGTGGTGGAACGGCGCGCGTTGGTTTCGATGCCGAAGGGGATGAGCTGTCCGCCACCCCTTACGCCCTGCACAGAGATGCGCCAGGCGCCAGGCTCGGGATTGGGAATGCGAAACTCCTGCGGGCGCGTGAAGGAGCCGGAATAACCGGTCGTGTTCGCGTACCAGCCGTAGTGTTCGCCGCGAGGGCTGACCAGGTGCAGGTCCAGACCCGCATCGGTATCCTCCCACTGGAGGACCGCATCCAACACCGTCGCGCCGCGCGGGACAACAATGACGTCGTTCCACCATTGCTGGATGCCGACTTCACCCTGAAACTGCCATTGCTTCGGCAATGCGGCCGCCGGCGACTGAGTGACGGGCGCAGGTGTGACGCGAGCGGGAGTCACCATCGCCGCCGAAAGGGTAACCGGCGCCGCGCTGCGGACAGCGATGGACGTTGTGCCTGATGGAAGGGCCGCCATCTGCACGGGCGCGCGCTGAAACGGCTGGCGCCGCGAACAGTCGCTCCATTGCGAACTGTTCTTCGACAGCACCACGCCCCGGAACTTCGGCCCGGGAATCTCCTCGAACTCGAACGGAACGCTGGGCGAGGCGATGGCCATGGCATGCGTGACGCTCACGTGCACGTGATAGCCGCCACCTTCGCCCAGCGTGTAGCCGCTGTTTCCGGCAATAGCGAGCGGCTGCCCCTGCTGAACCTGCTCTCCATCGTGAACGAGAAACGTACCGCTCGCCAGATGCGCGTAGTGGCTGTATTCGCCGTCGCCGTGGTCAATGGTGATGTAGTTGCCGAAGGTACGGCGGGAGTGGTCCTGCACGGCGCCTACATCGTGCGTATGCACAACGCCGGCGCGCATGGCCACCACGCAGCGGCCATCCATGGGGGCGATATCCCAGGCGTGCAGACTGTTACCCCAGTGCGAGAACGCGCCGTAGGGACCCTGCGTCACGACCCAGCGCTGGCCCGCGGGGAACGGCAGCCGGTAGGCCGCCGTGGTCGCGATGGTGAACGGCATGGGACGGCTCAGGATCTTGTCGGGCGTCTGGATGATCACCCAGTATTCGCCCGCCGAGAGCGGGGTGTGCTGCGCGGTGATCTGGTTCGGCTCGATCGATCGAGGATCGGCGGCAGTGATGTAGTTCCAGCCTCCGGTGCGGCTGTAGGTGGCCAGATGGACGGTGGATCCGGGCACGAATCCGGAACCCGAGATGATCAGTTCGAAGCCGTCCGCGGCGGGGCGCCGCTGAATGCCAGTAACACCGAAAGCGGCATAGCTCGGGTCTGACGAGATGCGAAAGCGGCGGCTGATCGCGAGCCGCTGATTCACGTAGACGTTCACGGTCCAGTCGCCCGGCTGAGCGGCGGCATCGAATCCGGCGATGGGCATTTGCGTGGCGAGGCACACCGATGGCTCCGCGGGCAGATTCGTGTAAGGCGCACTCAGCGAGATGGACCCACGGGGATCCACCCAGTCGACCCGAATCTCATCGCCTTTGGCGACTCGGTCGGCAACGAACCACAGCACCGCCTGCCGCTTCGAGGTGCTGAAGCTGGATACGGAGGGAGGAGCGGCGCAGGAGCCCTGTTCGGCATCGGTTGCGACTACGGCCTGGCGCACCACCGCGGCCTTTGCCGTACCCAAGCCGGCGAGACAGGCTGCGAACGCACCGATGACAAACTGCCGGAGCATTCCCTTCACTCTATCGTCAATCGGGGCCATAAGCATCAGTGGCTTGGGCGTTTATCATGACGCTGATGGCCGTTTTTCTGGGCGCCGCCGCCGTTCTGGTGTGGGTATACCTGCTCACGGCGCGAGGGGGCTTCTGGCGATTTCGCGAGGTACTTCCGGCGGCCGAAGGGGGCAGCGCGGCGCGCGTTGCGGTGGTGATTCCGGCGCGTGATGAAGCCGCGGGCATTGCGCGAACGGTCCGTTCCCTGCTGACGCAGCGCTTCGGTGGCGCGTTGCACCTGTTCGTAGTGGATGACCACAGCACGGACGATACCGCGCGACTGGCGACCGGCGCAGCAGCGGAGGCAGGCGCGTCCGGCCGGCTGACGTTAATTTCCGGCGCGCCACTGGCGCCCGGCTGGACCGGCAAACTATGGGCGATGTCGGCGGGCATCGCAGCGGCCCAGGAGTTCGCGCCCGACTTTTTTCTGTTTACGGATGCGGATATAGAACACGAGCCCTCGAGTGTGGCGCGCCTTGTTGCGCAGGCCGAGAAGCTGGGCAGCGACATGACGTCGGTGATGGTCAGGCTGCACGCCGGGCACGCATGGGAAGCTCTGCTGATCCCGGCCTTCGTGTTTTTCTTCTTCAAGCTGTACCCGCCCGCGTGGGTCGCGAAAGCCGAGAAGGCGACAGCCGGCGCGGCGGGTGGGTGCATGCTGGTCCGGCGACAGGCGCTGGAGCGCATCGGAGGAATCGGCGCGATTCGCGGGGAACTGATCGACGATTGCGCGCTGGCCCGCGCAGTCAAGCGCACCGGCGGGCGGGTTTGGCTGGGGCTGGCGCGCGAGACGCGCAGCACACGTGAGTACGCGAGCCCAGGAGAGATCCGGGACATGATCGCTCGCACGGCGTATACGCAGCTGCGGTATTCTCCGCTGCTGTTGGCGGGCACGATAGCCGGGATGGCGATTATCTACCTGGCGCCGCCGGCGCTGGCGATCGCGGCTCGCGGAACGGCCCAATTGCTGGGCATCGGAGCATGGCTGCTGATGTCGATGTCATTCCTGCCGGCGGTAAGGTATTACCGAAAACCGATGATCCTCAGCCTGCAGCTGCCGCTTGCGGCGGCGTTCTATGTCGAGTCGACGCTGGCTTCGGCGGCGCGCTATTACATGGGCCGCGGCGGCCAGTGGAAGGGGCGCGCCCAGGCCGAGCTGGCGAACGCCGATGCAAAAGACGCGGCGGCGGCGTCAAACCTGCATCATGGCCGATAACAATCAAAAAGACGCGAACCTTGCAGCCGAGGAGCGGCCCGTGCCGTCGCAGGCCGAAGGCGAAGACGAGAACGCTCCCGTAAGGAAGGGAGCGGGCGGTATTCGACCGACGCCATCGCAGGCGGAAGGCGACGAAGCGACCATTGATGCCGACCTGAAGCGCCGCGCGTCGTAGCGCGGTCAGTTATCCCTCGACCTGGAGTCACGCCGCCAGCCGAAGGGGTCTTTGTCGAGGTCGGCGATTCGCACTTTGGTGGTGAGCAGAACGGCATCCTCGCTGTCCTGCGTGGCGATCAACAGGTGCATGCTGGCCCCGGTTTCGCCGAGCCAGATACGGGTGATGTCGTCCTTCTCGCGCGCCTCCACAAAGGGTGACCAGCCATGCGGGACGGAGGGCGCCACGCCGGCAACGAATCCGGACGGCGCATTCTCGAATATGGCCATCTCCAGGCCGCGCACGCTCCCGCCGGATCCGATGAAGGCGACGGGTCGAATCAGGCCGAACAGGGGAATGTGCAGTTTGCGGATGCCTTCCCGGGCTTCGACGTCGCGGACCAGGCGGTTGAAATCGAGTTTGCCGGGCCGAGGTCCGGCAGGTGGCGGTGCGAATGCAGACGGAGCGCCGGGGGGCGCCTGGATCACGATTCCCTGACGAATATGCGGCAGCCCGAAATGCGCGCCCAGCGCGGGCACGTTGCTCGGTGGAAGCGAGCCGACAATGCGAACCGTTGCGATCTCCCCCGGTTCAATGGCCAGCAGCGCCATACCGCCGGGACCCATGTACCCTTCCACGAGCTCGGCGGGATCGCTGGAGCGCGAAGTCAGGAACTTCGGCCAGCCAGGCGGAATGGTGGCGGCGCGCACGCGATCTACATCGCTGTCGGCCGGCATACGGTGATTATGGAAGGACAGCGCACGGACGCTGATCTCGGAGACGTTCTTTAGCGCCTGGAGGAAGTCCTTGTCCTTCTCGTCCGCGCAGAGGCGAGCGAAGGCGCGCAGCACGTCGGAGTTCACGGTGACGGTGGCCACTTCATCGGCGCGGCTTTCGAGATCGCCGAGATCCTGCGCCGCGAGCAAGGCCGGCAGCGCGGCCGCCACTAAAAAAAGCGTTCGTTTCATTTGGTCCGCCATTCAATCTCACGAACGGCGGCGGGCCGCGGTTCCCAATTATTTCGAGAGCGCGATGACGGTAACGCTGGCCGGCGGGAAGGTGTGGCGCATGCGCGCGCCAGCCGGCTCCGTGGTGAACGCCGGCGCGATTGCATCCGGTTGTTCGGGGCTGTTCTCGTCGTAGACGCTGGCCGAGTGCAGAGTGCTGATGGAGGCGGCGCCAGCCGGTGCGAAGCCGGCCACCTGGATATCGGCGGCAACGGGTTCTTTGAGGCTGCGGTTTACGCAGTACAGATAAAGCCGGCTGCCGATGGCGTCCAGCGCCGCGACGACGTCGAGCCAGGGGACATGCTCGATATCAGGAATGCGCCGGTTGCCCTGGTGCACATCGTACTGCGCCACGTCGGTGCGGGCGTCCACAAGGCGGGCCGGCTCCGTCGGCGAATACATGCGGAAGACGTGGTATGCAGGGACGCCGAAAACGCGACCCTTTTTCTTCCAGATGCCGCCGAACTCCACCAGACCGGTCATATCGGAGATGGGAACAAGGCCATCCAATCGAAGCAACATATTCAAAAAGCCGCCGGTGCAGATGGCGCCGCCGAGATTGTCGTACCGGACCAGCTGCCGGTTTTCCGGCGCCCAGAAGAGCCATTCCGTGAAGGCGGTGCTGACGCGACCACGGGCCCAGGGATAACTCTCGATCTGCTCGTGCATGGCGTGCAGGCGGGTTTCGAGGCCAATGGGCAGGGCGAACTCGGCTTCGTCCATGAACTCGGACGTGGCGTTGGGCCGCAGGATGTTCTCGCTGCCGACGACGAAGTGTGTAGACAGGTAATCGAAAGCGCCCGGCGCGCCGCTGAGTTGCGCCGCGTTCCACTTCTCGTACACGTCGGGATCCTGGCCGGTGGCGATCAACCGAGCGCGCGGGTCGACACGGCGCACGGCCTGGCTGAAGACGCGCGTTCGGGACGCGACCTGGTCGAGGGTCGGATAGCCAACCTGCCAGTTGCCCCACAGCTCATTACCGAGCTCCCAGAGCAGACCGCCGCGGCCGCCGTTCCATTTCCGGTTGACGTAGCGCACCCATTCGGCCGCTTCGAATGGCGTACCGGTGCCGAGGTTGAGGGCGATCTGCGGCTGCGCTCCGATGCGCCGGCAGAAATCGAGAAACTCGTCTGTCCCGAACTGGTTGTATTCGGGCATGCCCCAGGCGATATTCAGCATGCTCACGCGCTTGTCCAGCGGCCCGATTCCGTCGCGCCAGTGATACGCGCTGGTGAAGTTGCCGCCGAACCGGACTATCGGAGTGTGCAGGGCGCGGGCCATGGCGATCATGTCCGGATCCATGCCGTCGACTGCATCCGCCGGGAATAGGGAGACCTGGTCGATCAGCGCACGTTCGTCATGCGGAAGGGAGACGACGAAATCGACGTGCTCGAGCGGCTTCACCGAGCCCGTGGGCAGTTCAAGCGCGAACTCATATTTCTTCCATTCGGTTCCGGTGGAATGGATCGCGGTGTGCGCGAGTACGGCTGCGGGAGAGCGGCGGCGCAGGGATACATCGACTTCCACGGGCGTGCTCGCCTTGAGCCAGATGGCGCCGTTGTAGCGCAGGATGCGTTGCACCGGGAGGTAGACCTTCTGACGGAGGCCGACTTCAGCGTTGGGCAGACCCATGACATACAACGATTGCTGCGAGTTTGCCGCGTCGCCCGAGCGCGGCTCATACCGATTCCCCTGATGCGGGTTCAGCGGCTCCCAGGGGAGCGGCAGGCCGAGGGCGGAGGCATCGACGAGATCCGGATCGGCGGCGACCATATCGCGAATTGCGCCGGCGCTCCAGAGGTTCTCCTCGAAGCTGGGGTTCTCGAGAACCTCAGCCCAAAGACCGCCGTAGATGGAGTGGCCGATGGGCTCCAGAAACGTGCCGAAGATGGTCTTCGGCAGCTCGTTCGCGTGCGGGTGCGATGCGTCGACCGAGATGACCGCCGGCATTTGAGCCCGGAGGCACGTGGCGATGACGACAGCAAGGAGGAGGCGGATCACTCTGCTATTCTCCGCCCGATCGGATCAGGGCCGTGGCGGCGGGGGATAGAGCTGCGGCTGAGGCGCGGGTTCAGATGCAGTGGGCTGCTCGGCCGGAGGCTGCGCACCGGGCTGAGCCTGCGGTTGCGCCGGCGGAGGTGGCGGATACAAACCTTGTGGCGGTGTCGCCGGAGGCGCGGGCTCGGCCGCTTTCGGCTCGGGATAGTTCAGATTCGCGGTTGCGTTGCGCAGCTGGTTCACCCGCGCTCGCAAAGCCCGCCCGTAGCAGGCGCACTCCTCCGGGCTCGCGCCCGCGGTGGTCAGGGCCTGCCGAAACTGCTCGTCGCTGATTTCACCAAGGTACTTCAGAATCCACGCAACATCGCTGACGCGAACATCGTTCTTCTGAAGACCGCTGTGCTGGCCGACATAGCCGAAGTGCACCAGACCATTGCTGACGCCGGTCACGAAAGAGGGCGTTTGGGCGGTGAAGCCTTTGCAGTCCCATTTGTCGCGGGTCGCGACTTTGCCCCAGCGGCCCATCGACGCGCCCCAGTCGCTGACGAAGTAGAGGAAGCGATGCGGATTCTCGTTGGTCTCGAAGACGGCGAGATTGGTATCGCGGCTGGCGTCCCGCGCATCCTTGTCGTCCCAGTTGGAGACGAACATCATGAGCACACGCAGGCCATTCAGCTCGCGCGTGCCAACGAACGGATTCTTGTCCCATTCCCAGCTGCGGTTTTTGAGAAACTTCGGCCAGTCGGAGCGCAGCTGAAAACGCGCATCGGCGAAGTTGCCGGCGCGGTCGACACGTTTGGCCGCGCGCTTCAGGCCGTGAACTCCGAGAATCTGCCCGCGCGGGACGAAATACTCGTCCTCGGTGACATACCCGCAGGCCCAGGCAACGCGGGAGCAGAAGACCTCCGGCCGCGCCTCGTCTCCCCACTTCACATTCCAGCTGCGGCCTCGCGCGTCTTTCACGTTGACCTTGGGGTTGGAGGCGGTGGTGTCTTCATCCACGAACTGGAACGGCGCGGTGGGAGCGCCGTCAGCTCCACCGGAGCCGTACAGCAGATTGAGGCTGGACACATCGCCCGGATCCTGCCAGATTACATCCAGCGGAATCTGTACAATTTTCACGGTCGCCGAATCGTCCGGCCGCGCGAAAAGGGCCGGAAGTGCTGCCAATGTAACGGTAAGGAGCGCCGCTGTGGGCAGCAGCATTCGAGCGCGTGTCGGCACCAGCGGAGGAACAAGCAATTCAAACGCCAAAGATCTCGATCCCACGCTGAACCCAAAGTTCCAGCGCCGGAGGACTGGCCGAGGCCGATGTGCTGGCGGCCCTGCGCCGGACCCGAATTCTGCGCGTTGAGCCCGCGGCGCAGTACGGAGACGAGCGGGCGCGCTTGAACTCAATGCGGCGAGTCGGCGACTACACGGCCGGCCGCGAGAGATGGCCAGGATCTCAGTAAAAGCGCGTTACGCGGCCGTTCGCTGGATCCTTGTCGACGGAGCTAAAATCAGCGTGGAGCCTGACAATCTCTAATCAGCCAGGAGTGCGCCCATGCGCAAAGCAGGATCGCGGATCGCTGTCACCCTGACCCTGGTCGCGATGGCCAGGAGCGTATCAAGCGCGCAAAACAGGCGATCTATTGGGAGCGGCGCACCTCGGATCCAGCGTGCAGCACCAGCCGATGCAACGACCCTTGCGACGCGACAGCGTTTGTTAGAGATGTTTGCTCGGGCATACTTCCCGGGACGAACCGGCCAACTTCTGATCGTGCCGCGCGAAGGCGACTTCATCACGCGGCCTGACGTGGCGTACATGCACGGTTCGCCATGGAACTATGACGTGGCGATTCCGCTGATGTTCGTGGGCCCCGCGGTAAGAGCGGGAACATACTCGACTCCGGCCGCGCAGCAAGACGTTGCGCCAACCCTTGCGGCTGCGCTTGGCGTGCGGATGCCTCCTACGACGACAGGCCGTGTATTGCCGGTTTTACGCACCGGTTTGGCTCGACCACGAGTGGTCATGCTGCTTGTCCTGGATGGCATGCGCCGGGATTACTTCGATCGCTACGCCGCTTCCATCCCAACGCTCACCGCCCTCCGTCGGCGTAGTGCCTGGTTCACTCAGGCACGGGTTAACTACCTTCCGACCAACACAGCCGTTGGGCACTCGACGATCTCGACCGGCGCCGCCACGCGTGCACGGAATCACGGGAGTCAGCGTGTACGAGCGCCTGCAGCGCCGTCGCCACGACTCTTTCGCCGGAGAAACGCCGCAAGACCTCATGGCATTGACGCTGGCCGACGCCTGGCAACTGGAGACGGCTGCTCGCGCGATTATATTGGCGCAGGGCAGCATCGACCGAGCGGCGACACCGCTCGCAGGGCACGGAGCGTGTCAGTTGAATGGAGCGCCCGTCGTTCTCGCAAGCTACGAGCAGGACACGGGCAACTGGACCACTAACCCCAACTGTTTCCGTCTGCCTGCATATCTGAAGGATCGGAATGCGAAAAGCCTGTGGCCAGCAAGCGGGGAATGGATGGGTCACAAAATCGACCCGACTCAGGCGGTGCGATATTCGGCTCTGTTTCCAGCGTTCGAAGCCGATGCGATGACCGCGATGATGGAGCGAGAGCCGCTGGGCGAAGACAACGTTCCAGATCTCATTCTGCTGAACTACAAAGGCGCGGATTTCGTGGGCCACAAGTACGGTCCGGCTTCGGCCGAGCTCCGCGTCACGCTCGGCGAGATGGATCGTCAGTTGAAGCGGATACTGAGTGTGTTAGAAGCAAAGGTTGGTAATGACTATCTCCTTGCGGTGACCGCGGACCATGGCATGCCATCGGAACCATCGTCGCCGGATCGCCGGCACCTGGCGCCATCCATCGTCGACCTGTTGCACAGCAGGTTTGATCCACAAGCGAAGCAGCTCATTACCTCCTTCGAACCGGAAAATGCCCAGATCTTCGTCGACGAGGACCGGCTCTCGTATCTTGGTCTGACGTTGCGTGACCTGGCTCATTTCCTCGAATCACAGCCGTTCCTTTTTGCGGTGTTCACAAACGACGACGTGCGCCGAGTCGCTGACGCAATGACGCCTGCGCTGCCGACCCGCAGTCACTCGGAGTACAAATAGAGCCGGCCTCAGCTCGGCACGAGCCCTGGCGCTTGGACTCGAACGGCCGGGGAAAACAACGGGCTTGCCTGGCGCATAGTGTCCCCGGAACCGGCTGATTCAGTCGATGGAACGCATGGCCGAGATGCTGCTCAAGCTGAACGATCGCTCTCGCAGGTCGCTGGAGCGGCTCACGCAGTCCATTGAGAAGCAGGCCGCCGCCTGTGGCAAAGCCGGGGTGGACCGGCTAATCGCGGGAGCGCGACCGGCTGATCCGCAAGCCACCCGACGAGCAGGGGATGGTTGATCGCGTCACCAAGGCGTACAACCAGATGATCGCGGTTGAGCAGAAGAAGGGCGAGCGCGGCGGGGCTTCGAGGAAATCGGCGTGTACGACGCGTGCCTGAGGCGCGTCCAATGGATATGGGCATTACCAGGATCACAACCGCTGCCGCGCTCGTCTTTGCTGCTGGAATGGCTCGGGCTCAGATGGAGACCCAGGCCGGGCCTCAGGTACACGTGGTGGTGACAGTGGAAGGAAAGCATGACGGCGCTCCCGCAAACCTCACGACACAGGATGTCATGGTCCGGCAGGATGATCACCGGCTCCGCGTGAACGACTGGGAAGCGCTGCGCGGCGACCGCGGCGGGCTGCAGCTTTGGATCCTCATCGACGATTCGGCGGACTCGGGCATCGCGACGCAGTTCGGCGACCTGCGCAAATTCATCGAGAGCCAACCCGCGGAAGCGCAGATCGGTATCGGCTATCTGCGTAACGGGACCGTGGAAACGGCGCAGGCTCCCACGGCCGATCATGCGCGGGCAGCGAAGGCGATTCGCATACCGATGGGCATTGCGGGCGGTGACGCGAGCCCGTACATGTCGCTCTCGGACCTGATCAAGCACTGGCAGCCATCCACGATGCGGCGCGAAGTGCTCATGATCACAAGCGGCATCGACCTGTACTATGGCGCGGGGCCGCAGAATCCGTATCTGCAGCGCGCCATCGATGATGCGCAGAAGGCCGGGGTGATTGTGCATTCGATTTACTGGTCCGGGATCGGGCATTTCTCCCACGATCGATGGCAGATCGAATGGGGGCAGAACGATCTGGCGCAGCTAAGCGACGCGACCGGTGGCGAGGCGTACTGGCAGGGGTTCATCAATCCCGTATCGTTCGCGCCATATCTCGACGATCTGGCGCGGCGGCTCAACAATCAATATGGGCTGACGTTCTTCGCGATCCCGGACAAAAAGGCCGACTTTCAACGGATCCATATCAGCACAGAGGTCCCGAACGTAACGCTGGCAGCGCAGCGGCGCGTGTGGGTGGCGGCTCCATAGCAGGTTGGCGCGAGCGCGGTGGCACACTGGACTATTCATGGCCACCGAAAATGATGACCACTCGCTGGGAATGGACCAGCCCATCTCACGGCGCGATTACCTGAATTCGACATTGCTGGCGACAGGCAGTGCACTGCTCGCGGGAGTGTGCCCGCTGGACCTGCTGGCCGCAAACCCGGAGGCCTGGACCGGTTACGGCGGGGTCGGCGATTACGCGAGTTCCAACGGAAACACCTGGGACGTAATGACGGATGGCCATAAGATTCGCGACCGCGCGTTCGAGCCGCTGCCGTCCGACATCACCGATACGGGCGAGCAGTTCGATTGCGTAGTCGTTGGCGGGGGCATCAGCGGGCTGGCGGCAGCGCTGTTCTTCAAGCGGCAGACAGGCGGCAAGCGGCGCTGCCTGGTGCTGGAGAACCATGCGATTTTCGGCGGCGAAGCGCGGCGGAACGAGTTCGTTGTCGATGGACAGCGGCTGATCGCGCATCAGGGCTCGGCCATGTTCTTCCCGCCGCTGACCGGGACGTTTCTGGCGGAATTCTACGATTCCATCGGCATAAACAACTGGCAGTTTCCTTATCAGACCTGGGGTGGAGCGAGCAAGCCGCTGCTGCCGGCCCGCACGCCGTATTTCGAGGGGGGGCCGGAGTCGGCGTTCTTCTTCGGCCCGAAGTTCGGGCAGCCGCAGGGAAAGTGGGTGGTCGATCCGTGGGGGACGCGCCTTGCCGCCGCGCCGATTCCGGCGGAGGCGAAACGCGAACTGCTGGGCATGCAGAGCGCGAAGCCCGAGCCGAAACCGAAGGAGCACGGGGACGCGATCTCGCGGCGGCTGGACAGCATGACTCTGGAGCAGCACCTGATGGAGCAGTACGGGCTCAGCCGCGACACGGTGCGGACGTATTTATCGCCGGTGGCCGGCGGAGGGTCGGGGCTGGGCGCGGACGCGCTGTCGGCCTATGCCGATTACGCGGCCGACGTGCTGCTGCCGTGGGATTACGGGAAAGGCGCGCAGATGTTCCCGGGCGGCAATGCGGGCGTGGCGCGGCACATTGTCAAGGCAGTGATTCCCGATGCGTTTGCCGGCGCGGCAACGATGGCCGACATTTGCCGGAGCTCAGTGAATTTCGCCGCGCTGGATCGCGCCGGCCAGGATACCCGAGTGCGGCTGCGCTGCACCACGGTCGCGGTGCAGCCGGAACGCGAGGGGCGCGTGCGCGTGGTTTACCTGCGCGGAGGCCGGCTGTTCAGTGTACGCGCACAAGGCGTCGTCATGGCCGGCGGGAGCTGGACGGCGAAGCACATCGTGCGGAATTTGCCGGCGCCGCAGCGCGACGCCTACGCGCAGTTCTATCGCGCGCCGTGCCTGATGGCCAATGTCGCGGTGCGCAACTGGCGCTTCCTGTACAAAATGGGCATCACTGGCTGCCAGTGGTTCGAAGGGATCGGCAACTACACCGCGGTGCGCAGGACGGCGACCCTGGGAGGCGAAGTGGCTCCGGAGATTTCGCCGGATTCACCGGTCGTGCTCACGCTGAAGATCCTGTTCAGTTACCCCGGGCAGCCGATCGGGCAGCAGGTATCGCAGGGGCGCGCGGAGTTGTTCGCGACTCCGTTCAGTGGTTATGAACGCCGCATCCGGGAACAGTTCGCGATGATGTTCGGGAGCGCGGGGTTCGACGTGCGGCGCGATATCGCAGGCATCATTCTGAACCGCTGGGGTCACGCTTATCTGGCGCCGCAGCCGGGGTTCTTTTTCGGGAAAGACGGGCAGCCGGGTCCGGGCGACGTGCTGCGGAACAATCCCTTTGGCCGGATCGCGTTCGCAAACTCAGATGTAGCGGGGATTATGGATCACCGGACGTCGATTCTGGAAGCGAAACGGGCGGTGGGGCAGATTGTCTGAGCGGCGGGCGGATTAGAGGGAAAAACAGAGACGCCTCCCGAGCCCGGCGTGGCCGCGCCCGTGAGGCGTCGAGAAATGTAGAAATGCGAACGGTCGGGCCCGGAGGACCTCGCCGTCGCTCATGGGCGGCGCCCGGTAGGGATCAACCGCCGGCAGCTTTGAGCGTGCTGCCGATCTTGCTGAAGATCGAGCTGATGCTGTTGGAAACGCCAGGCATAATCGCACCGGCGGCGACGGCCACAAAACCAGCCATCAAGGCGTACTCGATCAGGTCCTGACCGCGCGTATCCTTCCAAACCCTCAGCTTCAGAGCCAGATTCATCAAACGCTTCATGTAATCTCCTCTCCTTAACGCGAGTCCATCCCGTCCCTGCGCCTCGACGTCGCTCAGTTCTGTGATGTCTCGCTACTTCCATCGGCAAGGCGGGACACCTCCTTTAGCTGCCAGGGGTTTTGCCACAAACGGGCGCGCGCCGCCAGGGTCCTGAGCGGCTGCTTAGTACGGTCGCGTTGATATCCTTAAGGTGTTCCCCCTGGCGCAATGGCAGGCACACGACAAACCGCTCTCCCACTGCGCCCGCGCGCGCGCCCGCGGCTGTTCCTCATCGACTCGTTCGGTTACATCTTCCGCGCTTACCACGCTCGCGCGCGCACCGGCGCGCCGCCGATGCGCACCTCCACGGGTCTGTCGACCGAGGCGGTTTACATTTTCCACAACATGCTGCGCAAGCTGCAGCAGGCCTACCACCCGGAATACGTCGCGGCTGTGTTCGAGAGCGGCAAACCGACGTTTCGCGAGGAGGCCTTCGCCGATTATAAGGCGAACCGCACGGAGATGCCCGAAGATCTCGGGCCGCAGATCGGGTACATTCGGCGCCTGCTGGAGGCGATGCGCATTCCGATCCTCGAGTACGAGGGGTTCGAGGCGGACGACGTAATCGGCGCCATCGCGCGCCGCGCGGAAGAGACCGTGGACGTGGTGATCGTCTCCAGCGATAAGGACATGCTGCAGCTGGTAGACGATCGCGTGTCCATGTTCAACCCGGTGAAGGAGGACGTCTGGTACGACCCGGCGACCACCGAGCAGTTCATGGGGGTGCGGCCGGAGCAGGTAGCCGATCTCCTGGCGCTGAAAGGCGACGCCATCGACAACATCCCGGGGGCGCCGGGCATCGGGGACAAAGGGGCGAAAGACATCATTCTGAAGTTCGGCTCGGTGGAAGCGGCTCTGGAGCGCGCGGGCGAGGTGGAGCGCAGGATGTACCGCGAGAGCCTGCAGAACAATCGCGATCGCATCCTGCTTAGCAAGCGCCTTGCAACCATCGACACCTCAGTGCCGATTCCCTTCGAGCTGGACACGGTGCGGACGCAGGAGCCGGATCTGGCGACGCTGCGCCAGGTGTGCAAGGAACTGGAGTTCTTCAGCCTCCTGAAAGAGCTCGGCGCCGTGGACGATGCGCACACCCGCGACTATGGCACGCTGAGCGACGAGCCCGCAGTGCGTCAGTATCTCGATGCCCTGCCCCTGGGAGAGCGCGTCGCCGTTGCCATCCTGTCCGGCGGCGAGGAGGACCTGCCGCTCACCATGGTGGGGCTTTCGGCGAAGCCGGGCGAAGCCCGCGCGTTCTCCGCGGATTTCATCGAGGCTGCGCGCCCGGTGCTCGAGGACGAGACGCGGCCCAAGGTGGCGCACGACACGAAAGCCGTGCTGAGCCGGTTGAGAGCGTTCGGCATCGAGGGCGGCGGGTTCAGCCACGATGTAATGCTGTACGCGTTCCTGCTGTGCGCCGATCCCGCGGGGTGCTCGGTGACGACGCTTTCGGAGAAGTACCTCGACCGCAAGCTCGCGGCGGCCGCGGAACAGCAGGCGGATTGCGTGCTCACGGTTCTCGACAAGCTTCTGCCGGAGATCGACGAGCAGGGCCTGCGCGAGGTTTACGAGCGCATCGATCTGCCGCTGGGCGCCGTGCTGGCGCGCATGGAGCGCAACGGGATCCGCATCGCCACCGCCGAGCTCGCGTCCCTGGCCGAGCGTATGGACGCCGATCTGGCGCGGCTTTCGGAAGAGATCTACGCGCTGGCGGGCAAGCCGTTCAACATCAATTCGCCGCAGCAGCTCGGCAAGGTGCTGTTCGAAGACCTCGATCTGCCCGCACCGGTGAAGTACGGCAAGGGCAAGACCATCTCCACCGCGGCGGATGTGCTGGAGACGCTCGCGGCGGACCACGAGATCGCGCGCAAGGTGCTCGATTACCGGCAGCTCTCAAAGCTGAAGGGCACCTACGTGGATGCGCTGCCCGCGATGCTGGACCCCAAAACCGGGCGGCTGCACACCACTTACAACCAGATCGGGGCGGCTACGGGGAGGCTCTCGTCGTCGAACCCGAACCTGCAGAATATCCCCATTCGCACCGAACTGGGCCGTGAGATTCGCGCCGCCTTCGTTCCCGAGCCGGGCTGGAAACTGATCGCGGCCGACTACTCGCAGATCGAGCTTCGGCTGCTGGCGCACATGTCGCATGACGAGCGGCTGCTGGCGGCCTTCCGCTCGGGCGAGGACATTCATACACGAACCGCGGCCGAGGTGTTTCATGTATTGCCGGAGCTGGTGACGCCGGACATGCGCCGCAGCGCGAAAGCGGTGAACTTCGGAATTGTTTACGGGCAGACGGCGTTCGGGCTGGCCACCAGCCTGGGCATTGATCGGAAGGAAGCGGACCTCTACATTCGCCGCTACTTCGAGCTTTACTCGGGAGTGCGGAAGTTCATCGACGAGACGATCGCGCACGTGCGGCAGTGCGGATATGCGCTGACCCTGTTCGGCCGACGCCGGCCGATTCCGGACATGAACAGCCGCAATCCCAACGCTCGCGGGTTCGCCGAGCGCACGGCGGTGAACACGCCCCTGCAGGGAACGGCGGCCGACCTGATCAAGCTGGCCATGATCAACATCGACCGGATTCTTACGGAGCAGAACCTCGCGGCGCGGATGCTGCTGCAGGTGCACGATGAGCTGCTGTTCGAAGCCCCGCCGGAGGAGGCGGAGCGGGTGGCGGCGCTGGTGAAGCGGGAGATGGAACAGGTGCATGCGCTGGATGTGCCACTTGTCGTGGATGTCGGGATTGGAGAGAATTGGCGTGACGCCAAATGAAAAAACTGATTCCCGCCTGCGCCCTGTTCGCGCTGTTGAGCGCCTGTTCCTCCAATAACCCTCCAAAGGAAACCGCCAAAACCGAGGAATCGGCGCCTGCGGCGGCAAAGCCGGTCACGGCGCCGGACGTGTTCCGGGTGAATTTCGTGACCACCAAGGGTCCGTTCACCATCGAGGTGCACCGCTCGTGGGCGCCTCGCGGCGCGGACCGCTTCTACGAGCTGATCCACGAGAACTTCTATAACGGCTCGGGCATCTACCGCGTGCTGCGCGGGTTCATCGCCCAGTTCGGGATTAACAAGAGCCCATCGGTGGACGCGCGCTGGAGCAATATGGCCATCCAGGACGATCCCGTCACGCAGCACAATTCGCGCGGGATGGTGTCCTACGCGGCCGCGGGGCCGAATACGCGGACGACCGAGGTGTTCATTAACCTGGTGAACAACAGCGCCAAGCTGGACAAGATGGGCTTCGCGCCATTCGGCCAGGTGGTGGAGGGCATGACCGCAACCGTTGATAAGTTCTATTCGGGGTACGGGGAGATCGCGGAGGCCGGCGGGAACGGGCCGGATCCGAACCAGATGAAGTCGCAGGGGAATCAGTATCTGGAGATCAACTTCCCGAAGATCGATTTCATTAAGTCGGCGGAGCTGGTTCAGCCGACGGGCGCTCCGGCGGCTGGCAAGTAAGTCGCGCTTGCGAGTGGCGGGCTGAGAGCCCGCCCCAGGCAGAGTGCCTGCCCCACATCAGCGCGGGGTGAAGCGGAATTCGTTGATGGCGATTTCGTCGTGGCCGGGGATCCGGAACCCGAACTTCCCGCGGCCGAAATCGGTGCCGCTGTCCTCGATGCGGTTCGCGTCGGTGTAAGTGTGGTCCCCTTGTTGCAGGTTGTGGACCACCGCGTTCGGACTCACGGTTATCGTGACGCGCATCCACTGGCTGCGGTCGTACTGCACGGGCGTCTTCAGGTTCTGGAGTTTCTTGCCGCCGGCATACTGCGTGACCGTGAATTTATCCGAATCGAGCTGGCATTCGATCCGGTTCTTCTCGTCCTGGTAGGCGACCACCCACTCAGCGCGCTTGCCGCGCACGACCAGAATGGTGAACGAAATCGTGCCGGCTGAGGGCGTGAAGGGCGCGAATGTCGTGCCGCCGCCCTGATGGGTCAGGAGTCCCGATTCGCGCTGCCAGAACCCGGTCTTGTCCCATTCCTCGAGCGTGTATCCGGCGGAGCGGCCCGGCGTTACCGTGGGCAGCGGTTTGAAGGCCACATTCACTGTGTTGACGCGACCGGCCAGGATCTTTACCGGGATCGATAAATCGTGATAGCCACTGGCCCGGCCGGCGAGCACGTAATCGCCCTCCGCAAGACTCATGGTCGTATCGGTGACTGGCCGGCCGGCCTCGCCTGCTTTCTGAATAGTGAGCTGCGGGTGGATGCCGGCGGGAGTCAGCTCGATCCTCAGCGTTCCACCAGCGGCGGCGAGCGCGGCTTCGACATCGGTTTGACGGCCCGCGGTGAAGGCGGCCTCGGACTGGAAGGGCTGATAACGATCCTTCCGGACAATGATGTGGTGACGGCCGGGCTCGACGTCAGGCAGCGCGAAGCTGCCGTCGGCGCCGGTCGCGCCAACCACCCTTCCGTCGATCAGGACCTCCGAACCGGCCGGCGCGCCGCGCACCATCAGCGAGCCCACGCGCGGGATGGGAACCAGTTTGAACTCGAGCTTCGACTCCTCACCTTTTTTGATGTCGACGGTCTGCTCTTCCGACGGCTGGAAGCCGTTCTTCGTGGCGCGAATGCGATAGCTGTTCGGAGGCAGCGGAAGCACCAGACGGCCGCGCTTGGTAGTGCGCCGCAGCGGCTTGCCATTGATGGCGATGATCACGTCGTCTTCCCCGGTGGTGATGCGCAGCGTTCCTACATTGCGCTCGGCGGCCACGAAGGCGACCAGCGAAGGAGCGGCGCCGCTGTCGAACTGTACGCGATGCGGAGCGGCCTGACCGGCGGTAACGGTGATTTCGTGCGGGCCGGGATTCAGCCCGGCGATGTCATACTGGCCGTTCGATGTTCTGGCGGCGGTTTGGCCATCGACGGCGACCTGCGCGTCGGCCAGGGTGGTGTAGACGTGCGCCGACGAACCCAGGCCGGCCACGACGCTGGCGGCGCCGTTCTTCTGCGCGATGGGCATTTGCACCACCGGCGGGGCTCCTGGATTGGCGGTGACGTGGATGGTCGCCGAAACGTCGCCGCCCGCGATCTGAATGGTGTGGTCGCCGGCGGGCATCTCGGCCACCTGGGCCTCGCCGTTCTGCAGCGGAACCGCGGGATTGCTGTCCACGATTACTGAGCCGTCCGACAAATTGGACTCGATGACGAGCGCCGGCGAGTGAACGGCCGGCGCCGAGAACGCAAGCTCGACGGCGGGCATGCTGGAGGCGCCGGAGGCGACATCGAAGGATGTGGAAACGGGAGCGAAACCATCGAGAGCGGCAGTCGCGTGGTGCTGTCCGGGAGCGAGGCGCAGGTCACAGGAGCCTGTCCCGCAGCGCTGGTCATCGACACTGATCCTGGCGCGCGGATCGGATGCGCGCACGGTGACGTTGCTCAGCGCCGGTGCTCCGGCAGTAGCCGAAGTGGCTGCCGGCCTTTTACCCACAGCCAGGCGAACGCCCAGGGCGATAACGATGATGGCCAGCACGGCGGCGCTGACGGCCAGAATCATGCGCGAAGACGGGCGCGCCAGCCAGGCGCGCAGCGGGTCGGACGGCGGACCCGGCTTTGCAGGCGGTTTCGCCGCGGGCGGCGGCGCGGCGCTGCGCGGAGGCAGAGCAGCCGGGGGTACGCCTCCGGGGTCGGCGGTCGGGGGAGCTGTTGCCGGGGCCGCGGAGGCGACGGCGCCTGGAAAATCGCGTGTGGAAGGCAGCATCGCCGTGGCGGCGAATTCGGGCGTCGAGAGCGGCGGCGCGCCATCGCCCGCGGCGGCAGCTTTTTGCCCCTCCTCGGGGAGCACGACGGCAGGATCGGTTCCACGCGCGCGGATGAGAGTGCTGCGAAGCTGCTCGAGCACCCGCTCGCGCGGGTACGTCGAGAGCCCCTGATCGACGACGGCAAGAGCGCCGTTCACATCGCCGTCAGCCTGAAGACGGCGGGCCTGGGCGGCGCACCAGGAGATGAATTCCTCCCGTTTGCGATCGCCGACCTGATTCATGAGGCTCTGCGCGGCGGCATGGCCGGGCTCGACTTCGAGGGTCTCGCGCAGCAGCGGCTCGGCCTTCTCCCAGTCTTTGGAGAGCAGCCCGCGCGCCTGCTCCAGCAGGGTATTGACCAGCACGGTGCGCACGACGCCGCTGCGCGGGTCGAGGGAGCGCGCCTCGCGCATGCGCTCCAGCGCCGCGTCGGAATCGCCGGCTTCGCTGAGCTCGCGGGCGTCGTTCAGCAACTGCTGCGCTCGAGCGCCGCGCTCGTGATGCCGGCGGACCATCTTTTCGAGCTCCGGCAGCTCGGCGTCTTCGGGAAACTCAGCGGCTGCGGTTTCGATGCCGCGCAGGGCGCGTTCGTATTCGCCCGACTCGATGAGGCCGTCGATCTCGTGAATGGCGCGCGTGCGCGAGGACTGCCGCGACTGCTGGTCGCGCTTCTTAGCCACGCGCTCGATCTCGAAGTTGAGGCCCGGCCACCCGGGATAAATGGATCGCAGGATCTGGAGCTGGTCGAGCGCTTCGGCGAACTGCTCGTGCTCCTCGTGGTACTGGGCTTTGGCGACGATCCCGTTCACCAGATCGCGCTTGTCGCGAACCAGCCGCAGCACAGTCTGGAAGTGCGCCTCTTCCGGGAACCGCGCGGCGGCCTCTTCCAGAATGGCCACGCGGCGGTCGAGATCCGGCTCCTGATCGACGCGGCGGTCGGTCTCGGCGATGACCGCCGACAGCTTCTGCCGCTGGCGTTCTTCGATATCGAACTTCAGCGCCTGAAACAGCGCGTGGTTCGGATATCGGGTCAGGTAATCGCGGCACAGCGCCAGGGCGGCGCCGAAGTTCTCTTCCGCCAGGTGATGACGCGCCTGATCGTAGGCGTTCTTCAGCGCGTCGTGCTCGGAGCGGACCTGCTGGTAAAAGGCATGATAGCTGCCGCTGCGTCCGCTGTCGGTGTCCGGAAGATCGCGCTCCAGCGACATGAGGATGTCGAGGCGGCTCAGGGCGCCGGTGACGTCGCCGCGCTCCCATGCCTGCACCGCGGACTTGTACAGCTCGGTTTTCCTCTCGCGCTGGGCGTTGAGCTCCTGCTCGCGGCGATCGATCTCGGCCATCAGACGCAGTGCTTCAGGGTCGCTGGGCCGGATTTTGAGGACGTTCTCCGTGGCTTCGCGAGCCTTGTTAAACGACTGGTTGTCGAGGTGCTGCCGCGATAGCCGAATCCACTCGTCGATCTTCTTCTCGCGGCGCTCCTTCTCGACGCGATTCTTCAGCGCCAGCGCGTCCGTGTTTTCGGGATCGAGGTCGAGGGCTTCCTGCACCTTGCGCAGGGCCAGAGGATACTCCTTCGCTTCGAAATAGCGGAGCGAGTTTTCGAGCAACTGCCGGACGCGGCGCTGTTTCGATGCGTTCTCGATGCGCCGCCGCAGCAGCACGATGTCCTGATCGAGATAGCCCTCGTCTTCCAGCTCGGAGAGAAGCTCGGAGGCGAACTCGAAATCGCCCTGGTCGAAGCTGGCGCGCGCGCGTTCGAGGCGCGGCTTTGCTTTGGCGCTGTCAAAATATTCCAGCGGCTCGTTACGAACGGCCTTTTCGAGTGCTTCCGAGAATTCACGGACGTTGACGAAGCGGTGATACGGTGACTTGGCAAGCGCCTTGTGCACCACCTGGCTGACGGCGTAGCTGACGTTCGCGTTCAGGTCGGAAATCGGTGGAGGCGTGTGCCGCAGGATATTCTCGGCGACCTCGGTATCGGTAGTGCCCTGGAACGGACGGCGGCGAGTGAGCGCCTCGTAGCAGACGACAGCCAGAGAAAACTGGTCCGACAGGGGGGTCGGGGATTTCAGCTGCAACTGCTCCGGGGCCATGTAGAAGAGGGTGCCCTTGAGCGCGGTGCGGGAAACGCCGGAGGTGGCGCGGGCAATTCCGAAGTCGATGATTTTTACGGAATTGTCGCTCATCACGAAAATGTTGCTGGGCTTGACGTCGCGGTGGACGAGGCCCATTTCGTGCGCAGCGTGAAGGCCCCGGCTGGCCTGGGAAATGATGTCCACCAGCGTTTCGACGGTGAAGCGGGCCGCGCCATGGTGGATCAACTGGTCGAGCGTGGACCCGGGCAGCAGGGGCATGACGAAGAAGGGCTTTCTCCCGCCCTCCTGCTCGAACTCACCGATATCGTAGATGCTGATGATGTTGGGGTGGACCATGGCGGCGAGGACGCCGCATTCCTTATAGAAGAGGTCGAGGGTAGACGGGTTCTCGATGTCGAGGATGGTTTTCAGGGCCACCTCGCGGTTCATGAGGGTATCGTAGGCGCGGTAGACCACGCCCATGCCTCCGCGGCCGAGCGTCTCACGAAGTTCGTAGCGCTCCTGGAGCCGCGTTCGCTCTGCTGCCTGCACAATTACTCCTGGTTCCATTGATTCTAGCCTGTTTCCAGTAACTTGCGCTACACAGAGCCGGTATTTAACGGTGGCGCACTCGGTCCTCTCAGGGGGAGATCGGCATTTTGGCGGCGAAGCGTTAGACGGCCGGGGGCTGGCCCGCCGAATCGCCGGCAGGCAGGATGGTGGTGGTACCTCGGTTGTCAGACCGGCAGAACGGCAGGATGCCTCAACGAGGCGGGTCGGGTTCACTCCGTACGCAACGTATCCACTGCGGAGAGCGAACACGCTCGTAGTGCCGGAATCAGGGCGGCTATCACGGCCGAGGCGGCGAGCGCAAGAGCGGCGGTCAGGGTCACCGCCGGGTTGTACGGGCTCAGGCCATAGAGCTGGTTTCCGAGGAACCGCCCTGCGGCGAAAGCGGCGGGGATACCGATCAGCAGGCCGGTGACAATCAGCCGCAGCGCACCCCGAAGTACGAGCCGGACAACATCGCCGCGGCCGGCGCCGAGTGCGACCCGCACGCCCAGCTCTTTGACCCGAAGACCGGTGTTGTACGCGGTCACGCCATACAAACCGATTGAAGCCAGGAGAAGGGAGAGAGCAGCGAACAGTGACTGGAGCCGCGCAATCAATCGCTGTTGTGCGAATTCCGCCGCGACCTTCTCTTTCATTGACCGAATTCGAATCAGAGGCATGCCGCGATCCACCGATGCTATGGCGCCTCGAATGGCGTCCGCGGGAACGTCGGCGCCGTGGCGGAAGGACACGACGATTTCCTTAAGGAACAGCGAGCCAATATTGGTCTGCGAGTAGTCGGCCTGTGCTTCCGGGAGGAAGAACATGGGATCGGTCGGCCCATCGAGACGATACGGCCAGTAGCGCGCATTCTTCACCACGCCCACGATTTCAAATTCACGAGGTGCGCCCGGTTTCCAGCCGAAGGTCCGGCCGACGGCATCATCGTTTTTGAAATAGCGTCTGGCGAACGACTCGTTCACAACGGCTATTTTTCGGGAATAGGACGTGTCCTCCTCGCTGATACCGCGCCCCCTGAGCACGGGTGTTCCGACGGCCTCGAAATATCCCGCGCTCACGCGATTCCAGGCCGCGTAGTCGTCGTCCGCGGACGCTGGCGAGCGCCGGCCATCAAACCACACCCCGCTGCCCCATCCGCCGCTCGGCGGCGAGTAGAGACACAGGGCAACGGCGTCGACCCCGGGTATTCTCGCGATCGAATCGTGAATCCGGCGATAGAGCGCCGGGAGCTGGGCGGCGCCGTACCCGGCAAATCTCGGGTTGATGTCGGCGACGAGGCGTCCGGCTGGTTCGAAGCCCAGGTTCTTCGTTTCGAGGCGGCGCAGGGTGGCGCTGAGCAGGCCGGCCGCCGAGAGCAGGACCAGCGCAAGCGCTGCCTGCACCACGACCAATGCCTTTCGCGGGAGCAGACCGGCGCGCGTCGTCGAGCGGCCGGCGCCCCGAAGCGCTTCAATTGGGTCGGCGCGCGCCGCCATCCACGCCGGCGCGGCCCCGAATACGACTCCCGTCGCGAGCGACACCATGAGCGCGAACAGCAGCACGGGCACAGAAGGCGCGGCGTCGATCGGTATCGGCGCGGATCCTGGCTGTGCGGGGAACGCGAAATGCAGAATGAGGCTCGTGCAGGCGAATGCAATCACCAGGCCAGCCGCTCCGCCCGCAACAGAAAGCGCGATGCTTTCGATGAGCGGCTCCCTGGCAACGCGCGACCCGCGCGCCCCCAGCGCAACACTCAGCGATATCTGGCGCCGGCGCTCCATGCCGCGAACCAGCATCAGGCTTGCGATATTGGCGCAGACAATCAGCAGCACCAATGCCGTGGCCGCCATCAGGATGTGAAGCCAGTGCCCGTATTGCTCGCGCATCATGGTAATGCCCGCGCCCCCGGGGCTCAGGAACAGAGTCTGCTGCGAAAGCTTCGCGCGATCGGTGGCGCTCATCTCGCCCCAGTGCGAGCGGAGCCATTGCCTGAGCAGAACCCGCATTTGCGACTCGATGGAACGAGGTGACGCGCCGGGCTGAATGCGGCCAATCAGGTTCAGCCAGTGGGTGTCATACTTGGCGAGATCGCTGGCGGTTTCAACATACGGTTCATCGTTCAGGGGCAGGAAGAAGTCGGGCGGCGTGCCGCGCAGGGTGTCGCCATAAAATCCCGCGGGCGCAACGCCCACCACCGTGAACGGCTTGTCGTCCAGCCTGAACACGCCGCCGATCAGCGAACGATCGCCGCCGTATTTTTCCCACAGGCGGTAGCTGATTACCGCC
>DASRCB010000103.1:0-10285 GCA_035653295.1 Bryobacteraceae bacterium
CACAATTCAACGCACTCGCCGCAACCCGGAACGCGATGTCCGGACTACAGCTCACTGCCTGTACGCTGTCCTCGTCGTTTAATTGGATGCGCATCGTTATCCCTTGCGGTACCGATCCGGAGAGGAGCCCCGTTTAGCGCCCATTAAGACGCCCAGCGGTTGGAAACTACGCAACGAACAACGAATCGAACAATCTGCTCAGCCTGGCCAGCCTTCGCATAATGATCTTCGCAAGGCCGAAATGGGCTGGATATGGAAGTTGTTGAGACCATTGTGTCGATTCCGTGTGACCGCAATTGGGGTTTAATGCGCAAGGTGGGCGTTCAGGAAGCGCGCGGTGGCTTCGTAGGCCTGCAGCCAGCGGGCGTGGAGCAGGAATCCGTGGATTTCGTCGGGGAAGATCAGCTGCTCGAACTCGACATGTTGTTTGCGCAGCGCCTCCGCGAGGCGGACGGTTTCGCCGAAGGGCACGTTGCGGTCGTCGTCGCCGTGTATGAGCAGGACCGGCGATCGCCAGGTGTTGACGGACGACATGGGCGATGACGCGAACGCGAGGCGCGCCGCCTCCACCTCTTTCAGCGGATCGTAAGCGGGGTTGAAATTGCGGATCACCACGTTCCAGTCGTGCACGCCGTGGAAATCGACGCCGGTGGCGAAGAGGTCGGATGCGCGCGACAGGCCAAGCGCGGTGAGATAGCCGCCGTAGGATCCGCCCCAAAGGCCGATTCGCGCCGGATCCACTTCGGGCCGGCTGCGCAGATACACTCCGGCGCCGAGCACGTCGTTGAATTCGCTCGCGCCCGCCGCGCCGTAGTTGAGGGCCTCGCGAAAGTTCAGACCGTAGCCGATGCCGCTGCGGTAGTTAATCGTGAGAACGATGTAGCCGAGGCTGGCCAGATACTGGTTCATCCCGTATGCGTTGCTGTAGTAATCCATGTAATGCCAGCCGAGAAGCATCTGCCGGCGCGAGCCGCCGTGCAGGAAGATCATGGCGGGACGGCGCTGGCCCGGGTCGTAATTCGCCGGGACGAAGAGCTGACCGTGAATGCTCATGCCGTCGGCGGCGGAGAAGATGACCTGTTTCGGAACGACGAGTTTCGCAGCAGGAAAGCCGGCGGGAAGCGATTGCGGCGCGAGGTCGTCGAGTGTTCCTGAGGTCCTGACGAGCGCTGCGCGGCCGGGCAGGCGCGCATCGGAATGCAGGCAGACAATGGTCGCGCCGTCGCCGGCCTGCACCGGAGTCCACTCGATGCCCTCGCCGGCTGTGAGCTGCTTCGCGCCGCCGCCCGACACGGGCACGCGCCAGAGATGCCGACGGTCGATGTCGTTCTGGTTCGAGGAGAGCAGGACGTCGCGGCGATCGGGCGTGATGGAGGCGCTTTCAACTTCGAAGGCGCCGCTGGTCAGAGGTGTCGCAGGGCCGCCGGAGATTGCAACCGAGTAAAGCTGCAGCCAGCCGGTGCGCTCCCAGGGAAAAACGATGCGATCGCCGGCGCCCCAGAAGATCTGGTTAGCCGCGGTGATCTCGTGAAACACGCTGCCGGGGCCGTCTGCCGCGCGCCAGACTTCGCGGCCGACGCCGGTGGTTGCGTCGGCAACGCGGATGGACCACGGCGCGCCACTCCGCCGCGGCGTGAATTCGAAGGCATGGGTGTCGGCGGCGATGCGCAGGAACGCGATTTCCCGGCCGTCAGGCGACCAGACCGGCTGCCCGTCGGTGTCCACGCTGGGATCGAGCCAGCGCAGGGATTTGGAGCCGACGTCGTACACGCCGACGAAGGCGTGATCGCCCCGGCCGCTGGCGAAGGCGAGCCGTGCGCCATCGGGCGACCAGCGGAGATCGCTTTGACGGCCGCGCGCATGCAACATTTGCGCCGGCTTCGGTTCGCCTGAGAGGTTGACGGTCCAAATCTCATGGTTCCTGATGAAGGCGATCTGTTTGCCGTCGGGCGAGACCGCGGGCGCGCGGCCATCGGCGAGCCTGCGCGGCGGATCGCCCGCGAGCGGCGCGATCCAGATGGCCTGCTCGACACCGGCGCTGATATCGGCGGGGTTCGGCGCGGGTCCGTCCATCTCGAAGTCGCCGCCGCGGACATAGACGATGGCGCGGCCGTCGGGAGTCCACGCCAGATTGTCGATCTGCTGGCCGTCGTCCTTGTCGTACGCGGTCAGCTGGCGGCCTTTGTAGGCGGGAGCCTCCGCGACCCAGATGTTGCGGGCGCCCTGCTGATCGAGAACCCAGGCCACGGCGCCCCCGGCGGGCGCGGCAGTAAGGGAGCTCGGGAAAGGCGCGCTCAGAACCTGCTCGATGGTGAATTCCGGGCCGGCGGCCGAGACGATAACTGCGACTGCGAAGGCCGCGAGGAGCTGAGAACAGCGCATCTCATGTTTATACACGTTTCATACTTCTTCACAAAACTGTTACTAACATGCGTGCTCGCGGTTCGTCCTCATGCTACTGATGATTACTCGACTGTTTTTCACGATCGCGACCGCCGTGGCGCTGCCGGCCTTCGCTCAACAGGAGACGTGGCAGCTGGATCCGGCGCACTCGGCGGCGCAGTTCTCGGTCCGGCACATGGGGATCTCCACCGTGCGCGGCGCCTTCACGAAACTGAGCGGGAGCGTGAGCTACGATCCCGCCGAACCGAAGAAATCGTCTATCAGCGTGGCGATCGACGCCAGTTCGGTGGATACTCGCGTGCAGATGCGCGACAACGATCTGCGGAGCGAGAACTTTCTGGACGTGAAGAAATACCCGGAAATCACGTTCAAATCGGTTCGTATCGAGCGGGGCGCGAAAGGCGGGCTGAAGGCGATTGGCGATCTGACTATTCATGGGGTGACGAAACAGGTGGCGCTTGACATCGATGGCCTGAGCCAGCCGATGAAGGATCCGCGGGGGAACCTGCACATGGGGGCGTCAGCGGCGACGACGATCAATCGGAATGATTTTGGAGTCAGCGGCGCACCGGGGATGGTGGGCAGCGATATTGCGATTACGATCGATGTGGAACTGGTGCGGTCGGGGAGCAGTTCATAGGGAGGCAGTGGGGCTGAGGCCGAAGCCAGGCCAGGCGGGTGAGAGCCCGCCGCAGGGCGAGGCCCTGCCCTTCATCGAGCCTGTAGTTGCTGGAAATCACCTTCAAGTCGGGTCGTACGAGCCGGGTGGGAAAGGCGCGCTGGGAGCCCGCCGGGTGCAAGCCAAAGGCTTACACCACAATCGGCATTTCAGCAGAATGTCCAAATTCCCGAGGCGGGCTGAAGCCTGCCCCACATCGGACGTGAACAGGTGGCGCTTGAGATCGATGGCCTGAGCCAGCCGATGAAGGATCCGCGCGGGAATCTGCACATGGGGGCGTCGGCGGCGACGACGATCAATCGGAATGATTTTGGAGTCAGCGGCGCACCGGGGATGGGGTGGGCAGCGATATTGCGATTACGATTGACGTGGAGCTGGTGAGGTTAGGGAGCAGCTCATAGGGACGCGGGCTAAGGCCGAAGCCAGACCAGGCGGGCTGAGAGCCCGCCGCAGGGCGAGGCCCTGCCCCCAATCGAGCCAGTCGCCGTGCAAGCCAAAGGCTCGCACTACAAATGCCCGAGTTCAGAGGCAGTGCCCCCCATCGAGGGTGCTATTGCCAGGTCATGGCGATGTCGACGAAGGTGCGGACGCCGACGCCGGTGGGGCCTTTGGGGGCCCATGGTTTGGCGTCATCCAGCCAGGCTGTGCCGGCGATGTCGAGGTGCACCCAGGGTTTGCCGTCGCTCACGAACTCTTTGATGAAGCGGGCGGCCGTGATCGCGCCGCCGTAGCGCGTGCCGATGTTCTGAATGTCGGCGAAGGCGGATTTGAGCTGCTCGCGGTAGTCCTCGTCGAGCGGCATGGGCCACATCTTCTCGCCCTGGCGGTCGGCCGAGGCCAGCACGCGTTTGAGGAAATCCTCGTCATTGCTGAAGGCGCCGACGCGCACGTGTCCGAGGGCTACGACAATGGCGCCGGTGAGCGTGGCGGCGTCGATGAAGTGGGTGCAGCCGAGGCGCTCGGCGTAGGTGATGGCATCGATCAGGATGAGACGGCCTTCGGCGTCAGTGTTCAGCACCTCAACCGTTTTGCCCGAAAGGCTGGTCACGATATCGCCGGGCCGCTGCGCCCTGCTGCCGGGCATGTTTTCGACAGACGGAATGACGCCGGTGACGGGGATGGGAGGCTTCAGGCGGGCGACGGCGCGCATGGCTCCCACGACGGCGGCGGCGCCGGACATGTCGTACTTCATCTTTTCCATGCCGTCAGACGGCTTGATGGAAATACCGCCGGTATCGAAGGTGACGCCCTTGCCGACCAGCGCCAGGTTGGGCGCGCCCTCCGCGGCTTTGTCGGGCCGGTAGCGGATGATGATGAGCACCGGCGGCGCATCGCTGCCCTGGGCCACGCCCAGCAGAGCGCCCATTCCGAGCTCGCGCATCCTGTCCTGCTCGAGGACCTCGCATTCAAGACCGGCTTCGGTGCACATCTGGCGGGCGCGTTCGGCGAGGCGCAACGGCGTGAGCAGGTTGCCGGGCTCATTGGCCAGCTCGCGAGCGAGATTCTGGGATTCGGCGACCGTCTGCGCGCGCTGGACGGCGGCATCGAGGCCTTCGCTTCCGCCGGGCACGCAGACGGCGAACGACTGTACCGGCCGTGCGTCGTCCTTGTCGGTGGTTTTGTGCTGATCGGGTTCGAACGTGCCAAGGATCGCGCCTTCCACCGCAGCTTCGGCGAATTCGGTGGAGCGGTGCGCCTCTGAGAGGAGGATTGCGAGCCGCTGGAGCTTCTTCGATTTGAGCGCGCGCACCGCGGCCGCCGCCGCCTTCCGCATCTCAGCGGAAGTGAACTTGTCGGGCTTGCCGCCTCCGATCACGAGCAGGCGTTTGGCGGCGAGACCGTCGGGCCGATGCAGCACTACATTCTCGAGCGCTTTGCCGCTGAACTCGCCGGACTCGTACAGATCTTTGACGAGAGCGTCGGCCGGGCCGAGCTGATCGGCCGGCGTTTTCTCGAACGAGACGACGATCAGGGCGTCGGCATCGACGTCCTTCAAGGGTTCGGTGCGCACCTTGACATCCATGGATGGTACAGTCCTCCTCAATCCGTTCAGTCGGTATGGCCGCGCCGGCTGATGGCGGCGCGCGCCTCATCCTTCATCTCGCGCTCGCGCTCGGCCTGGCGCTTATCGTGAAACTTCTTGCCTCGCCCGACGGCGAGCTCCACTTTGACCCGGCCGTTTTTGAGATACATCTTCGTGGGCACCAGCGTGAGGCCCTTCTCGCGCGTCTTGCCGAGCAGCTTGTCGATTTCGGCGCGGTGCAGCAGGAGCTTGCGCCGGCGATCGGGCTCATGATTTTCGCGGTTGCCGTGCGAATACTGGCTGATGTGGGCGTTGACCAGCCAGGCTTCCTGACCGATTATTTCTCCGAAGGCGTCCTTGAGCTGAACCTTGCCCTCGCGCGCCGCTTTCACCTCGGTTCCGGTGAGGGCAAGACCGGCTTCATAACGCTCGAGCAGATGATAATCGTGCCCGGCGTGCCGGTTATCACTGAGAATTTTGACGCTTTCAGGCACAGATTCCGAGGGAGCCGGGGCCGGCGAAATTTGCTCTCCACGCGGGCAAAGCAAACCACGTCAAGCAGTTATGTGGTGTCGCCGCCCCTCGGGGCGCTTCCCCATATTAGCACAGGGTCGATTCGGTAAACATGAACTTTTTCAACAGGTTGCGGGGCGCGCTGGCGCTCTTCTCAGTGCTGCTGCTGGTGGCGCCGGATCCGGCTGTGGCGCGCACGCGCAGGGGCGACAAGCTGGTGAAGCAGGCTCAGGTGGCCGAGTCGCAGCACCAGTATGATAAGGCCCTGGCGCTGTATGAACAGGCGCTGAGCCAGGATCCCGAAGACCCCGGATATCTGCTGGGCATGCGGCGGGTGCGGTTCGAGGCCGGGCAGGTTCATGTGGAACGTGGGGTAAGACTGCGGCAGCAGGGGCAACTCGATCTGGCGCTGGCCGAGTTTCAGCGCGCGTTCAGCACCGATCCTTCGTCTTCGATCGCTCTGCAGGAGATGCAGACGACGACGAAGATGATCGAGGACAACAAGCGCAACCCGGACAAGCCCGCGGATGAGCGGAACCTGACTCCCGCCGAGGTGTACCGCCTGAAAGAGGACAAGAAGCTCAACTCGATGCTTCCGATCCCGGAGCTGAAGCCCATATCCAACCGGATCAGCACGCTCAAGATGAACAATCAGCCGCCGAGGGTGCTCTACGAGACGGTAGGGAAGCTGGCGGGAATCAACGTCATCATCGATCCGCAGTTCAATCCCACGGTGCGGACGGCGAATCTCGATCTAACCAACTCGACGCTGGAAGAGGCGCTGGATTACATCGCGCTGATGACGCACACGTTCTGGCAGCCGATTTCACCGAACGCGATTTTCGTTACTGAAGACAATCCCACCAAGCGGCGCGATTACGAGAACGAAGCGGTGAAGGTGTTTTATTTGCAGAACCCGACGACCGCGCAGGAATTCCAGGAGATTGTGACGGCAGTTCGTTCGGTGACGGACTGCCATCGCATGTACACATCGAACGCGCTGAACGCGGTGATCGCGCGCTGCGAGGTGGACAAGCTGAATTTAGTGGACAAGCTGCTGCACGACATGGACAAGCCCAAGGCCGAGGTGGTGGTGGACGTGCTCGTGCTGCAGGCCAACAGCTCCAAGACTCGCGACCTGGCAATGGGTCTGACGTCGCCCGGCGGCGCCACGGGGCTGAACATACCGATTGGTTTCACGCCGCGGAATCCGCTGCTGTACGGCAACGGCGGCACGGGGACGGGAACGGGGACCGGTACAGGGACGGGGACAGGAACAGGGACGGGCACAGGTACAGGGACAGGCACGGGTACGGGTACGGGCACGGGTACGGGCACGGGAACGGGTACCGGAACCGGCGGTCTTACAGGGACCGGAACGGGTACGGGCACCGGTACAGGGACGGGAACCGGCACGGGCACGGGTTCGCCACTGATCTCGCTGGCGCAGATTGCGCATATCAGCACCAACGATTTCTCACTCACGCTGCCCGGCGCGCTGCTGCAGGCGGTGATGAACGACAGCCAGACGCGAATCCTGCAGTCGCCCGAGGTTCGCGCATCGGACGGCGCCAAGGTGACGCTGAACATCGGGCAGAAGATTCCATTCGCGAGCGGCAGTTATCAGCCAGGCTTCGCCGGGGTGGCGGGCGCGGGGATCAGTCCGCTGGTATCCACGAGTTTTCAGTATGCCGATGTGGGCGTGAACCTGACCCTGCAGCCAAGGATCCACGGCGATAACGAAGTGACCATGCACGTCGAGGTGGACGTCTCCGAAGTGGACAAAGAGGTGGACTTCGGCGGGCTCGCACAGCCGGTAATCGGGCAGCGCAAAAACTCGACCGATCTTCGGGTGAAAAACGGCGAGGTGAGTTTGCTTGGCGGCCTGATGGCCACGCAGGACACGCTCACCAATAGCGGCCTGCCCGGAATCTACTCGGTTCCGATTCTGGGGCAGCTGTTTTTTGGCAGCGGTCACAAGGAGAAGGACCGCACGGAGTTGCTGATTGCGGTGATTCCGCACATCGTGCGGACGCCGAACCTGACGGACGTGGATTTGCGCGGCGTGGCCTCGGGGACGGAGCAGGTGGTTCAGCTTCGTTATGGGTCACAGGAATCGCCGCCGGCGGCGGCACAGGAAAACCCTGCGCCGACCCACGCGGCCCCGGCGCAGGGGCCTGAGCCGCCGATGCCCGAAGCCGCGCCTCCGCAGCCGCCGGCCACGCAGCCGCCGCCGGCGCCGCAAGCGGAGAATGGAGGACAGCCGAACGTAACGTTCGCCGTGCCGGAGTCGTCGGTGTTGACAGGCTCCCCGGTGATGGCCACGCTGCAGATCACGGGCGCGCAGGATCTGTTCTCGGTTCCGGTGAAGATCAAGTGGGATCCGAGGCTGCTGCGGCTGAACAGCATCACGCCGGGGCAGCTGCTGGCCAGCGAAGCGGCGAAGCTGAGCGCGCCGATCGACATTCGCAACGACGCCGGCGAGGCGACAATCAGTCTGTCGCGGCTGCCGGGATCGGGAGGAGTTACGGGCTCCGGGCCGCTGGCTACATTCCTGTTCACGGCGCTGGCGCCCGGCACGGCCACGATCAGCGTTACCGACCTGGCACCGAAGAACTCGAAACAGGAGCCCATGCAGATACCGGCCAGGCCGACAATGAAAGTAACGATTCAGGCCCGATGAATTCGGCAGGCAGACATCGCGGACAGCGCGGCTTCACGCTGGTGGAGCT
Organism: Bryobacteraceae bacterium; assembly: GCA_035653295.1. Taxonomy (GTDB): domain Bacteria; phylum Acidobacteriota; class Terriglobia; order Bryobacterales; family Bryobacteraceae; genus DASRCB01. Next base: position 8,351 of record DASRCB010000103.1, read on the forward strand.
GATTGTGGCGTTCACCATCCTGATGGTGCTGTCCACGCTGGCGGTTCCGCTGGCGCGCTACACCGTGCGGCGGAACAAGGAAATCGCGCTGCGGAACGCGCTGGAGGAGATGCGGCACGCGATAGATAAATACAAGGACATGTCCGACCAGCAGAAGATCGTGCCGGGCAAGCTGGACAGCCAGGGATATCCGGAAAGCCTGCAACAGCTGGTGGACGGAGTGAAGCTGGCCGGATCGGTGGACAAGAAGCAGAAGTTTCTGCGGCGGATTCCGCTGGATCCGATGACCAACACGCGGGACTGGGGCCTGCGCAGCATGCAGGACGATCCCGATTCGATGGCGTGGGGCGGGCAGAACGTATTTGACGTGTACACCAAGAGCCAGGAGAAAGCGCGCGATGGAACGCCGTATTCGCAGTGGTAGCGCGCTGCGGCGCGCGGCCGGTTTCACGCTGATCGAGCTGATGATCGTGATGGCGATCATCGCCACGCTGATCTCGATCGCCGTTCCGATTTACAACAAGGCCATCACGCGGTCGAAAGAGACGGTGCTGAAGAGCAACCTCATGACTATCCGGCGCTGTATCGACGAGTACACGGTGGACAAGCAGAAGGCGCCGCAGAGCCTGGACGAACTGGTGAGCGAGGGTTATCTGCGGCAGCTTCCGGTGGACCCGATCACGGGGACGACGGACTGGAAGGTGATCATGGAGGATCCGGACAACGCGATGAACCCGGAGAATCCTGGCATTTTCGACGTGCGCAGCACTTCGGACCGCAATAGTCTGGAGGGGACGCCGTACTCGGACTGGTAGAGCGGGGCGCAGGGCCGATGCTACACTGGCGGGTGTTCATTCCCGCCTAATGGTCCCCGGTCGTCTAATGGTAGGACAGCGGCCTTTGGAGCCGTGAATCGTGGTTCGAATCCATGCCGGGGAGCCACCGTCTTCGCCTTTGAACTGGACGCCCCAAATTCCTTGACCGCACGGCCCTTCTGCCGACCATCCCCATCCCACACATTGCGCAGGTTCTTGCCGTTTCCGGCCTCTAAGGTGTTTTGAATGAGAGGTCGTGCAGTCGCGTGCTGGACCCCTGGGGTCCGGCCCGGAGCCCGAGGATTTTGCTGCTGACTCTCCGGTTTCTCGGGTTGACAGGGTGGCCTTTGTTGACGGCCCCGTTAATAGCGCGGTCCAAACTGGACCCATTCCAAACGAACCATTCGCGGGATTACCATGGTCGCGTGAGATCGCGTTCCGCATGGGAGACCCGCTAGCGGACTTCCTCCTGGCCGGCGGTCGCCTTGTCCGCTGTGTCATCTACACCCGACAATCGGTTACGTCCGGCGACGACCTTTCCTCGTGCGAGGTCCAGTTCGAGCTGTGCGAGTCCTACGTGCGATCGCAGCGGTCCGTCGGCTGGCTGCTGCTCCCCGAACGCTTCGATGACGACGGGTATTCCGGCGCAACGACCGACCGCCCAGCACTCCAGAGGTTGTTGGCTCTGGTGCGCGACCGCTGTGTCGATCGGGTAGTCATCCACCGCTTGGATCGGCTCGCCCGCAGTGTTTTCGCGTGCTCCGATCTCCTTCGTGAGTTCCGGAAGTTCGGCGTAGGCCTGGTTGTTGTCACCGCCCCGGAACTCGGCGGGAGCGCCCAGGACGGCTTCATGCTGAACATACTGGCGTCATTCGCCGAATTCGAGCGCGAGTTGATCGCGGGGAGAATCGCTGATTCACGTGCTCGCCTGAAAGCTCGGGGGTTGCGGATCGCCGGCGCGCTGCCGTTCGGCTACGACGCCGATCCGCGCTCAAAGCAACTCAAACCCAACACCGCCGAGTCGGCAATCGTGAAGTGGATGTTTGCGCAGGCCCAGACGCCAGCGGAAATCGCGGATGGCGCCAATGCGAATGGCTGGCGCACCAAGAAGACCACAGCG
>DASRCB010000104.1:0-5395 GCA_035653295.1 Bryobacteraceae bacterium
GTCTTTCTGCCGCAGATCCTGCTGCTGTTCCTGTTTATTGGGATTCTAGAAGACTCCGAATACCTGGCGCGCGCGGCCCTGATCGCCGACCGCACCATGGCCCGCGTCGGACTGCAGGGAAAATCGTTCATCCCGCTGCTCTCGGCGTACGCGTGCGCCGTGCCGGCGATTCTCGCTACCCGCACCATCGAAAACAAGCGCGACCGCATCGCGACGATTCTGATCGCGCCGTTTATGACGTGCTCGGCGCGGCTGCCGGTCTACGCCCTGATCATCGCGGCATTCATCCCGAACCAGCCGCTCGTAGGCGCGTTTCTGAGCACGCGGACGGCGGCGATGGTCGGGCTGTACGCGCTGGGGTTCGCGATGGCGGTGGCGACGGCGAGGGTGCTGAAGTCCTCCGTGCTGAAGAGCGGGCGGACGCCGTTCCTGCTGGAGATGCCGTCCTACCGCTGGCCGACTGTGCAGTCGATCGGGCTGCGGCTGCTCGACCGCTCGAAGGTGTTCCTGCGGCGCGCGGGTACGGTGATCCTGCTGGTCACGGTGCTGCTGTGGGGGATGGCGAAGGTGCCGGCCCACAACGGCCACGCGCCCGAGATCGCCGACAGCCTGGCCGGAGCAGTGGGACGGACCATCGAGCCGGTCATCAAGCCGCTGGGATTCAACTGGAAGATCGGAATCGGGCTGATCACGTCGCTCGCGGCGCGGGAGACGATCATCGCCACGCTGGGAACGATTTACGGCATGGAAGGCGATGAGAACTCCCCCGGATTGCAAGCGGCGCTGCACCACGACCTGACGCCCGGGGGCGCCTTCGCGCTGCTGGTGTTCTTTGCCTTCGCCATGCAGTGCATCTCGACGATCGCGGTAGTGCGGCGCGAGACCGGCGGATGGAAATGGCCGGCTTTCCAGTTTACGTATATGAGCGTGGCGGCGTACGTGGGGGCGTTCATCGCCGCGCACCTGATCCGCTGACGCGGGCAGCAGCACTCTATCCTGCACGTGCCGGCTGTGGCGAGGCGGGTCAGCTATCGCGCGGCGGTCTCGTCCGCGTTCTTGGCGAGCTCTTCCTGAAACACGCTGCTGAAGAAGTCGCGGCTTTCGGGCGACGGGCCGATATGCAGGCTGGCGATGCCGTCCTCGATGAAGCCGAGATAGCCTTCCCAGCCGAGGTCCTCCAGCACGAAGCGCAGGCATTCGACTTCCGAGGGCGGCAGGTCCGAGTAGTCGATATCGAAGACCTGGCCGGAGGTGTGGGAGAGCGCCTCCTTCTGGCGCGCCTGGGCGGACACCTTCAGGAACGCCGCGGGCTCGACGAGCGAACTGACCGGCAGCGGCTGGAAGGGCTGATCCGGCTTCAGCTCGGCGTAGAGGCGGCGCGTTTCGAAGGCGATATAGGAGAGCGCCCCGAGCGCGGCGGGCGAGGCCTCGGCGAAGGTATCGAGATCGGCGGGCGTATCCGGCGTGAGGCGTAGCGTGTAGCCGAAGTACTCGGGCCGGTCGATGGCGCGCACGAGCTTCCGGCCGGCGTCGCTGCGGATATCGTCGATGTTCTGGAAGATGAGGTCGTCGTGCTTCAGCCAGACGGCGAGGCGGTGCTGCGGACGCGTACCGGGGGCGTAATCGCCGCGGTATTCCTCGGCGAGGCGGCCGAATTCCTCGGGATCGCGCCGGTAGAGCGCGAGCAACTGCTGGGCGCGCAGGACGCGGAAGTAATACGTGGGCGACCAGTCACGCTGCATCTGCTGCCAGATGGCCTGGTACAGCTCGCGGTTCCAGACCGGGCTGCAGGAGAAGAACATGCGCGGCACGGTGATTTCGCCGGGCGGAATGCCGCGCGCCTTGCGCGTGAGGTCCATCATCTCGGCGACGCAGCCCTGGCCGCAGTGGTACGCGAAGATGGCCCAGTCGCGGCCGCCGTATTTCTGCTCCATGCCGGCGATGTACCGGGCGGCGGCCGGAATGGCCCGCTCGGGATACATGCGGTCGTCCCGGACCGTGACGATGTACGGGATGCGGCGCGTGACGGTCCTGTAGCGCGTCCTTTTGCCGCTGCCCGAAACGGCGGCGCGCTCGCGGGTGAGGCGGTACCGCGTGGCCACGATAACGCGCAGGCCCATGGCGCGCGCCGTCGCTGCGGAAATCTGCATGATGCCGCGCGGGCCGGCGGGGCTCTCCGCTTTGGCGTCGCCCCAGCTTTCGAGATAGGCGATGGCTTCGAGGAGCGAAGCCGGCAGACCGCTCTGCTCAGCCGCCGACTGGAACAGCGCTTGAAGCTTCGCGTTGCTGGTGATGCGGCGCGCGCCGGGCAGCGCCTCCTGCTCGCGCAGGATGGCGAACGTCTGGGACTGGATCATCAGATCCGTCAGTGCGGCGAGCACATCCGCCGAGAGATCGTCGCGCCCGACGCCGATCCCGGCGACGCGGTGCGACGGCACAAAGTAATCCGCCGGACCTGCCTGCCCCAGCGGCGCGAGGGTCAGCAACCACAGGATCGCGAATCTCATGCCTGAAACCAAGTGTAATCCGCTAATCGGCATCACGTGTGGAGAATTCTAGAGACGCACGAGAATTCACTGAGGATACAGACAGCCGAAGGGCGGATTCTGCGGAAAAAAAGGCACTGGCATGGGGACCGGGGTCGGGATCAGCGGTCAGGGGACCGGGACATTGGGGGGCCCCGCTAAAGCAGGTGCCCCATCTTCTGTTTTTTCGTCAGCAGGTACTTTTCCCGCGTGCCGACGGCGTCGGCGATGCAGGGGAGGCGCTCGGCAACTGCGATGCCGGCCTCTTCGACGGCGCGGACCTTCTCGGGGTTATTCGAGAGCAGGCGGATCGACTGCAAGCCGAAATAGCGCAGGATGGCGCCGGGCAGCCCATAACTGCGCAGGTCGGAGTCGAAGCCGAGGCGCTGGTTGGCCTCGACCGTATCGGCGCCGCGATCCTGCAGCTCGTAGGCGCGGAGCTTATTGAGCAGCCCGATGCCGCGCCCTTCCTGGTTCTCGTAAATGAGCAGGCCGCGGCCTTCGCGGGCGATGGTCTGGAGCGCGATTTCGAGCTGCGCACGGCAATCGCAGCGCAGGCTATGGAACACGTCGCCAGTCAGGCACTGGGAGTGGATGCGCACGAGCGCCGGCGGGCCCGCGGCGAGATCGCCCATGACGAGCGCGACCGCCTCTTCGGCGCGGCCTTCCGGAAACTGCATGCGGAAGCCGAAGATGCGAAAGACTCCGAATTCGGTGGGCAGGCTGGCTTCGGCGACTTTTTCGAGACCGGGGGGCGGCAGATGACTCATGGGCGATCCGCACTCAACCTTCGGCCAGGCGCGCCAGCGAGCGTACACTGCGACGGCGGCTCCGGCGCTAAATGCTGAATGCTGAGGGCTTTTCTTATTATAATGGCAGCCGGACCCGAATGCCGGACTACTACCCGGTACCGCTGCTGCTGAAGCTCGGCGTGATGGCCTCGATCGCGAGCATCCTCGCCCGCTTCAATCCATTCAAATCGTTGCTGATGCTGGAGAACCGGACACTGCATCAGCGGGTGGCGCTTTCGCTTTGGCTTGCGGTGGTGTTCGGCGCGAGCGTGGCGACCGGCGTTTTCCTGCCGAACTACAAAGTCGCCAATCTCGGGCTGGAGGGCAGCCTGCTCGCGGGCCTGATCGGCGGCTACGTTACCGGGCTGCTTTCCGGCATCCTGATTTCGCTCCCGGCCGTGCCGGGCGACCATGTGGCGCTGCCGGTGCTGGCGGGCATCGGGGTCTTTGGCGGCCTGCTGCGCGATCTGGCGCCCGACCCGGAGGAGATCTGGCGTTTTTCCTTCTTCGACCTCAGCATTTACCGCTTCTTCAAGGAAAGCCGGTATTACCGGCGCGCCTCGTTCCACTTGCTGTTCTTCGTGGGCATCCTGCTGGCCGAAGCGGTGCGGCAGGGATTGCACCGCTGGCCGGTGGAAGGCGCCGGTCACGGGGCGCTGGCCACCGCGGCGCAGTACCTGGCCACGGTGTTCGCGATTTTCATCCCACTCAAAATCTGGAACAGCATGCGGAACGAGAAGAAACTGGAGGAGCAGGAGCGGCTGCTGGCGGAGGCGCGGCTGGCGGCGCTGACCAGCCAGATCAATCCGCATTTTCTGTTCAATACGCTGAACTCGGTCTCCTCGCTGATCCGCACCAATCCGGACCAGGCGCGGCTCATGGTGGGGAAACTCTCCGCGGTGCTGCGGCGGCTGCTGCGCAAGCATGAGCATTTCAGCACGCTGCGGGACGAGCTGAGCTTCATCGAGGATTATCTTTCGATCGAAGTGATGCGTTTCGGCGACAAGCTGGTGTTCGAGAAGGATGTGGCGGAGGACACGCTGGACATGCTGGTGCCCAGCATGCTCCTGCAGCCGCTGGTGGAAAATTGTATCAAGCATGGGCTGAGCAGCAAGGTGGAGGGCGGGACCATCCGCATCCGCACGCGCCGCGCGGAGGCCAAACTGAGCGTGCTGGTGGAGGACGACGGCACCGGAATCGCGGAATCGAAACTGGCCACGCTGCTCGACCGCGGCATCGGAGTGAGCAACGTCAACGAGCGGCTGAAGGTGCTTTTCGGCAACCAGTACCGGATGTGGATCGACAGCCAGGCCGGCCACGGCACCCGAATCCAGATCGAAGTTCCGGAGCTGCAGACGGACCTGGCGGCGGCCGGATGAACCGCGAACCGGCGCAGGAGCCGCCCGTGATGGTTTACAGAGAACGATCGTATATGCCGTTGGAAGAGGAGATATTTTGAGCAGACTGGACGAATTCGCCGAGAGGCTGCCCGCATTCGGGCTGCCGGCCACGCTGGCCGGACGCACCCGCCGCTTCTACGATCGCGTGGCGGCGGTCTACCCGTTATCGACCATGCTGTTTCACTCGCGCGCGCACCGCTGCGCGCTCGAGATCTCCGAGATGCGCGACGGCATGCGGGTGCTGGAGGTGGCGACCGGCTCGGGCGAGATGTTCCAGCGGCTGGTGCGCGCCAACGCGCGGGGCTCGACGATCGGCCTCGATCTTTCGCCCAACATGGCGGCGCGGACGCAGCGCCTGGCGCGGCGGCGATTCCCCGGAGCGCGCGCGCATTGCCAGGCGGTGGACGCGAGGCAGATGCCGTTCCGCAACGAATCGTTCGATACGATCTTCTGCTGCTACATGCTGGAGCTGCTTTCGGCGGAGGACATCGTGAGCACGCTCGGCGAATTCCGCCGCATCCTGCGGCCGCGCGGCCGGCTGGCGCTGGTGCTGATCGGCCAGAACACGGCGCTGTTCAACGCGGCGTACAAGGTCGCCAGCAGCATCGCGCCGGCGTTCTGGGGACGGCAGGTCGAGCAGCGCGTGCCGGAGATGATCGAGTCGATGCGCTTCGAGATC
>DASRCB010000105.1:0-2844 GCA_035653295.1 Bryobacteraceae bacterium
CCCGTCACTTCGGCCTGCGTGACCACCGGCCATGTGCCTTCCCCGGCGACGCGGCAGCGGTCAAGCAGAATCTGGGTCCCCTGCAGGGAAAAATCGGCCGGCGCGGCCGAGCCCGAGTGGGGCTGCGAATGTGTGACGCGCACATTGGCCAACGTGACGCGCTTTGCGCCCGGGCCGATCACGATGCCGTTCTGCGTCTCCTGGATCTCGAGATCGCGGGCCCATCCGTCCTCTACGGCGTCCATGCGAAGTGCGGTAAATTGCGGTTCCGAGATCGGGACGTCTTCAAACGGAGCCACGATGCGCAGCCCTTCGACGCCGGCTTCCGTGATCCGTCCGGGAAAGCTGTAGCGGACAAGGGATGCCGCGGTGAAACGGGAATCCAGTGCATCACTCAACGGAACGTCGAGTGTGATGCGATCGCCGTCCACGGAATCGACCACACGGTCCGTGCGGATCACGCTGCCCGGGCGAATCCACGTCTGCGGTTTGCCGTCGCGGATTAACGTGTCCATACCCATGAAATGGATCCATTCCGCGGTCACGGGATGGAGCACCAGTACGCGGTCGCCGGGGTGGAACGCCGAGGCGCCGCGAACTCGGAACGAAGCGGCGCCGGATGGCACATAAGCATCCAGCACCGGCGCGGCAGCGCCCTCTTCGTGCCATGTACCCGAGCCATGGATTTCCAGAAACCGGTGCGGCTTGCCGATGAGCCGGATGGTAGCGCCCGGCTCGCCGCGGAGCACGACGCCGCTGCGCGCGATGGTCAGGGTTCCCGCAATGTCGTAGTCTCCGGCAGCCAGCACCACCGCGCCCGCCGCCTGGTCGAGAGCCGCCTGAATCCGCGCCGTGTTGTCGCCGGGTGCGGGTGTGAGGCGCTGGGACACCGCGGCCGATGGCAGCTTCGCCCCGCCCCCGCGGTATCCCGCCGCCGAGAAATCCATAATGGTGTTCCCGTGGGAATCGGGCCGGTAGTGCAGACGATGATCCGGGCCGCTGAAAGCCCATTCGCTGATCGCCTGCGCGTGCAATGTGCAGGCGGCGAGCACCCAGCAGGCAACTTTCATGATCCAAGTGTAGCGGAGGCCCGGAAGCCGTGAGCGAGGGAACACCAACGTTCGCCAGCGCGTCTGTTATGCTGGCCGCAACCCATTATGAAGCGCCCCCGTTCTTCCCGGCAACGCTACCGAGCCTTCGTCGAGGACTACCGGAAGCGCCGTCTCGATGAAGTAACGCAGGGGCACAAGCCCGGCGAACAGCCGCCGGCGGATCGCCGCAAGCGCCGCGAATACCTCGGAGAATACGTCCGTTGGCTCTGGCCTTACCGCTATGCGGTCTGCGGGCTGTTCCTGCTCGCCCTGATCGCGGCCGGTCTGCAGATGATCGAGCCGCTGTTCATGCGCTTCATCGTGGACCGGGTGCTGCTGAACCCGCGCCTTGACCGCGCCGCCCGGCTGCGCCTGGTGAACGGCGCGGGCGCCTTGTTTCTCGGCCTGGTGGGAGCGTCCAATCTGGTCAGCGCGCTGCGTGAGTATCGCCAGCGGCTCATGAATAACCAGATCACGCTCTCGCTGCGGCGGACGCTGTTCGAGCGCCTGCTTCATCTGCCCATGCCGAAGCTGTGGGACATGAAGACCGGGGGCATCCTCTCGCGCATCACGGGCGACGTGGACACCACGACCGGCCTGCTCCAAATGGCGCTGATCTCGCCTTCGGTTTCCGTGATCCGCCTGGCCATCGCGATCGGCATTCTGAGCGCGCTGAACTGGCGTCTGGCGCTGACCGCGCTGGCGATTATCCCAGGGATCATGGTGGTGAGTTTCATCTTCGCCAAGCGCGTCCGCCCGATTTACCGCTCGGTGCGCAAGGACGCCGAGGAGATCGACGGCCGCGTCGGCGAGACGTTCTCGGGCATTCGCGTGGTGCGCGCCTTCCGCCGCGAAGTCAACGAGCTGCTCGATTTCATGCGGGGCCGCCATACCGTGCTGCGCAAAGAGATGTTCGCGCAGCGGCGGGAGACCGTGATCTGGACCGCGTGGAACCTCATCATGGGCGTGGTGAATGTCGCGATCGTCTGGTTCGGCGGGTACCTGAATCTGCGGGGCGGAGCCTCGATCGGCGACATCATGGCGTTCCAGTGGTACACTTTTCTGCTGCTGAATCCGGTGTGGAATATCGTCAATACGTTCTCGGAGCTGCAGCGGTCGCTGGCCGCCATGGAGCGCGTTTTCGAGATCCTGGCGATGCCGCACGATAAGCCGGATCGGCCCGGCGCACTCGAAGCGCCGCGGATTGCGCGGGAGATCCGGTTCGAAGGCGTGGAGTTCGAATACCGCGAGGGCTGTCCCGTGGTTCGCGACTTCCATCTGACGGCCGCGGGCGGCTCGGTCATTGCCCTGGTGGGCCGCAGCGGCGCCGGGAAAACCACGGTCACCGACCTGGTGGCGCGCTTTCACGATCCGAGCAAGGGCCGGATTCTCCTGAACAGCATCGATATCCGCGACTTTCGCCTGCGCTCCTACCGCGGCTTGCTGGCGTTGGTGCAGCAGGACGTGTTCCTCTTCGATGGATCGGTGCGCGACAACATCGCCTATGGCCGCCACGATGCCACGGATGCGGAAATCGAAGACGCCGCGCGGCGGGCCAATGCCCACGAGTTCATCGTCCGGTTGCCCGAACAGTACGATACCTTCATCGGCGAGCGCGGCGTGAAGCTCTCCGGAGGCCAGCAGCAGCGCCTGGCCATCGCGCGCGCGATCCTGGCGGCGCCGCAGATCCTGATCTTGGACGAAGCCACGAGCAACCTCGATACCGAAAGCGAGATGCTGATCCAGGCGTCGA
>DASRCB010000106.1:0-18277 GCA_035653295.1 Bryobacteraceae bacterium
AGAAGGACGACCACCGATCCGACCACTGCGACGACCAGGCTGTAAAGGTTGAACCCGGTGACTCCGTGTGCTCCGAAAAGGCTGAAAAGGAATCCGCCGGCGAACGCGCCCACGATGCCCAGAATGATATCGAGGATGAGACCCTCGCCTTGTTTGTTGACGAGCTTACTACCGATAAAACCGGCTAGCAAGCCGAGAACCAGCCACGCAACGATCGACATGTGCGCCTCCGGCATGCTTTGATGCGGAATCGGCGGCTGGACTCATTCTCTGCGAACGATTCATACATCGGTGTGGGCCGAAGCGAGCGAACCGAGGAATCGGACGGGTTCCGGGGGCCGCCCCGGGCGTGGCGGCTCGATCCTTATCGAATCCTTATGTCCCGTTTAGGACATCTTTAGGCCTGCTCGGTTAACTTCGGTTAGCAGCCTGGATTCCTGCGGGGAATTGCACTGCGGCGGCGGCCGACACCGCAGAATGTATGGGACATCATCTAAGCATCTTACCCAGCGACCCGACAATCCTGATTCCGTTCGGCGCGCTCGCCTTCGTTTCCTTCTCCATAGTTCGGGTGATCGTCAATTTGGTCAGGGGGAAGAAGCTGTACGAGCCTCCAATCCAGCACTCGACCGTCGATGACCCAAACCGGAACACGGGAGCGCTGCGGTAATCGGTTCCGCCCGCGTGCGCCATCGCTCCGCGCGCCGTTATCGGGCTGGCGCTTTGTCGCCTTCTGGCAAGGCAGGCGGCTGACTGGAGACTTCGTGCAACGCCTGTTCGCCCTCCTGCTGGTGTAAGTGCGATACCGCGGCGAGTTCCGCCTGCGCTTCGCTGTCGCGGCCGATTCGATGGTAGATTTGCGCGAGCTGGTAGTGTGCATCGGGACGTTTGGGATCAAGCCGCTCGGCGGCGCGGAGTTCCGCTACGGCCTGCTCGTTCCTCCCCGCCTGCATATACGCGATGCCGAGGTCGAGCCGTGCGATGCGAATGTCAGGGCTCAGTTGCAGGGCCTTTTCCAGCAGCGGTCTTGCCGCCTGCGCATCGCCCCGGCGGAGGGCGATGTCTCCCAGCCACGCATATGCCTTCGCGTGCGAGGGATCGTGCGCCAGTTCCAGGCGAAACTCCCGCTCGGCTTCCTCGTCGAGCCTCTGCGTCCAAAGAAGATAACCGAGGTCAAAATGCACGTTCGGTTCGGAGGGGGAGACGGCGGCCGCCTGCCGCAACTCTGCTATGGCTTCGTTGTACAGACCCTGCCCGTCCAGCGCCTCGGCAACCAGGATGTGCACCGCCGCAGATTCCGGCTTCTCCCTCGCTAACTGCTCGAATTCTTTCAAAGCGCAATCGTACCGGGCGGACCAGAGACAACTCTGGGCGACCACGTAGCGCAGCTCAGAATTGGCCGGCTGGGCGGCCAGGGCTGTGGTCAGTGTCTGCGCCGCGTCTTTGTACATTCCCGCGCCGTAGTAGCTCATTCCGAGGAGCATTCGGGCCTGGGTATGATCCGGCTGCATCTTCAGGACAGCACGAAAGGCCTCGCTCGCTTGCCTGAAATGTCCCTGTTTGAATTCAGCGAGCCCGAGATTCAGTTGAATCTCCGGAACCCTGGAGTTAATAGCCAGAGCCCTGCGGTAACAATCTGAAGCCGCCGCGTAGTGACCTTCGCGCGACAGCTTCAGACCCACATTGGCCAGCGCCTCCACATTATTCGCCGCCGTGCAGTGCGGCGATTGCGCGTGCACGCCGGCGGTGATGAGGAACAGCAGGAGCCAGACGCGTCTGGCTCCTGCACTGTCTTCAGGGTGTGCCGTCAGAAATGGAATTTCAGCCCTAGTTGTAGCACACGCGGGTCGTATACGCTGGTGACCTTGCCGAAGTTCGAATCGCCATAGCCAGTGTCAACACCATGGAACTGGGTGTGGTTGAAAACATTGAACGCGTCGGCGTGGAACTCCAGCTCCCCGCCTTCCGGACGGCGCGGCAGAGGAAACCGGAAAGCTTTGAACAGCGACCAGTTGAAGTTTGTGCGGCCCGGCAGGGTAACGGCTCCTTCCGGGGCGGTCCCCCAGGCCAGTGGCGCGGGCGCGGCGAATGCGGACGTATTGAACCACGCGTCCACGGACTTCGGGTAGTTCACGGAACTCACGGCATCCGCCCGGTCCGTTACGTTGCCGCCCAGACCCAGGTTGTCATAATTCAGGTTGACGTTTTGCGGGTTACCGGTCTGAATCAGGGTAATGCCGGAGAACTGCCAGCCGCCCAGAAGCGAACCGGCCACGCCCTTGTTGTCCCTGAATATCGGGAGTTCGTATATGTAGTTGAGCGACAGCACCTGCCGCCTGTCGAGCCCGGTCGGGCCGTAGTCGTAATAGCGATTGAAGGGGTTCGACAGGGTATTGAAGTCGCCCCCGCCACCGGGCGCGATGCCCAGATTGTGCGACCACGTATAGGCCGCCTGTAAGGTCAGCCCGTGCTGGTTCTCAACGCGGTAGTTGACCTGCAGCGCCTCGTAGTGGACGTTACTCGCGTTCTGCCCATATGTGATGTTGCTGTAGCCGCGGTAGGGTCGATCCAGATTCGGATTGTATTTGCCCTTCGAGATGGCCAGCCGGTTGGGATCGCTGAGCGGGACCGGGTTGAGTTCCAGCTGGTCGCGCTGATGGGTGTCTCCATTTCCCACGTACTGCACCGACAGCACCATGCCCCGGGTGAGTTCATGCTGCACGCCGAAATTCCACTGCATGGAGGTGGGCAGCTTATAATCGCTCTTCGCAAGGGCGGTGAGACTGGCGGGGAAGATCGGCTGGCCAGCCTCGAGGCCATTGATCACACTGATGCTCGGATTGGAGAAGAAAACGCTGTTGAGGTTGGGGCTGAAGGAAAACGGGATGTTCGGACCACCGTTGTATACATCGTTGCCCTGAATCCGCTCGTAAAATATCCCAAAACCGCCACGCACGACGGTCTTGCCGTGGCCCGTCACGTCATAGGCGAAACCGACGCGCGGCCCGAGCGAGGCGTAGTCGTTGTCCACCATTCCTCTCGAGGTCCCCTGCTTGCCCGCCTGAACCACCCCATTGATGTAGAACGGGATGTTGGAAAGCGGCACTCCCGCAACAGTGGTGAACCCCGGACCATTTGGATCGAGACTCCCATCCGCGTTGAAGATGGGGGCATTGGCCGGGTTGTAGAGGTTGGGATAAAAGTTCGACATCCGGTTCCGCAACTCGGTCACGTGCGGGATGAAATCATAGCGCAGGCCCAGGTTCAGAGTCAGCCGTTTGTTGACGCGCCAGTTGTCCGTCCCATAAAACGAAACAGTGTTGTTCCGCCAGTACCCCTTGTCCTGGATGTCCAGCTCGTTATACGACTTGGCATAACCCAGCAGCCAGTCGGCCACGGCGTTGCCGGTGAAGCTGCCGTCGAAGGTGTACGCGCCCTGCGTCTGGCCGAAGATCTGCTGGTTCTTGGCGTAGCGCATGTACGAGGCGCCGAACCTGAAATTGTGTGAGCCGTGGTTCCAGGACACGTCGTCGCGATACTGGTGGTCGAAAGCGGCGTTGGTCCAGGGCCACGAACCATTGTCGTAGTTGATTCCGTAGGAGCCCTGCAGGTAGATATTCGGCATACGGTTCAGCGCATTGCTGGGAAACAGCGGAACCACGTTCCAGCCTGAGGGTTGGGCAAAAACACCGACCGGGCTTAAGTAGATCTTGTTCCCGTTCATGTTGTACGACGCTTCGTTGAGAAGCGAGGGGCTGATGGTCCAGGTCAGCTTGGCCACGGCGCTCCAGGACGGGTTTTTGAAATCGGTGGACAGCGTCGGATAGCTCTGGCCGGTCCACAGCGTCGTATTGGTGTGCTGGTCAGTGCCATCGTGCACGAAGTGTCCCATGATCGAGAGCTTGCTGGTGAAGTAATGGTCAACGCGCAGGATCGTCTCCGGCACGTTCGTCGGCGCGCCTGCTGATCCGGAGAAGCGGTCGCCACTCAGGTTGGGGAGCGGAAAGGCGCCCGAGTTCAACTGCAGGAGTGCGTTCGGATCGAGCAGGGAGGCCGGAATCTTGTTGCCCGGGAACGGCTGACCGGGGGTCAGCCCGAGGGCCGCGAACTTGGCGTTCTGCGCGGCATCGTTGGTGTTGGGCACCAGCACGGGAGTGCTGAGGGCGCTGAAATCGCCCTGGCGCTGGGCTGCGGGAATGGCGTTAGCGGTGGTCTGGGCGCCGATCACGAACTTGCGCCACTCCTGGTTCACGAAGAAAAAGCTTCGGTTCTTGTCCCGGTTGTAGACCTTCGGAATCCAGATCGGGCCGCCGATATTGTAGCCAAAGATGTTGGATCGCAGTTCCGGCTTGGGCGAACCGCTCGCATTAGCAAAGAAGTTGTTGGCGTCCATGGCGTCGTTGCGGAACAACTCATAAGCCGTGCCGTGGAAATCGCGCGTTCCGGACTTGATAATCAGATTGATTGTGCCGCCGGAGCCAATTCCGAAGTCGGGGCTGGCGTTGCTGGTCATGGTGGTGAACTCGGATATCGCGTCCACCGAGGGCATCATGGTGACGCAGCCGCCGCAGCCACGGTCGTAGTTCTCCCCGCCGTCGATCATCCACACGTTGTGTTCCGGCCGCTCGCCGTTAAAGCTGATGTTCGTGCTGCCGCCTACGCCGATGGGCAGGTTGAAATCCGGCAGGTCGGACGATGCGCCGGGAGTCAGGATGGCCAGGGCAGCAATATGGCGGCCGTTAATGGCCAGATCCTCCACCTGCTTGCTTCCCATTGTGTCGTGGATGTCACTGGAGTCCGACTGGACGGCCACCGCCGTTGCTGCGACCTCGACATTCTCCGTAATCGCGCCAACCTCCAGCGCGACATCCACGCGGACGGTGGCATTGGAGTCGAGCTTGAGGCCGGTGCGCTCGTAGGTCTTGAAGCCCGACGCTCCCGCCTTGACAGAATACAGCCCGACCGGCAGTTCGGCGGCAAGGTAATTGCCGGAAGCGTTCGTTTCGACGACGCGTTGAATACTGGTGCCGGTGTTGGTGATGGTGACGGTTGAACCAGGCACTACGGCCCCCGACTGGTCCGTCACAGTGCCCAGTATGGTCGCGGTTTGTGCGAACGCACCAGCGCTCGCGAGGAAAAACAACGTGACTGACAGACCGAGCTGTCGCATGAGTCCTCCCACTTGCGGACTGAAGCAGATCCAGCGATCGCGCACAGCGGCAAACGACCGCTGAGAGACTAACCACCAGGTGTCGCCTCGCGTCCCGCCCGTCCACGCGAGCTTGCTGCGACATCGGACATACGTACGCCGGAGCGGGTTCGCGGAAAAGTGTACAGCGACTCGTGGATCACCATAAGTGCACTACGGCGCAAACATGTCTCTGCTTTTTTATCCAGCCACTTACGCCGTTAATTCCGCCGCTGTTCTGACATGTTCAAACCGTGATTTCCTGTGGTAACATTCCAGTCACAGGGGAAGGGGCATTGTCTGCGAAGGCTCCATTGCCGGTTTCAGGCCCCTCTTTGCGGGCGGACCAGGCCGCGAAGGTTCGGGCTGAGCTCGAGCTCATTCTCGGTAGCTCTCTGTTCCGAAGCAGCCACCGCTGCCAGAATCTTCTGCGCCGCATTACCGAGCAAAAACTGGCAGGCAACGCCGATTCCTTAAAGGAAAGAACGCTTGGCATCGAGGTCTTCGGCCGATCCCCGGACTACGACACGAGCCAGGATCCCGTAGTTCGCACCAGCGCCGCGGAACTTAGGAAAAAACTGGCCCAGTATTATCAGGAGAACGGGCACGAATCGGACGTTCAGATCGAGTTGCCTTCCCGGTCCTACGTCCCCGAGTTCGACTTCGCGCCAGCCCGGGAGCCGGCAATCGCTCCGGTTCGGCATCCACGCAGATGGTATGTGCCGACGCTCGCGACGATTGCCGCGGCAGGGGTTCTGGTCGTTGCTCTGAAGCTGCTGTCGCCGGTCTGGAGCCGTTCCGACCTCGACCGTTTCTGGGAACCGGTCCTGAAAGCTCCCGGTCCGGTTCTGGTCTCCCTGGGTCTGCAGGCGGCGTACAATCCACGATCCGTGTATGCCCAGGATGCAATTGAAGGTGTGTTGCCAGGACAGTCCGTTGCGCCTGGCGAGCAGGCCCTTCGGGGCGATCTTGTCCTGCTGCGGGATCGTTATGTAGCGCTGGAGGACGCGGTCTGTCTCGTTCGCCTGACCTCTTTACTGGAGCGATTTCGCAAGCCTTACCGGATCCGGGCCGAGCGGGCCACGTCATTTGCGGATCTGCGCGATGGCCCGGCCGTACTCATCGGAGCGTTCGATAACGTGTGGACCCTCCGCACCGCCAGCCAGATGCGATTCGCGTTTGAAAAGGACCGGGAACATAACATTGACAGGGTGGTCGACCGCCAGCATCCGGAGAACCGCGAGTGGAAGGTGACGAACGCCTGGCCGGAGTGGGACGTGCCCATCGATTACGCGATCGTGTCGCGTATGCTCGACCCGGCGACGGACCGGCAAATCGTTGTTGCCGCCGGCCTCACGCAATACGGCACCATCGCGGCCGGCGAGTTCCTCAGCAATCCGGATTACTTCGCGGATGCCGCCAGGCGGCTCCCTCCTGCCTGGCAGAAGAAGAACCTGCAAATCGTGCTGTCTGTTCCTGTGGTGAATCGTGTTTCGGGCCGTCCGCGGATTCTCGCCACCTGCGTTTGGTGATGAAACCGGGACCACCGGCGTCGAAGCCTGCGCAACGCAGAATCCTCGGCTCTTTCCTGACTTCCCGGCGGCTGCGGCGAGCGCGGCCGGCTATGCGAGCGATCTCCGGCGCACCGACGTTCGGTGAAGCGGCAGAGCCCCACTCCCCGTCGACGACGACGCGCACGCCGAAGCGGAACCTCGACGGCGACATGGAACTGCGGATGGGCAACGCTCAGGATGCCGGCTCGAGACGCTCCTGCCGGAGTTTCGCGTCAACAAGAGACGGGTTGCTTTCAAGAAAGCGTTACAGGTCTGGAAAACCCTTATTCGGCGGTTCGATACCGCCCCGCGCCTCCAGTTCCAACAACTTATCTTCGCCGCTATTCGCCGTACTCGCGGCCGCGTTGTTTCAACGCCGAAGGCTAAGTCTCCACACACATCAGAGAAACTCGACTCTTCCGGCCATCTCTCCGGGGGGCAGAAGGGCGTGGATCAAAATCAGGCGGCGAAGCATTCCGCCGAGCGACACCGATTGTTGCTGGCAACATGCGATCCCGGCGTGAGGCAGCCCTCGCGCATGGAGTCGAAGAAAGTCATCGTCATGGGTCACGAACACTCGTTGTGATGCTGCTGCGAATTCAAGCTGTGCCGTATCGTTAGCGCCAATCAGGCCCGCTTCCGTCGTAGTTGTCACATCAATGTTCCGTCGCCGCAGGCCGGCAGCGATGCTCGTGGAGATGTGCTCGTCAAGGTGGAAGCGTATGGGCAACGCTCAGGATGCCTGCTCGAGACGCTCCTGCCGGAGTTTCGCGTCAACGAGAGACGGGTTGCTTCGACGAAAGTCCTCCGCGAAGCTGCGCTCCTCCCGCATTTCCTGCTGGATCTCTTCGAGGTGGTCGAAGTAGTATGCGAGCGCCGCGTGAACATCAGCCAGGGTGATGCTGGGAACGTGAGAGACGATCTCGTCGGGTGTCATGCCCTGATGCTCATGCCACGTGACGATGTCCATGACGCGAACGCGGTGGCCGGCGATGCGGGCTCTCCCGCCGCATACATCCGGTGTCCTCGTGATCCGCTCCTCGGGCAGGGACATGACTCAAGTGTAACGCCGTCGTGCATGCGATGCCGATCGTTACAGGTCTGCAAAACCGTCATTCGGCGGTTCGATTCCGCCCCGCGCCTCCATCGATTCCAGCGTGATCGCCCCGCCCATGTGAGCCCAGGACAGCGAGCACATCCGGCGCGCCGATCGCGGCAGGATTGATTTGCACCGCTTTCTCCAGTTCCGCACGCGAACGCGCTCCGTCCCCAAGCCCCAGACAGCCCAGCGCAATGAGTACGTGCGCTCTGGCCTGCGGCACTCGCCCGGCCGGCGAACTGTCCAGCATCTTTTCGCCCGCTGAAATCAGCACCTGAAATTTTCGGGCAGCGTCGTCGGACGCGCCGACTTTCGCGAGCGCCAGACCCTTATAAAACAGTTCTTCGCATTCGCCCGGGCAATCGGCCTCGTCCGCCGCGGCACGGCGCCAGTTTTCGACCGCGGACCCGTGCCTGCCCGACCGTTCGTACGCGACCCCCCGCCAGTACGCCACCTCGGCTCTCCTCCTGTCCGCCACCTCGAAACCGAGCGGCAGGTTCGCCGGAACCGCGAGGGCCGCGCCGAGATCGGTCAGCGCATCCGCGTAATGGCCTGCATCGATCTCTCTCTGGGCGCGGTAGGTGTGCGCGTCCGCCCAGTGTTCGGCGACATTGAGATTGGTTCCCTCGACCACTGCGAACGGCCGTGCGGTCATTATGCGGATCGCCTCGTCATACTGACCGGCCACCACCTTCAGCGCAATGGCGCGATTCTCCGAATCGTCGCGAGCCGCAACGATGTCCGCATTCCGGTCCAGCAGAGCGAGCCGCTTCGAGACCGGCGTCCCGGCCTGCTCATACAACTCATCCAGTTCGGCGAAATGCAGCGGATATTTGCGGTCCGCACCGACGGCCTTCTCCAGTTCCGCAATCGCGGCGCCGGAGTCGGCGGCCGGCTTCTGATGGATGTAGGCCACGGCGAGGTTGCGATGAACGATGGCGAAGGACGCATCTCGCTGGGCCGACACGCGCCACATCTCCGCCGCTCTCTCCGGCTGCCAGTCATACAGCAGATTGCCCAGATAGTACGGCGCGTGTGCATCCGCGGCGTTCGCCCGCACCCCGGCCTCGAGAACGTCGATCGCCTCGTTCTGAAACGGGAAGACGTAGTCCGGCGGCATGGCCGCCGCGCGCCGGTAGTACTCGGCGGCCTGGTCCCGTCGGCCGACTTTCGATGCGAACCACGCGAGGTAATAGTCGAGCATCGGGTCTCCGGCGGACGCACTGACCGGCCCCAGCGCATTCATTCCGTCCTGCCACAGGCCAGCGTCCAGATACTCCGCCGCGGTCTCCTCCGCGGTGGTGCGGAATGCGGATGCTGTCGCCGCGAATCGCTGCGCCGATTCACTGCTGTTCGACGCCAGCCAAAGCTCCGCCATGGAGCGCACGTCCAGCGGATCGGCTCTGTGCGCGGCCGACAGCAGCAGTTGCCGCGCATCGTCGGAACGATCCAGATGCCGAAGCACCGCCGCCTTCAGGTTCAGAGCGCGAATGTTCAACGCGTTCGCGTCGATCGACCGATCCAGCAAATCGAGAGCCGCCTTCATGTCTCCGCGGCCAGTGGCGATCTCCGCCAGCGAGTAATACGCCGGCGCCTTCCACGCCTGACTCCATGTAGCCCTGAAGAACGATCCCGAAGCTTCATCGAGCTTTCCCTCGGCCTTCAGCGCAACGCCCAGGTAGTAGAAGGCCTCCGAATCCTTCGGCGCCGTGTATCGATCGGTCACGCGGCGCAGAGCAGTCCGGAAGTGCGCTTCCGCCTCGGCGTAGCGCGCTTTTCGCAGCGCCTGAATGCCGAGTTCCGTGTTCACGCGGCTGTCGCCCGGGTCTCGCCGGAGCGCTTCATTCCAGTACAGAAGCGGATCGATCTTCGGGTCGTGAAACTGCACCGCGCGAAGCCCGATCAGGTACAGCTCTTCATTGCTGGCGACGTCGGCGGGCGCGGGAGGAGGCGTGACCGGCGTTGGCGCGGCCTGGGCCTCGAGCCGTACCGGAGTGTACGACACCAGTTCCCGGCCCGCATCCGACAGCGATGCCGTGAGATCGTGTTCATCGATACCGGAGGGAAGCGCCACCCGCCGAACGAACGGCGTCGCGGGATTAATGCCCACGGTCTCCCGCAGCAGCACCCGCTCGCCCGCTTTCAGCAATACCTCGGCAGCAGGATGAGCCGCGGTCGTATAAAACCCGACCTTCGCGTCTGTGCCGGCGACCTCGAGATTCACCGCGGCTTCGAGATTCGCCTTCTTCACGCCGCCGATGCCGCGGAACGGATACCAGTTCAGCGCGAACGATCGCGTCTCGTATGGCGCCAGCCAGCTGTAGTCCGGCTGATTGTCCGAATAGGCGCCGGTCATCAGCTCCAGATAAGGACCGTCCTCGTCCGTCAGAATTTTGTCCCACGTGCGGCCGAACGGACCATTGCCCCACGTCCAGAACTTCTTGCCGGGCGCAATGTTGTGATCGGCGACGGACATGGTCCCGGCCTCCCGGCCATGGTCGTAACCGGCGAAGAAATCGTCCTCGTAATTCCACGCAAACACCGAGTTGGCCTGCACGTGATTTCGATACCAGCTGATATCCACACCGCGGCTGAAATCCGCTCCGGCGTACTTCGATGTGGAAACGGGCCAGGCCGTGAACTCGCGTTTCCCGTGATACGTGCCGAACTGCGTCCCGGGCGGAAATATCACCTGGTAGTTCTCGTTCGCGTGCACGGCCAGGTTCGCGAAGCAGAGCATCGAATTCTCCAGCGGCGTCCTGTTCAGGATCCGCACCGACGCTTCCAGATACGAACGGCCGGGGCGCAGTGTATATCCCACCGCCCAGCGCATGCGCTGCCGCACTTCCAGTTCTCCCACCCACACGGTCCGGCTGCCGTCGGCGTTATCCTCAACGCTGTACTGCACGGGATTGAAGGTGCTGGCGCGGTGGTGATGGGGAATGTTCCACTCCAGCCCGCCCGAAATCCACGCTCCAATCAACCCGATCAGCGCGGGCTTGATCACATGCTGGCGATAAATGAAGTTGTAGCCGTTGGTCTTGTCCACGCCTTCGAAAATGCGCCCGCCGATCTCGGGCAGTATGCCGATGCGGATGTATTCGTTTTCGAGATAGACAATCGTGTAGGTCTTGTCCACCTTCCGCCCGGTCAGGATGTCGTACATGGGGTACGGGTAAACCGGCCCCTGCGCGCCCTGCGATTCGCGCCCGAAGAAAAACATGGGATTCGGCTCGGGAGCCGCGGCGAGGTAGGTGGGAATCGTGATCTTCGTCTCACGGACCTCGACCGGGTACAGGGTCGCCGCCGTCGACAGAACCGCCGCCGTCGCAAACAGCGGGACGAGACACACACCATGACGCGCCATTCGATATCTCCACCAGGAATATATCAGCGAAGATGCCGAAGTGGTTTGCCAGTTGCGCGGTCTATTCCCAGCGCAGGGTGGCCATCGGATCGACGCGCAGCGTGCGGCGCGCCGGGATTGCCGATGCCACGGCGGCAATCAGCACCAGCGTTGCGGTCACGGCGGCGAACGCGCCGGGATCGGCGGCGCTGGTGGAGAAAAGAAGACTGCCGATCAGCCGGCTGAGGCCCAGCGACGCCACGAGCCCAATCACGACGCCCGCGCCCACCAGCTTCGCGCCTTCCCCCATGATCAGGCGCAGAACCGCTCCCGGCCGCGCCCCGAGCGCCATACGGATACCGATCTCCTGCGTGCGCTGCGCCACCGAGTAAGAGATCACGCCGTAGATGCCGATGGCCGCCAGCAGCAGCGCGATCGCGCTGAACCAGCCCAGGACGATGAAGGTAATGCGCCGCGCGAACACGGATTCGCGCACCACCTGCTGCATCGTCACAACGCCGAATACCGGCTGATCCTTGTCGATGGAAGCGACGGCGCGGCGGACCGCGGGAACCAGCGCCGCCGGATCCACCGCCGATTTCACCACCAGCCTCATGGACCCGGTCACCAGCTGCCGGAACGGAATGTACACTTCCAGCCGCGATGGATTCTCCAGCCCGTACATTTTGGTATCGCCAACTACCCCCTCGATCGTCACCCAGCGCGGCGGATGTTGTTTCGAGGATTCGTGTCCGAACATGAATCGCCGGCCCACTGGATCGGCTGTTCCAAAATACTCGCGCGCCAGCCGCGCGTTGATGAGCGCCACGCGGGGGCTGGTCTCGTTATCCGTCCCCGTGAAGACGCGGCCGCGCAGCAGCCGGACGCCCAGGGCATCGAAGTATCCGGGGCTGACGATGTGCACATCGGGATGCGGAAAGCTGCCGGGCTTCGGCAGGGCCATGCCCTCGATCAGGATGTCGGTGCGCCAGTGATCGTCCATAAGTGGAACGCCGCTGGCCAGGGCAACAGCCTGCACTCCGGGCAGAACCCGTACGCGATCCAGCAGCCCCTGCCAGAAATTGAGAATCGCCGGGTTTTTGTCGTATTGCGCGGTGCGTAGGCTGAGCTGCATGGTGACCACGCGCTCGGTGCGGATGCCCGGATCCACCGAGAGCAGGCGGTAGAGGCTCTTCATCATGAGGCCCGCCCCCACCAGCAGAACAAGCGCCATTGAGACTTCGGCCATGACCAGAGCGCTGCGCCAGCGGCTCTGCCCGCCGCCCATGCTGGATGTTCTGCCGCCTTCGCGCAGCTTCGCGTGCGCGCCGGTTCTGGTTGCATTCAGGGCCGGCAGCATGCCGAACAGGAACGCCGCCAGGATTACGACGGTCGCGGTGAACAGGAATGCCGGGCCGTTCAGTTCGACGGTCGCGCCGGCGAGGACATCGGCGGGAATCAGCGCGGCGATGCCCTGAACCGCGGCTGCCGCAAGCGCGATGCCGGCGAGGCCGCCGAAGATAGTCAGAATAAAGCTCTCCGCAAGCATCTGCGCGACGATGCGCCGGCGGCTTGCGCCGATGGCGACGCGCAGGGTCATCTCGCGCGCGCGGTTCACGCCCCGCATGAGGAAAAGGTTGGCCACATTGGCGCAGGCGATGAGAAGCACAAAGGTAACGGCGCGAAACAGCACCATCAGCGACTCGCGAATCCCGCTGACAAACACGTCGCGGACCGGCTGCAGCGCAACCCCGCACTGGTCATTGGTGGCCGGCCACGCGGTGGCCAGGCGCGACGCGATTCCTTCCATTTCGGCTCGCGCACGCGCCAGACTGACGCCGGCGGCAAGCCGCCCGATCACGACGGTATCGCCCCGCTCGCCGCGCTCGCTGTAGCCGGAGTTGCCGGCCGCCCACGTGCCGATCGGCTCCAGCACGTCCACCTTTTGGAGCCAGCGAAACTCGGGCGGTAGCACTCCGATGATCGTGAATGCTCGGCCGTCGAGCGTGACGGTCCGGCCCATCACATTCCGATCAGCGCCGAAGTGCGATTGCCAGAGCTGATAACTGAGCAGCACCACGGGCGCGGCTCCGGGCTTCTCTTCGGCGGGATAGAAATCGCGCCCGAGGAATGGGTGCGCGCCGAGCAGGGATAGAAAGTTCGGCGAGACCGCTTCGCCCGTGACGTTCTCCGGCGGGCCGTTCAACCCCGAAAGGTTGAACCCCACGTCGTTCACGGCTGCCATTCCCGCGAACGAATGGCTCTGTGCGCGCCAGTCCAGAAAGTTCGGGATAGAGACGCTTACCAGCCCCACCTTCGGCGTCGTTTCGTTCATAACGATCAGCCGCGAGGCATCGCTGTACGGAAGCGGCCGAAGCAGCACGCCATAGAGGACCGAGAAAATCGCGGTGTTGGCCCCGATGCCGATCGCCAGCGTCAGCAGCGCGACCACAGTAAAGCCGGGCGATTTTCGCAGCACGCGAAAGCCGTAGCGAAGATCCTGCGCTGCGATTTCAATCAGGCGCGCGCCGCGCGCGTCACGGCATTCCTCCCTGACCTGATCGAGGCCGCCGAAGTCCATCTGCACGCGCCGGCGCGCTTCGGCCGCGCTCATCCCGGAGTTCACGAGCTTCGCAAGCTGACGCTCCCGGTGGAAGCGCAGCTCGTCTTCCATCTCGGCCTCCACCGCGCCGCGCCGGAAGAGCGCTCGCACACGAAACAGCAGGTCGGCAATCACGGCAGGTCCGCCAGAACCTGCGCCACTGCGGCGGTGAGCCGCTGCCACGCGTCTTTTTCCAGTTCGAGCTGCCGGCGGCCGGTCTTCGTCAGCTCGTAATATTTCGCGCGCCGGTTATTCTCCGACGCGCCCCAGCGCGCTTTGATCCAGCCGCGGCGCTCCAGGCGATGCAGGGCGGGGTAGAGCGAGCCCTGCTGGATGCGCAGCTGGTCGCTGGAGGTTTGCTGCAGCCGTTCGGAGATCCCCCACCCGTGCTGCGGCTCCAGCGCGAGCGTGCGCAGGATCAGGAGGTCGAGGGTGCCCTGCGGAAGATCGATGGCCATGTGCTCCCCTTCTGCTTCTACATGAGAGCATACAGCAGCTCCTGTCGAAGCGCAAGAGGAAGATTTGTAGTGCAAGCCTTAGGCTTGCACATGGCGGGCTGAGAGCCCCCCGCAGGCCGAGGGCCTGCCGCCCATGAATGCGTGCAAGCGAAACGCTCGCACCACAATCTGCATTTCAGGACATTGTCCAACTCCGCCTGCCCGGGCGCCGAATGTTTGCGAGCCTACACCACACAATAGAATGGCCTTTGGCTCATGCGTAAGCTCGTACTCCCGCTATTGCTGGCCGTCCTCGCGCGCCCGCAGGACCTCTCCTTCGGCTCGCGCGAAGCGCGCCCGGAGCCGGACTGGATGAACCGGCTCACCATCTACGAAGTCTGGCTCAACGCGTTCAGCGCCGAGGGCACGCTGCGCGGCGCAATTCCACATCTTGCATCCGTCGCCGACCTCGGCGCGTCCGTTCTCTATCTCGGTCCCATCGCGAAACGCTCGTCGGCGCCCCACGCATCCCCGTACAGCATCGCCGACTACAACGCCATCGACCCCCAATACGGAACCGAGCAGGACCTGCACGATTTCGTCACCGCCGCGCATGAGCTCGGCCTGAAGGTCATGCTCGACATCGTCTACTACCACACCGCGCCGGACAGCGTGATGCGCGCGCACCCGGACTGGTTCGTGAAAACTCACGACGGTAAGATCGCGCGCGGCTTCTGGCCGCAGCCGCTGCCGGATTTCAAGAATGCGGAGGTGCGCCGCTACCTCATCGACAGCCTCGTCCACTGGGTCCGCGATTTCTCCATCGACGGCTTCCGGTGCGACGTCGGCGCCGGAGTGCCGGTGAGCTTTTGGGAACAGGCGCGCTCGGAGCTGGACAAGGTGAACCGGAACGTCATTCTGTTGTCCGAAGCCGACCGTCCCGACGACCAGCTTCGCGCCTTCGATATCAATTACAACTTCCAGTACTATCTCGCGCTGCGCTCCGTCATTCGCGACGGCGAACCGGCGCTGGCTGTCCGCCGCCAGTGGGAAGAGATGAATCGCACCATGCCGCATGGCGCGCGCCTTCTCCACTTCGACGACAACCACGACTGGCGCCGCGCGGTGCTGGAGTTCGGCGACAAAGGCGCCATGGCCGCGCAGATCCTCGACTTCACCCTCGACGGCATTCCCTTCATCTATAACGGCCAGGAGATCGATGACTGCACGCCCACTTACTGGATTACTCCCATGCCCATCCACTGGACCGCGCCGGGCGCCATGGGCGCGCAGAAAGCCATTACCAGCACAAGGGCCGAATACAAACGGCTGTTTCAGATGCGCGCCACGCATCCGGCGCTGACTTCAGGCGAAGTGATCTGGATCAACAACAGCGAGCCGGACAGCGTCCTCAGCTTCCTGCGGAAGAAGGGCGATGAAGAGATCCTGGTCATCCTTAACCTGTCGAACCGCCGGGTGCACGTAACCATCGACCTGCCGGTAATGGATTACTACTCGGTGGAGAATCTGCTGAGCGAAGGAAAGACCTGGTTCCAGCTCTATTCCGGACGCGTTTCGGCCACGCTCGCCGCGTTCGATTCGGTGGTGGGCAAGCGCATTCCTCTTGCGCCTCTTCAGGGTCATTGATTCCGTTCAGCCCTGAGGTCCAGGCGCATGCGCCAGGCCGGCCGGTTGCGGCCATAGTAGTCGGGAATCGTGCGGGTCCGGCGGAATCCGAAGCTGCGATAGAAGGTGATCGCGTTCTTGTTCCGCGTCGCCACCATCAGCGCCGCGCCGGGAATCCCTCGGCGCTTCAGCGAACTAAGGATGAAGCGCATCAGAGCGGCGCCGATGCCCCGCCGCATGAAGTGCGGGTGCACTGCAATGGATTCGATTTCGCCCTGATTGCGGCGAATGTATGCGACTGCATAGCCGGCTCGCCCGGCGATTAGGAACAAACCCGGACAGGCTTCCAGATACTCGCGGAACAGGCGCTCCGGCCAGGCGTCGCGCCCGAAGCAGGCGCGCTCGATTTCGAGAACGACGGGCAGATCGCGCGCGGCCGCGCGGCGCACTCTCACACCGGGCTGCGTTTCAGAACGTAATCCAGGCTCTCGGCGGGAACGAAGAACTGCGACTGCGCCTTATTGCCCATGTAGCCGACCGCCTTCACGCCTTCGGGATGCGTGTAGTAGGCGTCCACCACCATCCTGCGCGCCCAGGAGAAGAAGCGAATCCCCGGGCCGAGCTCGGGCGTTTCGTTCTTGCGGTAGGCGATCAGGTCGAGCATGGCCGTCTGCTGCGCCGGAGATGCGGATACGAAGTCCACCTGATCGCGCTGGCGGATGGCCCGGTCGAGCCACGCGATTCCGCCGGTGTAGATGTCGGCAAGTTTCTCGTTCACGCTGCACATCAGATCGATCCAGTCCGCGGCTCGCGCATGAAGCGCGCCGGGCGAGCCCGGTTCGTCGGGGATGATCAGGTCCGCCAGACGCTGCAGCGTGCGGTACTCGTGGTCGTTCAGCAGCTTCGGCGTGTATGTTCCGGTTGCGGCGGCATCTTCCGCCGCCATCTGATGAACGTGCTGGCCCATCGCCGGAATGAACGTCCCGGATACGGTCGCCAGCGCGATATTGCGCAGCACGTCGCGGCGGGAAAGCGGGCTCTTAGACATTGCCTTTCCTCATCTCTTCAGCCATGTATTCAGCGGCGCGCCACGCCAGCGCGACGATGGTCAGCGTGGGGTTCTTGTCGGAATTGCTGACGAACGAGCCACCGTCGGCCACGAACAGGTTTTTCACTTCATGCGCCTGTGAGTACTTGTTGAGCACCGACGTCTTCGGGTCGTCGCCCATGCGCGTCGTGCCCACTTCGTGAATGATCGTGCCGCCGATGGAGATGCCTTCGCCGACCTCCGGGTGGTACGGCTCGTACACCTTGCCGCCCATGGTTTCGAGAATGGATTTGAAGGTGTCGTACATGTGCCGCGCCTGCTTCATCTCCGCCTCGCCCCACTGGAAATGGAAGCGCAGCACGGGAATGCCCCAGCGGTCGACCACGTCAGGATCGATCTCGCACCAGGTGCGCTCGTTGGGGATCATCTCGCCGCGCCCGGCGAGGCCGACCCAGGTGCCGTATTCCTCGTAGATCGCTTTCTTCAGCGGCAGGCCGTACCCTTCGGCCCGCGTGCACGTGCCGTGGAATTCGCCGATGCCCGGCATCGGCAGCCCGCCCCCGATCTCGATGTGATACCCGCGCGGGAAATCCTTGTTCTTCTCCTGCTGCAGCCACCACGGGATGTACATGTGCATGCCGCCCATGCCGTCGTCGTCGTAGCGCGGCATGTTGGCCATGGACGGAATGTGGGCGTTGAGATCGTAGCCGACGGTATCGGTCAGATACCGGCCTACCGTGCCCGAGCCATTGGCGAGCCCGTTGGGATGACTCGGCGCCCTGGAGTTGAGCAGCAGCCGCGCCGATTCGCAGGCGCTCGCCGCGAGCACGACAACCCGGCAACGGATCTGCTGTTCGGTGCGTGTCTTCTTGTCGACGTAGGAAACCGCCGTGACGCGGCCGTTGCCGTCGGTGATCAACTCGCGCGCCATGGCGTTGGTGATGAGCTTGACCCGCCCTGTTTTCAGCGCGGGCAGCACCTGCACCTGGCTCGATGAATAATTCGATGCGGTCACGCACCCGCGGCCGCACTGGCCGCAGTAATGGCACGGCGGGCGGCCGTTCAGGCCGTGCGGGCTGGTGACCACGGCCATGCGATTCGGGATGCACGGAATGTTCAGTTTGTCGCAGGCGCGCTTCACCAGCACTTCGTGAACGCGCGGCGGCGGAGGCGGCTGGAAGATGCCGTTGGGCGCGCTGGGTATGTTCTCCTTCGACCCCGTGACGCCGATGAACGACTCCGCCTTGTCGTACCACGGCGCGATGTCTTCATAGCTGACGGGCCAGTCCGTGCCGAGCCCGTCGGTGCTGTAGGGCTTGAAGTCGTAATCGGCGAAGCGGAAGGAAAAGCGGCCGTAATGATTCGTCCGTCCGCCGAG
>DASRCB010000107.1:0-3291 GCA_035653295.1 Bryobacteraceae bacterium
GGCGGCGATATCGACGGTTTCGATCTCGATGGCGGCTTCGGGGCAGGCGTCCACGCACGCCGGCGCCCGGTCCTGCGCCAGGCGGCCGAAGCACATATCGCACTTGCCCACCACGCCGCGCTCCGGGTTGTACTGCGGCACGCCGTAGGGGCAATTCCACGTGCAGTACTGGCACCCGATGCAGGCGTCGGCACTGTGCAGCACCAGCCCGGTGGCCGTGTCTTTCGAGTAGGCATTGACCGGGCAGCCGGCCAGGCACGCCGGATCCAGGCAGTGGTTGCAGCCCATCGAGAGGTAGAACCGCTGGGCGTAGGGATACGCGCCGCCCTCGATCTCGCCGACCCGGCGCCAGTTGATTTCGAGCGGATTGCCGTTTTGTTCGGCGCAGGCCACTTCGCAGCACCGGCAGCCGATGCACTTCGACATATCGAAGTGAAACCGGTACTGTTCGCCCGGCCGCGGCCGGATCGAGGTTTCCCCGTGCTTTGCCCGCTCCAGGAGCAATAAGGACACCACCCCTCCTGTTCGTCCTTTGAAATGTGTCGATTGTGGCGGGGCGACCGGGCCCGGTCAGATTTTCGGACGGTGAAAACAAAGGCAGCGGCTCTGCTGCTGCCACTCAGCTTAGCCGAGACGGGGGCTCTCCGGCCAATTGAAAAACTGGATCGGGAGGGGAAGGAAAACCTATGTTAAGACCGTGGGGCGCCAAAGCCTGTTGAACCGCGGAGACACAGAGAGCGCAGAGGTTACGCGGAGAACACCCATGCTAACCTGCGCCACGGCCACTCAAGTAGGAACGCGACGGCGCCGGCTGCCAAACCGAAACCAAAATGCCAGTGACCGTCGCGCCGGTCCGTTGAGCGGACGAGGCGCCCGCGCTCGCGCAGGACGACCCGGCTGTGCAGACGAACTGGACTTTCAGCAAGCTGTGGAAATAGTCTACCTCGGCACTCAGGCCGCCGTTCCAGGAGTCCCATGCTCAACTCTGCCTTTCACGCGCTGGTGGCGGACGGATTCCGGTAAGCCATTGGAAATGCGAGGCCAGCCGGCGCCGCATGACGCCGGGGGTACTGAAACCTGACGAAAGTAAATGTTAACCAAGAGCTATATTTTTTGACATCATCCGCGCCCTTTATGGCTGCTTATGCACAAACAACCCCGAAAACAGCAGACCAATGGGGCGCCGGCCCTGGGCGGGTGTTGCAGCCGGCGCGTGCGGCGGAGGGCTTATCGCGCTCCAGTCCGGGAGTTGCGGCTGGAACTGAAACACCTCCGCGAGGAGGAGGCCGTGCTTCAGGAAGAAATCCGGCAGTTGCGCGCCGCGGTGCAGATCTACAACGAAGTGATCAACACACTGACGGCGCGCGCGGGCGCGCCGAACGCGGCGGGCCAGCGAGCGGTCTAGTCCGGCCGGATCGGCTTGCCGGTACTGGTATTCCCTGGGTACGGTCATGACTTCAAAACGATATCCATCCGATTTATTGAAAGGAGCTGCGGGCTAAGGTTTCGACGGTTCAAGCTGCCCTCTTTGGCGATGACCAGGAAACACGAACATTTTGAAACTGAGCAATGGACCGACTTCGTGCGGGGCCATGCTTCCGCCGTGCTGTCGCGGGAGATGGAGGCGCACCTTGATCAGGGCTGCGACCCGTGCCGGCGTACGGCCGATCTTTGGCGTAGAGTCGCGGAACTGGCCCGGCGGGAAGAGATGTTTGAGACTCCCGCGGACGATGTCCGCTGTGCAAAAGCACTGTACTCCATCTTTCCGGTATCGGAGAGGCGGTCGCTCCGGCTGCGTTTCGCGCAATGGATGGGAGCCGTCCGGCCGGTTCTCGAAGGGGTGCGAGGCGCGGAGGGGGCGGCGCGGGGGATCCCGGCCCGCCATTACCGTTTTCACGAGGGAAACGTCATTCTTGACCTTCACATCGAGAGCACGACGGCTCCCGGCAAGATGTTCATGGTGGGAGAGATTGTGGATCCCGATGCCGCCGAACCGCTGCATCCGGGGAGCGCCGTCACGCTGAAGCACGGAACAGAAACTCTCGCTGAAACGGCACTGAACGCATTTGGGGAGTTCTACCTGGAATTTGTGCCGCGGCCGAATTTGCTGCTGAAGGTCGCGTTGGAGGAAGCATCGTTTCTGCTGGTGCGAGTGCCCGACGCGGAGGAGGCGCCCTGATTTTCAGGGGCCGGCGGGGCTCGCGAAGAGGCGGTGGAATGGCGGGGTAAGGGCCATGGAGAACAAGACCGGACGAGTAAAGGAAGCACTGAGGCGGGTGATGCGGAGGCGGTTCGCCGCGGCGGCAATCCTCTTGTGGGCGCTGGCAGCGCCGGTAACCGCGGGCGCCGCCACCCGCCTGATCGTCAGAACCGGGAATCTACTCTCTCTCGAGGGCGTGTGCGCTTTGCTGGGATGCCAGGTGCAATACGGCCTGGGCGACCCGCAGGGCCAGCTCTTTCTCGTGACCAGCCCGTTGGATCTCCCCGTCAATCAGGTCGTCTCGATCCCGGGTGTGTTGGATGCCGAGGTCGACCAGACCGGATACACGCTGGACGCCGTGAGCCAGGGCACGGTCCCGAGCGCGCTCTACGATTCGACGCCGATCAATTACTACGGCACGACCGTCCGGCATGGATATGTCTATCAGCCCGCCACTCAGATCGTCCGGCTGGCGGATGCGCAAAGCATGTTCCAGGTGAGCGGCGCCGGTATCGTGGCGGTGATCGATACCGGGGTCGATACGACGCATCCGGTTCTGCAGCGGGTCCTCCTGCCGGGTTACGATTTCACACGAAACCAGGCGGGGGCTGACGAGAAAGGCGACGTCAACCAGTCGACGACCGCGGTGGTGGACCAGTCCACTACGGCAGTGGTCGATCAGTCGACTACGGCCGTCGTCGATCAATCCACCACCGCGGTGGTCGACCAGGCGACCGGATCGAATCTGAATCAACCGCAGTACCGGGCGTTCGGGCATGGCACGATGACTTCCGGAATCGTGCATCTGGTCGCGCCGCGGGCATGGATCCTGCCTCTCAAGGCATTCCACGTGGACGGGAGCGGGTACGAATCGGACGTGCTGCGGGCGATCTATTATGCGGTCCGGAACCACGCCAACGTGCTGAGTATGAGCTTCAGTTTCCCCACTCCGTCCCAGGAGCTCCAGCAGGCGCTGAGCTACGCCAATCTGAACGGTGTCATCGCGGCGGCGGCGGCGGGCAATAGCGGGGAGCAGACGCTGGTCTATCCCGCGGCGTACCAGTCGCTGGTGATGGGGGTGGCGTCGACGA
>DASRCB010000108.1:0-4333 GCA_035653295.1 Bryobacteraceae bacterium
GCTGCGAACTGGTACCGGCGCGGGTGCGCCGGCCCAACTCCGACGCCTCTTCCGGCGTCAGTTCGATAACGGAGATGGGCCTTGCCATGGCCCAGCATAGCACGTGTATCTGTTATTGCAAGCTATTTCGGAAACAGCACACTAGCGCAGGAGGAACAATGGAACCGGCTGTGGCACGAAGGATGAGTCGTCTGACCGGAGTTTCGGCAATACTTGGTGTTCTCATGATTCTGTATTCGTTCGGCATCAACCAGGGACCTCCGCTCGACGCCACCGACGATCAGATGATGGCATACGCCCACTCGCACTTTCGCCACGTCATGGTGGCATCCTGGCTCCAATCGGTCGGTCCTCTCCTGATCGTGATTTTCGCCCTGGCGCTGGTCAGGCTGGCGTCAGCCACGAATTCCCTGATGGGATGGCTCACTCTTCTTGGCGCATCGATTCTGATGATGGTCAGCCTCTCCGAGGTGGTCTTCTATATTTGTGCGCTGGATTCCGCGCCGCCGACGATGGGCCGCATCGGGAACAACGTGGGCCATGCCATCCAACACCTCTACTTCATCGTAGCTGCGCCGGTGCTATTTATTCCGCTGGGCAGCGTCCTGATGGGAAGCAGGATTCTCCCGAAGGCGTTCGGGGTTCTTGCGGTTTTCATTGGCGTCTGCTTCTTTATCCTGGGCATCACCTCGCTGTATCAACCAATTCTCTCGGTAGCGGTCACGTCTTTTGCTCCGATTCAGGCTCTCTGGTGGCTGGCTGCCGGGATTGCCTTGATCCGGCGGTCCGGACGGATCGATCAATTCCTTGCCAAGAGCTAACGGATTCAGAGGATTTGGTGCGGGAGGCGCGGCATCGGGCGCAGGCCATGGGCAAGAGTTTGAACCAGCTCATTCGTGAATACATCGAGAAACTTGCGGGCAAAGCCGATCCAGAAGAGGCCGCTGCAGAGTTTGAACGGCTGTCACGGGCATCGGCCGGCGATTCGAAGGGCTGGAAATTCAATCGCGAGGAGATCCACGAGCGCCGGTGAGCGGTCTTGCATTTTGCGACACGAACGTTCTGCTGGACACCGATGACCTGTCGGCGCCCGGTAAGAAGGCACGCGCGACCGCGCTCTTTGCGGATCACCTGCGCACCGGCAGCGTGATCGGCAGTGTGCGAATCATCGGCAGTGTGCGAATCAAAGACCCGTTCATCGCCTAAGCGTTAGAATAGTGCCGATGAGACTCGCCTTTTCTCTATTGCTCTGCGCCGCGCTGGCGCCCGCGCAGGTCAAGGTCACGCCCGGCTCCGAGAAGATCTCGGTCGAAATCGACGGCAAGCCGTTCACGGATTTCTACGTGGCGGGGCCGCAGGTGGTGAAGCCGTATCTGTGGCCGCTGCGCGCGGCGACGGGCACGTACGTCACGCGCATGTGGCCGATGGAGAAAGTCGAGGAAGAGGCGAGCATCGCGCGGCCGGATCATCCGCACCAGCGCGGGCTGTGGTTCGCGCATGCCAGCGTCAACGGGCTCGATTTCTGGAATATTGCCCCGCTCGATCAGTCTCCGTATAACAAGCCGGACCGCGGCAAGATCGTGCTGGACGGGGCCGCCGCCGTCAGGAGCGGCGCGCGGCAGGGCACCATCGCGGCCACCTTCGATTGGAACGATCACGACGGCAAAACGCTGCTGAAGGAAAAGCGCCTGATGACGTTTCACTCCGATCCGGCGCTGCGCATCGTGGATTTCGATATCACGCTCACGGCCGTGGAGCCGGTGAAGTTCGGCGACGAAAAGGACGGCGTGTTCGGCCTGCGGCTGCGTCCCGTGCTGCAGGAGGATAAGGGCACGGGCCATATCAGCAACGCCGAGGGCGCCATGGGCGAGAAGGCGGTCTGGGGCAAGCCTTCCAACTGGTGTGATTATTCGGGCGAGATCAATGGCGAGAAGGTCGGGATCGCGATCCTCGACAATCCCGCCAATCCCGGCCATCCGGTGCGCTGGCACGTGCGCGGGTACGGGCTGTTTGCGGCCAATCCGTTCGGGCAGAAGACGTTCGATAAGTCGCTCGAAGAGGCGCACGTGACGCTCGCGCCGGGGCAATCGCTGCGGTACCGCTACCGCGTGATCATTCACCCCGGCGACGCCAAATCCGCGGATATCGCGGCGCAGTGGGCGAAATACGAAAAATCGAAGTAGCTACTTGCGCGCCGTTACGGTGATCTCCATGCGCGCGCCTTCGAGCGCGAGTTTGGTGACGCCCACCGTGGTGCGCGCCGGACGCGGTGCCTTGAACCGGCTGCCGTAGACCGCGTTCATGCGCTGGAACAGGCTCATGTCGGTCAGGTAGACCTGCACGGAAACCACGTCGTCGAAGGTCATGCCGGCGGCTTTGAGCACGTAGCCGACGCGATCGAGCGCGGCGTTCACTTCGGCTTCGAAGTCGGCGGGGAGGCGGTTGGTCTTGATGTCCGTGCCGACCGTGCCGGAGACGTACAGCGTGCCGTCGATCAGGATGCCGGGGCTGTACATGGGCGCGGGAGCGCCGGGCGCCGGGGCGAGTTCGGGCGGCACGATCGCACGGCGCTTTTCGGCGGCTGGCAGGCTGGCAACCAGCACAAGGGCAGTGAGCAGTGGCGTTCGCAGCATGAGCATTACTCTACCAGCCTCGCGCGCCGGACGGCGGCCGAACTTTCGGGCGCGGATGCGCGTATGATCGGAAGGCATGCTGGAAGTCTCGGGACTGCGGAAGCGCTACGGCGCCGTGGTGGCGGTGGACGGCGTTTCACTGCGCGCCGGCAAGGGCGAAACCATCGGGCTGCTGGGGCCGAACGGCGCAGGTAAGACCACGACGGTATCGATGATTGCGGGCCTGGTGCGGCCGGATGCCGGCGAAGTGCGCATCGCCGGCCGCGCCCTGCGGGGCGATACCGATCCGGCGAAGCGGAGCATGGGCCTCGTGCCGCAGGATATCGGGCTGTACGAGGAAATTTCACCCCGGGAAAACCTGCACCTGTTCGGCTCGCTCTATGGCATGGAAGGCGCGGCGCTGCGCAGAGCGATCGATGAGGCGCTGGACCTCGTCGGGCTGAAGGAGCGCGCCCGGGACCGCGTACACGATTTCAGCGGCGGCATGAAGCGGCGCCTGAACCTGGCCGCGGCCCTGCTGCACGATCCGCAACTGCTGCTGCTCGATGAGCCAACCGTCGGGGTGGACCCGCAGAGCCGCAACGCCATCTTCGAGAATCTCGAACTGCTCAGGAAGCGCGGAAAAACGCTGCTCTACACCACGCACTACATGGAAGAGGCGGAGCGGCTCTGCGACCGCCTGGTGATTATCGATCACGGCAAAATCATCGCCGACGATACGCTGCAGGGCCTTCACCGGCTCATGCCGGCGCGCAGCGTGCTGCGGCTGGAACTGGCGGCGGCCGCGCGCGGCAGCTTGCGCGTGGAGGATCTCCGGCAGGTGCCGGGCGTGGAATCCGCCGAACTGCGCGACGGAACCGTGCAGATCGGCGTGCGGGACCTGGCGGGCGATGCCCCGGCGATCCTCGGGTGGATGGCCGAGCGCGGCCATCGCTTCGAACATGTGGCGAGCGAGCGGGCCAGTCTCGAGACCGTGTTCCTCACGCTCACCGGAAGGAGCTTGCGCGACTGATGCGGACTGCATTCCTGGCGCTCGTTCGGAAGGACCTCCGGCTGTTTCTGGCGGACCCGCGCGCGGTCATGATGTCCGTCGTGGCGCCGATCGCGATCGCTTCGTTCTTCGGCTACATATTCGGCGGCGGCGCCGGCAATCAGGAGCACAGCCGCATTCCGGTCCTGGTGTCCGACCTGGACGGGACCGCGCTCACGCGCGACGTGGTGCGGCGCCTGGCAGCCGATTCCGAACTGGACGTCAAGCCCGCGACTCCGGAGGAGGGCCGCGAAGCGGTGCGCAAGGGCAAGGCGACAGTGGCCTTCGTCATCCCGCACAACTTCACCGCGGAAGCCGCGCGCGCTTTTCTCGCGGGCGGCGAAAAACCGGTTCTGAGCATGAGGTTCGATCCCTCCCACGCCCTCGAAATGCGGATGCTCGAAGGGCTGCTGACGTCTGCGGTGATGTCCGCGGCGGGCAAGCAGTTGTCCGGCGGGCGCGAAGTCACGGCGCCGTTTCAGGTGAATGCCGAAGCGGTGACCTCCGGCCGCGGCATTACGTACAACGGCTACGCGCACTCGTTCGGCGGAATGGGGATTCAATTCCTGCTGATGGTGGGGGTGGAGGTCGGGGTGAAGCTGCTGCTCCATTGCCAGCAGGGCGTCTGGAAGCGGATGCGCGCGGCGCCGCTCTCGCGGACGGTGCTGCT
>DASRCB010000109.1:0-9732 GCA_035653295.1 Bryobacteraceae bacterium
CGCCGCCCCGCCTCCGTTCAGTACCGTCGTCGTCAGCGGCCGGTTCTCCACATCCACCTGCGTCGGGTCCACCGCCGCCGTCGGCGGCGCCGTCCCCGCCGGCCGGTTCAGCGACGGATCGTATACCTGGCTGTACACCGGCCCCGTCCCCTTCGTCACCGTCTTCGCCGTCAGGTTTCCCCACCCGTCATAGCTGTACTGCTGCCCCCACAGGCTGTCCGCCGTCTGCGCCCCTGCCAGCCGGTTCAGCGCATCGTACGTGTAACTCACCTGCTCTCCCGTCACCCCGTCGATCTTCTGCGCGATCCGCCCGTTGTTCTGCCCCGCCGCGTAGACGTATTGCTCGTCCATCACCGTCGGCCCGCCCCAGGACGTCGCCGTGATCCGCGTCAACTGCCCCAGCGGGTTGTACGTCCGCGTCTCCGACATGCCGAACCAGTTCGCCGTGTTGCAACAGTTCGGCTGGAACCGGCTCCCGAACGTCAACAGTTCCCCCGCCGGTCCCCACGTCGCCGAGGGCGTCGCGTATCCGTTGGGTCCATTCGAGGTCATCGAACTCGGCCGCCCCATCGCATCGTACGCGATGCTCGTCCCATATCCGGCCGCCCCGTCCCCCGGATACTGCATCCCCGTCATCCGGCCCTCATTATCCCACGTGTATCCCACATCGAAATTCACCGGCGCTTGCGGCTGCCCCGTCAATGCATTGTCCTTCGGCACGAACTGCAGCCGCTGCGTCGCCACTCTCCCGGAAGTCGTGTAGTTGTACTGGTAGCTGAACCATTCCGGGCTGCCGGCCTGCTCGTTATGGAACATCACCGCCGCCAGCCTCCCTGCCGTGTTTTGCGAGAACCCGGAGGAATCGAACGGATTTCCATCGTAGAAATAGTCCACCCGTTGGTTCGCCTGCTCGATCGGCGCCTGCAATTCCCACGGCATGGGAAGCCTGTAATGGCGCACTTCCGTCAGCCGCCCGTAGCCATCGTAGCTGTACTGCGTCTGCTGTCCCCGCGCATCGGTCCGCTGCGTGACGTGATGCGCGCCATCGTACTGATACTGCACCGTTCCCGCTTCCGGCGTGGTTTCGCTGGCCAGATCCGTGCCGCTCCAGGTGAAGGTCCGGGTCTGGGTGTAGGTCCCGCCGTTGTACGGCCGCGGCATCGCAACCTGAAGCAACTGATTGACCGCGTTGTAGGTGTAGCTCGTGACGAAATTGGCGCCCCCGGAGGGATTCGGCTCGGTGACCGCAATCAGATTGCCGATGGCATCCCTCGTGTACGTCTTCCATTTGCCGGCCGCGTCCGTGACGGTCGTCTGGTTGCCGACGTATGCGGTCGTGGTGGTGCTGCCATCCGCCAGCGTGACCGCGATGGTGCGGCCCGAGGCATCGTAGGTGTAGGTGGTCCAGATGGGCGGCGCACCGGGCGCGTGCGGCCGCGACGTTCGCCAGAGCTTGCCGAGCGGCGAGCAGGCGCACGGAGCGTACTGCGTCTCGGCAACGGAAACTGTCGTGCTCCCGTTCCCCGTGTCCACCTCGATCGTTCGGCCGAAACCATCCAGCGTGGTTTTCGTCCAGCGGCCGTTGACGGTCGCGGTTTGCGTGTTGGGGTTATAGGTGTAAGTGTACGTGGTCGCCGCGCCATCCGATGACGTGGAGCCGATCGGACGCCCGTAGACGTCGTAGCCCGTTGTGAAGGTTGCGCCGTTCGGGCTCGTCACCTGGGTGACGGCCCAGGAGCTGGCATAGGATATGGTGTTGGCGAGACTGGAATTACCCCCAGGAGTGATGACGCCCGGCAGAGAGTAGTTGGAATCAGCCGAGTTCGTAACACTGACCGTGAGCCCGGAGCCATCCTGGACCTGATACACAGCTCCCGTGTCCTGATAAAAGGATCTGCGAACTCCGTCGATCCCGTTCCGTTGCGTCACATTGCCGCGATACGGGAAGTTGGTGTTATACGCCGGGTCGTGCACGGACATGCCGATGGTTGCCTGCATCGGGTAGCCGTCATAGGCGTTCTGCACCAGAGTGATGGTTCCCGCGCTCGAAGTCGCGGTCGCCTGTAACAGCCGGTTGCGGATGTAATATGCCGTGTAGCTTGGGTTGGCCTGGTGCAGGTAGGAAAAGTTGTACGTCCACGTCGGCGAGTTGGATCCGTAATCCAGAATCTGCTGCTGGAGAAGATTGCCGTAGGTATCCAGCGTCTGGTACGTGGTCGTGCTCGGCCAACTGGGCGTAGCGTAACCCGGGGACGGGCTACTAGGGCTTACCCAGGTTATCGAGGCGTAAATGTATGGGTTGCCGGCTGGATCTTGCGTCCACGCCCATTGGTACATCCTGTTGTCCGCGGTATTCGACGCCGTACGTTCGCTCTTCCAGGTGGGCACGACCAGGGCTCCCGAAGGCGTTGTGCCGAACCACCACACACGGGAACCGGTCGGCACGGAGTCGTACACCTGTGTTACCCCGTGGTACGGCTGTGCTGCGTCTGCTGCGTCGTTATGCCAAAATCCCCAGCCCATTCCGGCAAACTCCGGCATGTACCGGTTTTGGACCTCGCGCAAAGTAATTCCGGTCCCGTACGTGAAAGCACGGTAAGTCCATTGCAGAACCCCGCCCAGGGGTGTTGTCATCTGGGTCATCTCTCCGGATGTGTCGTACTGGAATGCCGTCGCGATTCCGAGACCGGTCGTGGCTACCGATTGCAGCGTGGTCGTAGTTCCGAACGCGCTTCCGTCGAATGGAGATGCCAGCGGCTGACTTTCGGCATAGCTGAACGTGTATGCTTCGGGGGTCTGCACCCGACTCACGATACCGGTCAGATGCGGGATGGGATCGGTATTGTAGCTAAATGTGTAAGAGGGCGAGGAGTACGGCGGGTGCCAGTACGCACGCGAGTCCGTGATCGTCAGAATCCGCGCGCTGGAGTTGCCCGCCGGGCTCCCGGAGCCTTGGGCGTACACAATGCTGATATAGTTCCCGTTGGAATCTTCCATGGTCGTCGGGTAAAGCGTCCCGGCGTCCTGCTCGCCGCCCGCCGATTGGCACCCGAGCGTCCAGAACGATCCATCGTTGAAATGCAGCACATTGGCGTTAGCGTCGAAGTTGGCGTAGGTGCCCTGGATCGAGGTCCACACGCCGCCGTTGTTCTGATCCAGCCGGTATTCGGCGCCGGTCGAGTCGGTGTACAGGTAGTGATCGACCTGTGAGCCCGCCCAGATCGGCGTAATGGCGCCCGCCAGCAGCTTCCAGCCGAAGCCATAGCCTACGTCCTGGCCGAGCAGCCATGTTCCATTGGCATCCTGCCGCCACATCTGCGAGTTGTAGCTCAATCGAAACGTGACGCTCCAATTGCCGCGGCTCATCGCAGTAATCAGCGGAACGGAGAAGTTGAGGTTTCCCGAAATCACGTCGATCTGCTCCCCGGCATCGCCCCAGTACGCGCCCGTCGCCTGCACGCCCACACGCCGTGGATCGAAGCCGCCGGAGGGTCCGGTGTGCGGTTGCGGCGCGATTACGTCGGCAACCATCGCCTTGGGTCTGGCAGGAGGCTGCGGCAGCGGCGCCTTCGGCACAAACGGCGCCGGCCATGCCGGGGCCGTCACGGTCACGGAAGCCGCCGGAGAAAAATT
The DNA here is from genome assembly GCA_035653295.1 of Bryobacteraceae bacterium. Classification (GTDB taxonomy): domain Bacteria; phylum Acidobacteriota; class Terriglobia; order Bryobacterales; family Bryobacteraceae; genus DASRCB01. Next base: position 3,634 of record DASRCB010000109.1, read on the forward strand.
GAAGTGCTGATCGACCGCGTAGATTGTGTACGTATGTGTGGACTTCGGCGCAACGGCCTCGTCCTGAAACACGGGGGCCGTCGTCCGGCCCAGATACGCGCCGTCGCGGTAAACCCAATAACCGGCCAGGCCCGCGCTCGCCGCTGGAGCGGCCGCCGGAGCCCACCGCAAGTCGATGCGATTCGGAAATGCCGATGCGGTAGCCTTCTCCAGCGCCGGTGGCGCGACCCGGGAAATCGTGCCGAGCTCTACCTGGGAGATCGCGTTCCCCGCTGGTGTGCCGTGGGCTCCGATCCCCGGCTGTCCGGCCGCTGCGCCGGGATCGATCGCGAATTCCATCGGCACATCCTGATCGGGCCAGAATAGCAGCACGCTTCCGTGGACCGCCATCCGGATCGTCATACCGTTGCGGCAGGAATGCGGGAAGGAGGAGAGCGCCGCCACACCCGCGGCCGTGCTCTGCAGGACCACGAACGTAGCGCCGCACTGCCCGTTGGTAAACGTCGGGTTCTGCATCTCCACTGCGAGATAGGAGCCCCCGCCGCTACCCGCCGTTCGCGCGCCGGCCGAAGCCTGAACGAACGCCGTATAGGAGCCCCCGGACGAGAGCAGCGTCAGCGTCATCCGGACCTCGGCTTCCAGCGTCCCATCCGGGACGGGAATTCGCGAGAGAAGCGTCCCTCCCGCGGCATCCGGGGCCGTCAGCCCGCCGCCGGTCGCGGCCACCGTGCCGGCGGTAGTCCACTTGTTGGGATCGATGTGAGTCAGGTTGTCCGTCAGATAATACTGGTAGCCGCCCCACGCCGGCGCGACGCACAGCAGGAACACACCCGCAGATACGAGCCTCATGGCATCACCGTCCCGAACTGATCCAGGGAGAAGCTCTTGCGGAACTTCTTCAGGGCGGCTTCGATGGCCGCCTGGCTGTCCTTGCCTTTCTCGAAGACCGTAACGGTCTTGTCGTTCAAGAGCGGCTGAAAAGCCGATCGCTCCCAGGCCACGAACTCGACCAGCGCAAAGCGGCCGTCGTCGCTCAACTGTTGCGAGTACGCGATAATTCCGGTTCGCGGTGGATTCGCCGCCGGCGGCCAGGGCGCATATTGCGGCCTCCTCGGATCGGTCGGTGTCCCCGAACCGACCACCGGCACCACACAGATAACTCGGCTGTATGTGTTCTTCGGATCGACCTTTCGTTGAGCAACGCTGGATCCGGCGACTAACAGGAAGAGCAAGATCGCCCTAAGTGGCATGAGGTAAGATAGACGATTTCTACCCCCCCCGGTCCATAGGGAACTTCCCTGATTCGGGTACTACCGCGAAGCGAGCCGCCTCACGCGCCCCGCACGTCGTCGTAATACCGCTCGTATTGCGGAATGATCTTATCTGTGCAGAAGCGCTCCGCGGCGTGCCAGCGGCCGGCCTTAGCCATGCGATAGTGCAGCGCGTCGTCGCGAAGCAGCGCGGCCACGCGCGCGGCCTGCGCGGCGATATCGCCTGCCGGCTCGAGAAACCCGTTCTCGCCATCCGCGATCAATTCCGGCACGCCGCCGACGCGCGTCGCCACGGGCACCACTCCGCAGGCCATCGCTTCCAGCGCCACCAGCCCGAACGCTTCCATCTCGCTCGGCATCAGCAGCACATGCGCCAGCGGGATCAGCCGCTCCACGTGGTTCTGCTTGCCCAGGAAGGAAACGTGCCGCTCCACATGCAGTTCGCGCGCCAGGTGCTCGGCCGGGCCGCGCTCGGGGCCATCTCCCACCATCAGGAGGTGGGCCGGCGCCGTCTTGCGTACTTCCGCAAGAATGCGGATGCAGTCCTGCACGCGCTTCACCGGCCGGAAATTCGAGAGGTGGATCAGCAGCTTCTCGCCACCCGGCGCATACTCCGCCGCGCCCTTCTTCTCATCGTCCGGATGGTACAACTCGCAGTTGACGAAATTCGGGATGACGCGGATCTCGTTCGGGACGCCGAAGACGTCCACCGTCCGCTGCCGCAGATATTCGCTGATCGAAGTAATACCGTCCGATTTTTCGATCGAGAATTTGGTGATCGGAAAATACGAGGGTTCCGCGCCCACCAGCGTAATATCGGTTCCGTGCAGCGTCGTGATGAACGGAACGCGGTGCGAGTGATCGCGGGATGCCTCCAGCATCTGCTGCGCCAGCAGCGCCGCGATGGAATGCGGGATCGCGTAATGAACGTGCAGCAGGTCGAGCCGGTACGCCTCCGCCACCTCCGCCATGCGCGACGCCAGCGCCAGGCAGTAAGGCGGGTATTGAAACAGCGGATAAGTCGAAACCTCGACCTCGTGATAGTGAATGCGCGGCAGTCCCGGATCGAGGCGGATCGGATTGGCGTAGCTGATGAAATGGACGTCATGGCCCCGCGCCGCGAGCTCCAGCCCCAGCTCCGTCGCCACGATGCCGCTGCCGCCGTAAGTGGGGTAGCAGGTGATTCCGATGTTCATTGCGCCGTCATGTGGAGCACGCCGTAGCCGATCTGTCCGTTCAGGTTTTCGTCCGGCCGCGCGATATCGCCGCCGCCGAACCACACCCCGAACGTCGAATCGCCGGCCGCCTCCACGCTAGGATCGCACAGAACTTTCGAGTCCCACGCCGACGCGCCCGCAAATACGTCCGGCAGCTTCGTCCAATGCACGCCATCGGACGACCGCGCAATGCCCAGCCGCCGCACCTCGCCCGAGCCGCGCCCCGTGTACAGCATCCAGTAATACCCGCGCGCCTGCCAGACCGCGGGCTCGCCAAGCCCGTTTTCGTCGAACGCGCCCGGCTCGCCAATCTCCAGGACAGGATTCGAGACCAGCTTCTGCCAATGGATGCCGTCGCTCGACCGCGCCACGCCGATGCGCTGCCGCGCCGCGCGATCCTGGCCGAGGAAGTACATGTAGAATTCGGAGCCGATGCGGATGACGCACGGATCGGCGACGCCGCGCTCGTCCCAACTCATGTACGGCCCCGGCTCCAGCACGGGGCGCGGCTCCTTGCGCCAGTCGCGCGCCAGCCCGATCGCCGGCCGCTCGCGCGGCCCCGCGACGTACCAATACCAAACCGCGCCATTCACGTTCAGCGCCGAACCGTTGGCCGCGATATACGACCCCTCCCAGGTGCGCGGATCGGGCGCCAGCACCACGCCGAGGTCGATGCCGTTCCGGTAGTGCGCCGTGCGCCAAGTCCGCCCGTCCCAGGCGGAATAATAAATATCCGGCCCGACAGTCGCGGGGTTCAGCACATCCCGCCACGCGCCACGGCGCACGACCGGCTCCGGCCGCTCCTCGAATGTGAACCGAATATTCGGATTTCCACCGCCAAGCGGCGGCAGCGTAAACTCACCATACCGGATGCACCCGGAAGCAGCCAGGACGAAGACGAGGAGCGTGCTCCCCAACCCCCGCCTCATTGCAGCGGTATCCGGTACTTCAGGCTCGCGCCCCGCCCTGGCCGCGATTCGAGTGTCAGCTCCGCATTCAGTGCCCGCGCGCGGCGCTTGAGGCTGGCAGGCCCCAGCCGCAGCAGTTCCAGCTCCTCCAGCGTGTAGCTGCCGGCGAACGGAAAACCGTGCCCGTTGTCGTCGATCGAAATCTCCAGGCCCTTGTCCGATTTTTCGAGGGAGAGCGCCACCCGAGTCGCCCCAGCGTGCTTCTGCACGTTGTGCAGCGATTCGCGGAGCATCTGCAGCACCTCGAGCGCCGTCTCCTGCGGCAGCCCCACGGGCGAGTTGGTGCCGAGAAAGGTCACCGGAATTCCGCTCTCCTTCTGGAAGCTCTCGGTCATGCGGCGCGTTACCGCGACGAAATTTCCGCCGTCCACGTCCACCGGACGCATGCTGTGCAGGAATGTGCGGAGGTCGCGCACCTGCGTCTGCGCCAGCCCCTGCAGCTCTTTTAACTCCTCCATTCCGGCGTGCGCATCCCGCTCCATCAGCTTGCGCAGGATCTCCAGGCGCATCTGCAGGCTGATGAAGCTTTGCAGCGGCCCGTCGTGAAAATCCGACGCGATACGCTGCCGCTCCTCCTCGCGCGCCTTTTCGACCGCCTTCTCGGCGGCGGCGGCGCGCAGATCCGCGGCCTCGGCGGCGCGCTTCTGACGCTGCTGGCTGACGGCGAAGCCGCAGGCCAGCGTGCCCGCGACCAGAACGGTCGGTTCCAGCATTCGAATGGACGCGCTGGGCAGGACCGCCGCGCAAACCGCGCAGATCCCCGCGATCACAACCAACTCGATCGCCGTGTAAAACGCCAGCGCCTCGGTGAGGAGATACAGAAAAAAGACCGAGGCCATCCACACGAGGTGCTCGGCGCCGAGCGTCGCCAGAGCCAGGAAAAACACCACGTCCAACAACAGCGCCACCAGCCCCGAAAACCCCTTCATGCCCTTGAAACGCAGCGCGACCAAAGCCGTGTACAGTAGGAACGCGCCGAACAAGCTGCGGACGACTACGGGCGAGCTCAGCGGATAAACGAAGCTGAGCCCTAGCGCGATGGCCGCCAGCGCGGCCCGCACCCAGGCGATGTAACGTAGCCAGGAGGCGGCAAACACGGCTTATTTCCGGTACAGATACAGCGTGTGGCTGCGGCCCTCTCCGTCATCGGCGATGTTCTCCACCTTCTCCGGCGTCCAGGCCTTGAATTCAAAATCGTGCGCCACTACGCGGGCGCCCTTCTTGAGCTGGCGGTCGAGCAGCGGCTGCACCTTGTTGTCGATCGATTCCGGGAGAAGGTAAACCGTCACCAGGTCCGCCGAGCTGTAGTTCTGCCGCAGCAGGTCGCCGTTGATGATGTGGGCCGTCTTTTCCAATCCGAGCTTGCGGATCCTAGCCATGCTCTGCCGGCACAGGTCCGGCATCAGTTCGATCCCCACGGCTTCGGCATGGAACTTCTGGGCCGCCATGATGACGATGCGCCCGTCACCGCTGCCCAGGTCGAACATCTTTTCGCCCGCCTTCAGCCCGCCCAGTTGCAGCATCCGCTCCACGATGGTTTCGGGCGTCGGATAGTACGGCGCCAGTTTTTCATCGGCAGATTGCGCCGCCAGCGGGACCAGGCTGGCGAAAAAAATGAGGCAAAAGTTACGCATGCTCCCCGTACTTGAACGTCCAATTTAGCATAGACGTAGTGGATAATTACCCGATTTCAGCCGATTCCTTAACCGTGGGGTGGCCCGGATTTTCCACAGTTCGGTGGGAAAGTCTGTGGAAAACATTCGGGCGACGTCTCAAAGCGTTGTTTTGTGAATGTCTGTAACATTTTGCACACGGTTTCAGCAGGATCGCGTTCGCGATGAATCTCCCTGCCAAAACAGCAACTTACAGACGGCAGTGACAGGACTTTTGCGGGATTTTGTCCGTTCCCGTACCGGTAAAATTACCTAAATCCAGACCTTTTCCAGCGGCTGGCCGGCTTTACACAGGGCGCAGTGTTCACTATCCGCGTAGTAGCTGGCCTCAAGCTTGGCGAGATAATACAGCGGTAAATTTCCGAAGCTGGCGGTGTTCGGGGTGGGCTGATAGATGATGACCGCCAGGCCGATCACCGTGGCGTCTTCGGCCTCGAGCAGGGCTTTGAGCTCGCTCAACTTGCTTCCGGTGCGGAGAATATCGTCCACCAGCACAACCTGCTCGCCCGGGTGCGGCTTAATGTATTGCCGGAACCGGAGCGGCTCGCTGTCGTGTTCCCGCTCGGCCCAATAGACCTGCTTGGCCCGCAGGGCTTCGCACAAACCATAGGCGACCGGCAGTCCGGCGGTAGCGGGTACGACGACGGAAAGCTCCGGTATGATGGCGCGAATTTCGGGATTGGCGCGCAGCCGCCGGCTCAGCCCGACGGAGAGCAGGCGCTGGTGTTGCGAGTGTCGCATCGCGAGCGGCACCTGAAGGTACTCGTTGGAATGAAGCCCGCTGGGATATTCGAAATGGCCATCGCGCAGGGCGCCGGTTTCGCGCAATAAAGCCACGGTTTCATCTTGCGTGGGAATCAGATGCATAAAAGAATCAATTTGCCCCGTGTCCGGTCAGGACCCGCGGAATCGTGCGCAACAGGATCTTCCAATCGAGCGCCAGCGACCAATTATCAATGTACTGCATGTC
>DASRCB010000110.1:0-2259 GCA_035653295.1 Bryobacteraceae bacterium
GGCGCTCCGTAATGGCCCATCGCGCCGGAGTTGTTCTGGTTGATGCTTGTTTGCCAGAGGATCTTATTCAGGTGCTGCGCGGGCGTAACGTAATCGGAAGTGTGCTGGACACTGCCTGCGAAGGTCGGTACGGCAGGCGGGATCGTATTCTGTGCGCTCAGCGTAAGCGACGTATTGGTATCCGGCGAAACGGTTGCCGATTGTATTGTCGTCGGCAAACCCGTAGCTGTGGCGGTCACCTGATAAGAACCACTGGGCAGGCCCACGCTCGAATACTGTCCATTACTGTTCGTCACCGCCCCGGCGGTGAAGCCTCCCGGCCCGGTGAACGTTACCTGAGCGCCCGAAACGGGGTGCCCGGCGCCGTCTGATACAACCCCGGTGATGGTCCCTAGCGCCGTTATGGTCAGGTTCACGGTCGAGGGTGCACCCTGAGCCACAACCACCCCAGGGACGACGCCGGAGTAGTGGGACAGAGCCGATGCGCTGAGATTGTATGTGCCCGCGGGCGCCCACAGCTGGTAATTGCCGCTCCCGTCGGCGACGGCCGTGGCCACGATCAGCCCACCCGAGAGCGCCTGCACGATCGCGCCCGCAACCGGAGCTCCGTGATCGCTGACCGTCCCGGTGAACTCTCCGTAGGCGGCCTGCATCATCACCGGCATGACCGTGTCCGCGCCGGCGGCGACGGTTGCGCTCAGTGTCTTGCTCGCGAACCCGGAAGCCGAGACGCTAACCGGCCAGGTCCCCGGCGCTACCGCTGCGAAACGATAATACCCGTTTGTATCCGTTGTTGTGCTCTGACCGTTCAGTACGACCTGTGCGCCTGCGACAGGTAATCCGGTGCTTACGTATGTTTTCTGGCTGGCGTCGGTCTGAATCAGACCGGTTCCGTCGGTAACCTGTCCCACCACGCTGCCTTGTGTCGAGGCGCGCGGCGTTGCGCTCAGCGCGCCGAACACGTTCACCACTCCATAGCCGTAATGTTGATCCCAGCCTCCATTGGCAATGGAAGACGTTGCCGATTGCTGGATGCGCTGCACGACCGCCGCCGAATTCGCCGCCGGCGTACCCAGGGCGAGAAGACCGGCAAGGCCGGAAACGTGTGGAGTCGCCATTGAGGTGCCGGACAACGTGCCGTAATTCGGACCATTCAGAGCGACGGTATAAGTCGGCAGCGTGGAGTACACGTTAACGCCCGGCGCCGAGATTCCGACCGCGGCTCCATAATTCGAGAAACTGGCCGTAACATTATTCGAGTCCGTTGCCGCCACTGCCAGCGCATGCACCGCGTCGGCGGGAAAGAAGACTTCGCTGGAGCCATCGTTGCCCGCTGCCGCCACGACCAGAACGTTGCGATCCCATGCGTACTCAACCGCGTTCTGCATGGACTGAGAGTATCCGGCGCCGCCCAGGCTGAGTGAGATGACGCTCGCCCCCTCGTCCGCCGCGGCCATGATCGCGTTACTGATGGTGGCCTCATCGCCCTTACCCGAGCCATCCAGTACTTTGAATCCGGCAACCTGGATCGGCCAGCCGATGCCAACTACACCTGTGGCGTTGTTCGCGCTTGCCGCCACGATGCCGGCCACGTGAGTGCCATGTCCGAAATCGTCCTGCCACGGGCACGCCGCCGGAGAGATCGACGTCGCCACGAGCGCCTGCCCGGCGCTGAAAAGTAATTGGCCGCCGGCCGCTGAGTCATCCGACGTGCCGCCGGCATTCACGAAATCGGGATGCGTGCAGTCGATTCCCGTGTCGAGCACAGCCACGAACGGCCGGTTTACGCCTGTCGCCGATGCGGTCAGGTACTGACCGGGCAGCAAACTCCAGCCCTGCTGCGCGTTCACCTTCTGAAGAGCCCATTGCGACGATGCCCCAGGATCGTTTGGAGCAACCAGTGTTGTTGTAAACACGTGATTCGCCTGAACATACTCCACGCCCGGCAGGCGGGCCAACAGGTCTCCAATCGCTTCACGCAGTCCCGCCGGCGCCTTCAAAACATGAATGTCGCCGTGCCGCAGTGATTTGAATAATGAGATCGCGGAAACCGCGGCGCCGATGCCCGTAGCGGAACTGTTGCCGGAAGCAATCACCGACCGTACGTCGGCGCCCGGGACCAGCCGTATGATCAGTTCATCCGGAACCACAGTTTCGTTCGGCTTCGGATGAAAATGGGTGCCGGCGTGTGCACAGACGAACGTGCACAACACGAGCGCCAGGATCAGTTTGCGCATATATATATACGTCGGCTACGGG
>DASRCB010000111.1:0-3244 GCA_035653295.1 Bryobacteraceae bacterium
GATTTCGAGGGCGGCGTCAGGCAACTCCGCGCCATGAAGCACGTGACCCGGGCGCGCCAGTATTCCTACTGGAGCACCATGGCCAACGCACTGAATGAACTCGACCGCCGTGAAGAGGCGAAGGCCGCCGCCGCGGAAGCGGATCGTCACGCCGCGACCCCCGAAGAGCACGCACACGCGGCACAGCTCGCCTATATTGCCGCGACGGATTTAACCGTCCAGTTCGCGCGCGATGCGTCCGGCCGCGCTCAGATGGTGACCACCCGCACCGCCCACGGCTCGACCGAGTTCAACCCCTTCGTCGAGCCCGGCGATCACATGCGCCGCGTGGAGGGTACGCTCGGCGAGATCGACTGCAGTGGACCGGTTACGCGCGTCGCCGTCCAGGCCGGCGGCGAGAAGCTGACCCTTTCCATTCCCGATCCTGGCCGCGTGCGCATGCTTCATGCTCCCGCGGAGTTCACCTGCGGGCCGCAGTCGGCGAGAGTGATCGTGGACTACGCTACACAAAGCGGCGTCGTTCGCAGCATCGACTTCAAATAAACCTGACCGGCAGGGAATAAAATCCCCGCTGCTGTTGTATCCACCACGGGAGCACAACAGCAATGGCGAAACTCACAAACGGCGGAGACCCGGACGGCGTCGACCGGCGCGGTTTTCTGAAATGCATGGCCTGGGCCGGCACGGGTGTCGTTTGGACAATCAGCGGCGGCATTCCGTCCTCACGAGTGTTCGGCGCCAGTGAATCGCCGGAAGGCGAGCTGTCCTTCGTCCAGATCAGCGACAGCCACATCGGATTCAATAAGCCCGCCAATCCCGACGTCACCGCAACTCTGCAGCTCACGGTGGACAGGATCAACGCCCTCCAGCACCCGCCGGAGTTCATCATCCACACCGGCGATCTCAGCCATACTTCCAAACCCGCCGAATTCGACACCATGGACCAGGTGCTGAAGAGCGCCCGCGCGAAGACCGTCTTCTGCGTGCCCGGCGAGCACGACACCTCCATCGACGACGGAAAGCAGTTTCTCGCGCGTTATGGCCGGGGCACGTCCGGCAACGGCTGGTACAGTTTCGATCACAAAGGGGTGCACTTCGTCGGGCTGAACAACTGCGCGGCCATCGAAGGCATCGGGAAACTCGGAGACAGCCAGCTTGCCTGGCTCGCCGACGATCTGGGCGCCCGCTCCGCGAGCACACCGGTGATCGTGTTTGCGCACATTCCGCTGTGGTCGCTGTACCCGGACTGGGGGTGGGCGACACAGGACAGCGGCCAGGCGCTCGCGCTGCTGAAGCGCTTCGGATCCGTTACGGTGCTCAACGGCCACATCCACCAGGTGATGCAGAAAACGGAGGGTAATGTCACGTTTCACACCGCCATGTCTACTGCGTTTCCCCAGCCGAAGCCGGGCGCCGCGCCATCGCCCGGTCCAATGAAGGTCCCCGCCGGCCAGCTCAAATCCGTTCTCGGCATCACCGAGGTTTCGTTCGTTCCTCAGCCGCGCAATCTCGCTGTGGTCGATTCGCCTCTCGCCGGTTGAATCGTTTTTACACAATGTTCACGTTCCGGCGCAGGGGCATATGACTCTCTGAGGAAGACTCCATGCAGAAGTTCGACGCCGTAGTTGCGCCGTGGCTCAATTCCGCCTTCAACCTCGCCAGATGGCTCACCGGCAATGCACATGATGCTGAGGATATCGTGCAGGAAGCGTGCCTCCGCGCATTCCGCGCGCTCGATTCCTTTCATCCCGGAAACGATGGCCGCGCCTGGCTGTTGACGATAGTCCGCAATACGGCTTGGAACTGGCTGCGGCAAAACCGTGGCCACGAGCCGCTCGCCGACTCCGACATGATCGAGACCAGCCTGGATCCCGAAGCAGCACTCATCAGGAAAGCGGATGTCGAATCGGTGCGCCGTGCGCTCGAAGCACTGCCGCCGGAGCACCGCGAAGTGATCGTCTTTCGTGAGATGGAATCCATGTCCTACCGCGAAATTGCCGATGTCATCGGAGCCCCGATTGGCACCGTGATGTCGCGCCTGTCCCGCGCTCGGGCGGCGCTGCATGCCAGCTTTCATGCCGAGGAGGCGCACCGATGACCTGCGATTTCCTCGACGCGTACATCGACCGGGAGCTCGACCTGGTGCGGTCGCTGGACTTCGAAGAGCATATGAGCCACTGCACCGGCTGCCGCACACGGTCCGAGCAGGCCGCCGAGTTGCGCCAGGCGCTGCGCAGCCCGGAACTCTACTACACCGCTCCACGGCGCCTCGCGAATTTCCGTGTGGCGCCGTCGCAGCCCAGGTGGGGCAGCCCGTTCCGCCTCCACGCGTCGTACGCTGCAGCCGCGCTCGCCCTCGTCGCCGTGTTCGGCATGCTCCTGATCCGGCGCGCCCCCGACCAGGGGATCGCGCAGCAGGTAGTCGCCGGCCACATCCGTTCTTTGATGGCCGCGCACCTGACCGACGTCCCATCTTCCGATCAGCACACGGTTAAACCGTGGTTCAACGGCCGGCTCGATTACGCGCCAGCCGTGCGGGACCTGGCCGCTTCCGGATACCCGCTGGTCGGCGGCAGGCTCGATTACATCGCCGGCAGGCCCGTCGCTGCGCTCGTTTACGCGCATCGCCTGCACCGCATCAACGTTTTCCTCTGGCCGGCGCACGCCGCCGATTCCGGTCTGCATGCGCTCGCCATGAATGGTTACAACGTCGTCAACTGGAATCGCGCGGGCATGACGTACTGGGCCGTTTCAGATCTCAATTCGCACGACCTTACCGCATTTGCCGGCCAATTGAAATGATGAAAACTGCGTTCGCTTCCCTCATTGGATTTGCCGTCTCAGCTGCACTGCTCGCCGCCAACAGTCCGGCCGAGCAGGGCAAGGATGTTTTCGCAAAACGCTGCAGCGGCTGTCATGACCTCGACCGCGACAAAGAGGGCCCTCGCCTGCGCGGTGTATTCGGCCGCACTGCCGGCAAGGTCGCGACCTTCAGCTACTCGGACGGGCTGAAGGCCGCGGCGTTCACCTGGGACAAGGCATTGCTCGATAAGTGGCTAACCAACCCGGACAGCGTCGTCAAAGATACTGACATGGCCTTTCACCTCGAGAACGCTTCAGAACGGGAACAGGTGATCGCCTGGCTCAGATCGCTGTCGCAGAAGTGAGGATTTCAGGTACCGGATATTCCGCTGTTTCCGCGCGTGGAACCGCAGGATATGCCAAAGGCTGGCGAAATCGTCGG
>DASRCB010000112.1:0-23883 GCA_035653295.1 Bryobacteraceae bacterium
TTCGCTTTGGCGGCCGGCGACCTTCGCGAACTGCGCGAAGATATCACACGCGCGGTGGAGAGGGCGGCAGCGCAGGCCGGCGCCATGGAAGAGATCCGCGCCGAGGTGCGGCAGCGCCTGGGAGTTGCGCCGTACCCGAGTCCGGCGCCCGCGTTCGCCACTCCTCAGGAACCTACTCCGGCCCCAGCCGCGGCAGCGCCGGAGCAGAGCACGGCGACTGAGCCCCAGCAGCCGGTGTCCTCGCAGCCGTCGGCCGATGCGGAAACAGTTCGCACCGAAGAACCGGCTGCTGCGGAACCTGTTCCGGCCGTTGCCGCAGCGCCTGCGGCAGTGGAGGCCGAGGCAGGTCCTGCGGCCGAACAATGGGAGTCCCCGGCCGAGCCCGTGGCGCCCATCGCCGAGGAGGCCATCGCCGAGCAACCGCCTGAGGCGGAGATGGCAGAGCCGCAAACGGTCGGAGGCGAAGCTCCGCCGGTAACGGCTGGCGCTGAGGATAGGACAGAGCCACTTCCGGCCGAGGAGCCAGCGCCCCCGATCGTGGTCGTGGAGACCGCTGTTTTCGAAACGCTGACGGCTTCCGGACCAGTTCCTGCCGAAGCCCTTGCCGAAGAAGCCGGCCTGGAACGAATGGCAGAAGAGCCGGCCATGGGCGAGGATGCTCCCGCAGAGGCTGTTGCCCAGGAGCCTGAACCGGCAGCCGAAGAGGAAAAAGAGGTGATTGCAGAGGCTCCCGAGCCGGAGGGCGTCCCTGCCGAGCAGCCCGCGACGTCGGCCGAAGCTCCAGAGGCGCAGGACACGGCAGCGGCAGAGGAACCGAGTGAGCCCGCAGCCGAAGAAGAACCGGCCACGATCGAGCATGCGCCCGAAATCGCCGCGGATATCGAAGAAGTCACGCTGAGCTTCGAGGCTCCTGAAGCCGAGGTGGCCGAGGGAGAGACCGGCTGGGACCCGTCAGAAGCAGCCGAATCGCAAGCCGAAACTGATGCTGTTCCAGAAGAAGAGCCGGTTGCGGCAGCTGAGATGCACGACCCGTACGAGGTTGCGCGCGACCTGGCTTGGAAAGCCGCCGAGGATCCGGTCAACCGCGATACGCTGTACGCCGAAGCGATGGCTCAGCTTCGGATCGCGATGGCGCTGGGATCAAGTGACGTGGAGAGGCGGTTGTTTGCCGACATGGACGAGGGCGGACCGCTCTACGCGCTTGCCAACACTCCTCCCTACGACGCCGAACTGCTCGATCTGCTGATGAACGTCAGCGTCGCGTAAAGCGGGCGTTTCGCCAACGGCCCCACGGCTACACAGAACAGCCGAGCGTGCCAGGAGCCGGTACGCTCACAGTCGGGATTTCAGAAGGTAAACGCCAGCCCGCCGCGAACTGCCTTGGGAGACTGGGTCAACAGCAGCCGGCGGCCATCCGCTCCGGCGAGATTCAGATACCCCTGAGCCAGGATATTCTCCAGCCCGGCGGTGGCTTCGAGTCGACCGGGCAGGCCGGCGAACGACGGAATCGGCTGGCGGATCTCGATGTTCAGACCCGGCTGCGGCCACGTGTTCTGGGTCATGTAGAAGTGCGCGGGCATGAGGGCGTTTGAATCGGTCCACTGATAAGCGGCAGCGATCTGCGTGCCCGTGCCAGGCACTGTCGCCGAAGCGCGCGCGGAGGCCCAATACTTATCGCTCATCTTCACATCCCGGCGAAGGTCGGCCGCATTGGCCGCCATGCCAGAGGCAGTAAGCGCCCCGGCGCGGCCGAATGAACTCCCTACCTCGACCTTGTCGCCGAAGGCCTGAGTGACCGATGCCGAATACCCGTATCGCTGGTACGCGCCGGTGTTGAACACCGCGGCGTCCGAGGCGACATCAGGCAGAAGATCGCCGAGCGCGAATCCCGCGGGCGCATTGGACAGCAGGAACGCCGCGTTCGAAACGCTGTCACGATACCCGCTGAGGCTCAGGGTGCGGCTGCCCAGCTTCCTGCGATACCCAATCTCGAACGTCTGACTGCGTTCGAGTGCCGGACCACTGTTGCGCAGCGAAACACGAGGCATGACGGCCAACGCAGCCAGGTCCTGATGCAGCGCCGCAGTCTCGCCGCTCCGGGAAGCCAGCAGTTCCGTCGGAGGAACCCCGGAGCTATACGCCATCTGCAAATCGCCAACGCGTCCCATTTCCCAGGTGAGCCGCGCGAACGGGCTCAGATAATTCAGGTGATCGAGGAAGGAGATGGATTCCAACGAGCCGCCATATTCCAAAAGCACGCCATCCGCGACCTGCATCTGATCGATGGTGGCGACCGACACCGAGCGCAGAGCGGGCACACCGTCCTGCTGCCCCGTGGCCATGATTCCGCCCGCGCGGGTGGGCATGTAAAGCTGCCGGACCGTGACCGTCACCTCGGGTCCCATGCCTTCGCGGCTGTAGGTGGTCCGGAAACCGGCGGTAGGCAGGCCCGCGTGCACCGAGTAGCCCAGATTGCCGCTCAGCTGAAGCTGATTCCGTCCGAACAGAGAAGTCGCCAGCGCGAAGGCGGTGCCCAGATCCGGCTGCATAATGTCGCCGACCAGCGAGCCGCCATCTCCGCCCGAAACACTCACGAGACCACGGGTTTCGGAGAAGATCTGGCGAGGCTCGCGCTTCGCGGTCTGAATATCGTCCGGAAGGGCGCGCAAAACAGGGCGGGTGGCCGGGCTTTCTTTAAGCGTCCATTTCCAGTCATCACTCATCAGAGCGCCCTGGCCGGGCGCGGCGTAGACCAGTTCGATCGAGCTGAGCACACTTGCGAGGTTGATGTACAAGAGGCTCTGCATGCCCGGCTGGACGGCGATGCGGTGCTTCACAGCGGGGACGAAGCTGGGCAGGCTCACGCGAATGGAGTAGACGTCGATGGGCAGCCCGTCGAACCCGAAGATGCCGCGGTCGTTGGTGAGCGCGCTCCCGATGACGCGTTCGTACCGGTTCATGAGGCTGACCGTGGCGCCCATCTGCGGCAGCCCGGAGTTGTCACGTACGTAGCCGGCGATACTGCCGGTGAGCTTGTCGAGTGAAGCGCAGACGCCGGGGGATCCCGACGCGATCAGGATGGCCAGAGCAGCAGCGAAATGTGAACTTCTCGCCCTCATGAAACCACAGCGGGTCCGCGCCGGAAGGGCAGACCCACCCATCGCTTATGTTACCGTAAATGTCGCCGCCGGGGTGAGGACCTGGTTCCGGACCTTGTCCGTCACCTTCAGCTTCAACGTATACTGTCCGGGCTGCAGACGATTCAGCGGCAGAAGCTTCTCCACAGTCACCTGCTGAGCGGAGGAGCCAGGCAGCGCTGAGATGTCCTCGGTATAGCTGAACACCTTCTCGTTGGTCCCGTTTTTCACTACCTCGTATTCGATGCTTCCGCTCGGCTTCCTGGTCTTCTCATCGGTGCCGAAATTGTAGAACTGAGTGTAGATCCCGAGTTTCTCGTCACGATGGAAACTGTCGCTGACCCGGGGGCGCACCTTCGCGTCTCCGATGACGAACTGGCCGGAGCCGATGCTTCGTGTGGGCACCTTCTCGATAAGGTCTGCGAGGATGAGTGAGCTCTGGGCCAGCTTCTCCTCGTCGAAGTGGGGCACGTTCAGGGCCTGTTCATAATTGACCATGTTCCCGCTGATCACGTCCTTGGCGACTACGTTAAGGCGGTACATGCCGGGCGCGAGCGGTACGGACTTCCAGAACACCGAAGACCCGTTCAGAGCCTTGCTGAGGAGTTCCGTGGGCTCGTTGACCTGAATCGTATCTTCGAAATAGTTCACGACCCGGCGGGACATTGACGTGACGCGGCCGTACAAATTCACCGTGGCGGTCGAGACGTTGTTCTTCTGCTGGAACTGCAGGTCCTTGCGGTCGAACGACAGGGTGATGTTGGTGAGCACCGTGGAATCGGTCACGCGGATGTAGTCGGTGTGCACCTGCATGGGCAGGGTGTTGTACCGGATGGTGCTGTTGATCTGCTCCTCGAGGTCCTTGAACTTGACCGCTGGCGGGTGGAAGAGCTTGGAGTACTGCTCCAGCCGAGTGAACTCATCCATGCTCTCCGGCAGGGGCATGTTGCCGGTGCCGAGGTGTGTGCCGTCGGTCCGGTTGAAGCGGTTCGTCTTGGTGGACAGGCCCATCTGCTCGTACATGGTCAGACCCGCGTTGGGTACGTAAAGCAGGGCGTCCTTTTCCTCCGGATCGGTAGCGATCCTGTATTCGCCGGACATGGACGGGTCAACGAATTCGATGATGATATTGGTGCCGATACCTTCGAGGTAGCGATAGCGCCAGTCCTCGAATGGATACGTAGAAGTTTCGCCGCCGCCCTCTTCCATCGGACGCTCGTACGAGCCGCCGGAGGGATGCGACTCGATTTCGTCCGGCGGCCCGAAGGTGATGTAAATCCGGCCGCGATCCGTCTTCCAGCCAGGGATACCGGACGCGTAGTGCTCGTTCGCGTAGGCGATACGGCGATAGTGCTCTTCCTTGTACTCGTTCTCTTCGGTGTCCGGCGTGGGATCGCGGCGTAGCCAGAACTGTTCCACGAACTGCTCGCGCTCCTCGTCGGTGTTCAGTTGCTTGAAGGCCTTCTTCTCTTCATCCGTGATGATATACACCACGTCTTCGTTGAGCCACTTCTTCCAGGGGGTTTCCAGCTCTTTGCGGAGCTTCTCTTCCTTTTTGCGCCGTTGCTTGTCGGTGAGCGGTTTGGCGATGGTTTCGCCGTTGCTGCTGCCGTTGTTCTTGTCCGTTTTGTCGCCGGCGTTCAGCAAAACGAGGGAGCCAGCAGAAAGAAGCGCCGCGCACGAAACAACAACGGCTTTACGAGTCATGAGATACACCACCTGGAAGGACTGCCTTAATTGTAGGTTTTGCCCTCATGTACCGTCAAGGAGACGAGCGCGGATGAGGGCCCGTTTCTATCGTTTGCCTTACGGTTACGGGCGGCGCGAACAAACCTCTATCTGTCCACTTTTCGGAAGTGGCATGATTTCAAAAACCAGATCCGGTAACCTGAGCGCTGACGCAAATCCTGTATTCTCAAAGGGGCAAGGGTGATTTGGCGCCTGGCATCGCAGTTGCACCGGAATGGCGGAGCACCTCGAATCTCCGAATCGCCGCAACGCGGGTGGGCGAGGCACGTTGAAGGAGTTCAGGAAACAATTCGCGAGCGCGCTGCTGGTCATTCTGACCGTCGCGGCGGTGAGTTGCGCACTCATTAACTTTCAGCAGCAAAGCAAGTATCACCTTCCGGATGATGGAGTTACGTGGGTCGAGCGGAACACCGCGGAGGGACCTGCCGTGGTCGCGCTGCGGGTTGCGGCGGGTGGGCCGGCCGATAACGCGGGCATCCGTAACGGCGACGTGCTCACGCAAATCGGGCCGCACGGGATCAGCAAGGCGAATCAAGTCCCCTATGCATTGCAGAATATCGGCGCGTGGAACACCGCTGAGTACCGGATGTTGCGGCGCGGCCGCCCGTTCCAGGCCAAAGTCTACATCGCAGAGCGCCAGGTGGATTCGGCGATTTATTACCAATACATCGTCGGGCTGGCGTACCTGCTCATCGGGCTGTTCGTCTACTTCCGGCGGGGGAACGCGCCGCACTCGGTCCACTTCTTCATTCTGTGTCTTACGTCGTTCATCCTTTCGTCATTCCACTACACCGGTAAGCTGAACAACTTTGACCAGGTGATCCTGCTGGGCAATGTGGTGGCGGGCATGTTCGCGCCGGCGATTTTCCTGCATTTCTGTCTGGCGTTTCCGGAGCGGCCGGCGTGGCTGCGAGGGCGCTGGCGGATCCTGCCCGTCTACCTCCCCGCGGTGGTGCTCACGGCGGTTTACATTCTGGTCGCCCAGGGAATGCTCCGCGTGGCGGCGCCGTTGTTTGACATTCGCTGGTTCCTGGATCGCGTCTGGCTGTTATATCTGAGTGCGACGTACCTGGCGGGAACGGCCTACCTGACCCTGCAGTATCGGCGCGCCGAAGACCCGGTGCGACGCCGCCAGCTGACGTATCTGCGCAACGGCGCGATTCTCGGTATTCTGCCCTTCACCCTGGTCTACGTCCTTCCATACGTGTTCGGGGCCATTCCTGGCCATTACCAAAACCTCGCGGTGCTTTCGCTGATTCTGATCCCGGTCACGTGGACCTACGCCATCCTGCGATACCGGCTGATGGATGTGGACATCATCTTCCAGCAGGGTTATGTGTATACCCTGGCCACGCTTTGCGTGCTGGGCGTGTTCTACGGTCTGATCTTCTCCTTCACCCGCCCGGAGAACCTCAACCCGGCCGCGATCGTGGGCCTGATCGTCTTCGCCACGTTTATCTTCCAGCCGGTGCGCGATTATCTCAAGGAAGTCCTGGACCGGCACTGGTTCTACAAAGATCGATATGACTACCGGCGCACTCTGATTTCGTTCGCGCGCGAGCTGAGCTCGGAGACGAATCTGGAGCAGATGCTCGAAACCCTCGGCGGGCGGCTGGTGCAGACGCTGCCGATCGTGCACGCGGCTTTCTTCCTTGCTGATGAAGAGGGGACTTCGTTCCGGCTCAGGACCACCGTCGGCGAGCGCCGCGAGCCCGTCCGCCAGCCGCTCGATCTCGGATTCCTTGCGCCGGAACCGGAGCGGCCGTACATCTTCTTCGAGCGGACGCGTCACCTGCTCGATGTGGAATCGCGGCGCATGCCGGCCAGCGTACGCGCCACCATCGCCGACCTCGATCTGACCTACTACTTCGCCTGCCAGGCGCGCGGCCGAACGGTGGCTTACCTCGGCGTGAGCCGCACCGAGAAAAACGATTTTCTGTCCAGCGACGACGTGGATCTGCTGGTCACGCTCTCCGGCTACATCGGCATCGCCGTGGAGAACGCCAGCCTTTATCGCTCATTGCAGCACAAGGCCGAGGAATACGAGCGGCTGAAGGAGTTCAGCGAGAACATTGTCGAATCGATCAATGTCGGTATCCTGGCGGCGGATCTGGAAGATCGCGTGGAGAGCTGGAACACGCAAATCGAAAGACTGACCGGCATACCGAGGCATCGCGCCGTCGGCCGGCGGCTGGCGGACCTGCTCCCTGACGACCTCTGCGAGAAGTTCAACGAGGTGCGCGGCCAGAACGGGATTCACAACATTTACAAGTTCGCGTTCCGGCCCCGGGTGCTGGGCAATGGGGACGGGAAGGCCTGGGCCATGGCCGCCAATGGCCATGGCAATGGCAACGCGTCCACGCAGGACGTCGAGTCCCGCGAAGCAGTGCTGAACGTGGCCATTGCGCCGCTGGTTTCGAAGGAAATGCGGCAGATTGGCCGGCTGATCATCTTCGATGACATTACCGACCGGGACGAACTTGAGCGGCGCCTGGTGCAGGCCGACAAGCTGAGCTCCATCGGCCTGCTCGCCGCGGGTGTGGCTCACGAAGTCAATACGCCGCTGGCGGTGATTTCCACCTACGCGCAGATGCTGGCCCGCCAGATCACCGGCGACAGTCCGCAATCGAAGCTGCTGGAGAAGATCGCGCGTCAAACCTTCCGGGCCAGCGAGATCGTTAATTCTCTGCTCAACTTCTCGCGGACCTCCACCACCGAACTCGTGGAAGTGGACCTGAACCGCGTCATTCGCGATACCCTGGGCCTGATCGAGCACCAGCTGCAAAATGCAGGCGTCGAAGTCCATCTGGCTCTCGCCGAGGCGCTGCCGCCGGTGCGAGGCAACCCCGGAAAGCTGCAGCAGGTTTTTCTCAACCTCTTCATCAATGCTCGTGATGCAATGGAAGGTGGAGGAACGCTGACAGTTCGCAGTTCGGACGACGAAGAATCCGTTCGCATCGAAGTGGCGGATACGGGCGTGGGCATCCCCGCGGAGAACCTGGCCCGCATCTACGATCCTTTCTTCACCACCAAGGGGGCAAAGAAAGGCACCGGCCTGGGCCTCTCGGTCACCTACGGCATCGTCCGCGAGCACGGAGGCGAAATCGAAGTCGAGAGCCAGCCCGGCTCCGGCGCCCGGTTCGCGCTCGAATTCCCGTTGGCAAGAAAACCTGTAAATGCCTGAAAGACTGCCGCCTGACGTACCGTCAGAGGACACCGCCAGGGGTCGTATCCTGGTGATCGACGACGAAGCCGATATTCGCGAAAGCCTGGAAGCGCTGCTGGAGCTGGAAGGCTACGCGGTGGAACTGGCCGAGAATGCCACCCGCGGACTGCAGAAGCTGGAAATCGGCAATTACGACCTGGTGCTGCTGGATCTGATGATGCCCGACCGCTCGGGCATGGAAGTGCTTCACGACGTTCGCGAGCGCGACACCGAAACGCCCATCATCATGATCACCGCCTACGGATCGGTTGAAGTTGCCGTGAACGCCCTGCGCGCCGGCGCCAATTACTACTTCTCCAAGCCGTGGGATAACGAGAAGCTGCTGATCGAAGTCGATCAGATGATCTCGCGCAACCGGCTGGAGCGCGAAAATCGCCAGCTAAAGCGCGCGCTCAAACAGCGCTACAGCTTCCCCAATATCGTGGGCCGCAGCGAGCGCATGCTGAAGATTCTGGACCTTGTGGGCCAGGTTGCGCCCAGCCGCGCCACCGTGCTGGTAACCGGCGAGACGGGCACCGGGAAGGAGCTCATCGCCAAGGCGATTCACGCCAATTCGGCGCGCGCCGACCAGATGTTCGTAGCCGTGAACAGCAGCTCCATGTCTCCGGAGCTGCTGGAATCGACGCTGTTCGGCCATGTCAAGGGCGCCTTCACCAGCGCGCACATGTCGCGCAAGGGCTACTTCGAAACGGCCAATAAGGGCACCATCTTCTTCGACGAGATCGGGACCATCAGCCCGGACATCCAGGCCAAGCTGCTGCGCGTTGTACAGGAGCGCGAATTCATGCCGGTGGGATCCAACGACGTCGTCCGCGTCGACGTCCGCATCATTGCCGCGACCAATGCCGACCTGCGCAAGCTGGTCGATGACGGCAAGTTCCGCGAGGACCTGTATTACAGGCTCAACGTCATCAACATCAACCTCCCGCCGCTGCGCGAGCGCAAGGAGGATATCCCCCGCCTGATCGAGTTCTTCTTCACCAAGTACTGCAAGGAGGACGAGAAGTTCCTCGACGCCGACGGGCGCAGCATGCTGAAGTTCGATCAGGAAGCGATGCAGCTGCTGATGGACTACAACTGGCCGGGCAACGTCCGCGAGCTGGAGAATGCCGTGCAGCGGGCCGTCGCGCTCGCTGCCTCGCCGAGCCTTACCGCGGAGGTGCTGCCGGACGCGATCCTTCAGGCGGGGGGCGCAAAGATCCGGCGCGATGCGGGCGGATCCCTGCCCTCGGACGCCACCCTGTTCGAGATCGTGAACGACTTCGAGCGGCGCAAGATCATGGAGATGCTCGAAAGCACCAACTGGAGCCAGACGGAGGCAGCCGAGCGGCTGCACATTCCGCTTTCGACGTTAAACCAGAAGATCAAGCGGCTGAACATCGACCCAAAACGCGGCAAGAGCAGCGGCGCGTAGAGCTTCCGTCCTCTGTGCGTCAGGCGGCACGCCCCCGCGCGCCGAATCCGCTATCCTGTAACACGGAATCGATGTATAACAAGCGCAACGAGTTGAGCGCGCGGCCCGTCGAATGAGACAGACCCCTCGGCTCGACGGGTCCAATCCAGGAATGCCGCTATCCACCAGGAGCCGCGTGCTGCCCGCGGCCGCCGCGATTCCGCTGATACTGCTCGTTTGTTGCGCGTCGTGTGGCGATTCGCGGCCGGTCAGCGCCTCCGGGGAACGCGAGCCTACACCCGAACCGGAACTGTTCTCCGTACCTTCAGCCCAGATCAGTCATCTGCAGATCGTCCCCGTGCGGAAATCGACATGGCGGACGCTGGTGCATACGACGGGAACCGTGGACTGGGACGCCGATCACACCACACAGGCCATCACCCAGGTCAGCGGACCGATTACCAGGATTCTCGTCGATCAGGGCGCAAGGGTGCAGAAGGGCGATCCGCTGCTGTATGTCGCCAGCCCGGACGTAGCGAATGCCGTCTCGGCCTACCGCAAGGCGCAGAACCAAAGGGAACTGGCGCAGCGCACGCTGCAGCGCACACGGCAGTTGTTCGAGCACGGCGCCGCGGCGGCCAAGGACGTTGAGACCGCGGAGGCGACGCTCAATGACGCCGCTACCGACGTGCAGAACTCGCTCCAGGCGCTGAAAATCTTCAACATCACCCAGGCGCAGATCGACGAGGCGGCGCGCCAGGGCGTGCCCATAAACCCGGAACTCCCCGTCCGCGCGCCCATTTCCGGTACGGTTGTTCAGAAGCTGGTCATGCCGGGGCAACTGATCCAGGCTGGAGCAACCACTTGCTTCATGATCAGTGACACGAGAACGGTCTGGGTGCAGGCGCACATCTTCGACCGCGACTTGCCATCGGTCCACGTCGGCGATGCAGTGCTGGAGACCAACGCCTCCTTCCCGGAGCGATTCACGGGCACTGTGCAATACATCGGCGCCATGCTGGACCCGGATACGCGCACCACGCCCGTGCGCATCGTCACGCGCAATCCCGGGCTGCTGCTTAAGAAGGACATGTTCGTCGATGCCGTGGTGCACACGCGCACCCAGCAGGACGTCCTCTCGGTACCGGTGGCCGCCGTCCTCCGCGATCCGCAGAACCAGCCTTTCGTTTATTACGAGGTCCAGCCGCAGAAATTCGCCCAGCGCACCATCACCACCGGCGCGGAGCAGGAGGGCGAGGTGCAGGTCCTGAGCGGGCTGCGGGAGGGTGAAAGGGTAGTGGCGGACGGCAGCATCTTCCTGCAGTTCGCCAACAGCCAGTAGCCCATGGTCGAGCGCGTTACTTCATTTGCGCTGTCGCAGCGCTTCCTGGTGTTCGTGGCGTCCGTCGCTCTGATGATCTGGGGCGCCATTTCCTTCCAGCGGCTGCCCATCGACGCCTATCCCGACCTGTCGCCGCCGCACGTGGAGATCATCACCCAGTGGCCTGGGCACGCCGCCGAAGAAGTGGAGCGGCTGATCACCATTCCCATTGAAATCGAGATGAACGGCATTCCCCGGCTGGATACACTGCGCTCGATTTCTCTTTACGGGCTGTCGTCGATTCAGATGAATTTCGACTACAACGCCGACCCGTACTTTGTGCGTGAGCAGGCCTTCGAGCGCGTCGGCAACGCCGAGGTACCGTCCGGAGTGACGCCGTCTCTTTCTCCCCTGTACAGCCCGAGCGGCCTCATCTATCGCTACGTCATCCAAAGCACCGACCGTTCCCCTCAGGACCTGAAGATCATCGAGGACTGGGTTCTGGAGCGCCACTACCGCTCCATCCAGGGCGTCGCCGACGACTCCGGCCTGGGCGGCACAACCATGCAGTATCAGGTGCTGCTCGATCCCAACAAGCTGTTCGCCTACGGTCTTTCGGCCTCGCAGGTGGTCCAGCAGCTCGCCGGCAATAACGCCAACGCGGGGGGCGGGTTCTACTCACAGGGAGGCCAGTTTTACTATATCCGCGGCCTCGGTCTGATCCGTGACACCAGCGATATCGGAAACATCGTGGTCAGTCAGCACAACGGCATTCCCGTATATGTGCGTGACATCGCGAAGGTGGAAATCGGGCATGCGGACCGCCTTGGTCAGTTCGGCTTCATGCGCCAGCAGGATGCCGTGGAAGGCGTCATCCTCATGCGCGTGGGCGAGCAGGCGCAGGTGATCCTCGATCGGGTCGAGCAGATGACCAACGACCTGAACCAGCATGTGTTGCCGAAGGACGTCAAGGTCGTGCCTTATTATGACCGGCACTTCCTCATTGACGAGACTACGCGCACCGTGGAGCACAAGCTGCTCCGCGGCATGCTCCTCGTCCTGATCATCCTGGGACTCATGCTGTTCAGCGTACGCACGGCGTTGATCGTCGCAGTGACCATCCCCTTCGCGCTGATGTTCTCCTTCATCTGCCTGGACTGGCGTCATATTCCGGCGAACCTGTTGTCCATCGGGGCCATCGATTTCGGCATCATCGTCGATGGCGCGGTGGTCATGGTGGAGAACATCTTTCGCGAGCTGGCCGCCCGTCATGGCGAGAACTACAACGTCATCGATGTGATCCGCGCCGCGGCGCACGACGTGGAGCGGCCAATTTTCTATGCCGTCGCCGTGATTATCGCCGGGTATATCCCGATCTACGTGCTGCACGGCCCATCGGGCCGCCTGTTCGAGCCGATGGCCGACACCATGTCCTTCGCGCTGCTCGGGTCGCTGATCTGCTCGCTGACGTTGCTCCCCGTACTATGCGCCTGGTTCCTGCGGCGGAATGTTCACGAACCGCGGGCGCGCTTCTTCGAATACATTCGGCGCGGATATGGGTGGCTGCTGGACTGGTGTCTGCGTTTTCGCTGGCTGACGGTGCTGGCCTGTCTCGCGGTCTTCGGAGCGTCGCTGCTGCTGGTTCCGACCATTGGCGCAGAGTTCATGCCCCACCTCGACGAAGGCGCGCTGTGGGTCCGGGCCACCGCCCCGTACACGATTTCCTTCGACGAGGCCTCGAAGCTGTCGCCGCAGATTCGCAATATTCTGCTGAGCTATCCGGAGGTCACCACCGTGGCCAACGAGCTCGGCCGGCCTGATGATGGCACCGATCCGACCGGGTTCTTCAACAACGAGTTCTACGTGGGGCTCAAGCCCTACTACGACGCCGCATGGAAGCGCTCCATCCACAACAAGGCCGAACTGATCGAGGATCTGCACAGGAAATTTGCGGCGTTCCCCGGGATCATCTTCAACTACACCCAGCCGGCTGAAGACGCGGTGGACGAGGCCGAAACGGGACTGAAGAGCTCGCTCGCAGTGAAGATCTTTGGCGGCGACCTCGGCGTACTCGAGGATAAGGCTCGTCAGGTGGAAACCATCCTTAACCAAACACCGGGCATCGAGCACGTGGTGCTGGTGAAGGAACTGGGGCAGCCGAGCCTGAATATTGTTCCCGACCGCGCCCGCCTCGCCCGTTATGGGCTGAACGTCAGCGATGTGAACGACCTGATCCAGACCGCCATGGGCGGCAACGCGGCCACGCAGGTGATTCAGGGCGAGCGGCAGTTCGACCTGGTAGTGCGCATGGAGCCCCGCTTCCGCAGCGATATCAACGCCATCCGCAACCTGCTGCTGACCACACCCGACGGCCAGCACCTGCCCCTCAGCGAATTCGCGTCCATCAGCGTCCAGAACGGGGCGTCGTTCATCTATCGGGAAAGCAATTCCCGCTACATCGGGGTGCAGTTCAGCGTCGAAGGCCGCGATCTGGCCGGCGCTGTGGGCGATGCACGCCGGCGAGTCGCTGAACGGGTACGGCTGCCGGTGGGCTATCGCTTCGACTGGGGCGGCGAATACAAGGACTATCTCGCTTCCCGTCAGCAGATGAAGGTGATCATGCCGCTGACGGTGCTCCTCATCCTGATGATCCTGTTCGCGCTTTACGGCAATTTCAAGTTCCCGCTCATCATCTTTTTCAGCGTCCTCGTGACCGAACCGGTCGGCGGCTTGCTGGCGCTCAGCGCAACGCACACCGCCTTCAGCGTGTCATCGCTGCTGGGTTTCGTCGCGCTGATGGGCGTCGCGGTGCAGACCAGCGTCATTTTATACTCGTTCATCAACAAGCTTCGGCTGGAAGGCCACGATATTCGCAATGCCGTGCACGAGGCTTCGCTCCTCCGTCTGCGGCCCATCATGATGACCGCGCTAGTGGCCTGTTTCGGCATGCTGCCGGCGGCCATTTCCACCGGCGTCGGCAGCGATTCCCAGAAACCGTTCGCGATTGTGATTGTCGGTGGACTGATTTCCAGGCTGCTTCTGTCCGTGTTTCTTGCCCCGGTGCTCTACTCCCTTGCCGCGCGCGACAGGGACGTTCTCAAGGTTTGAGTTTGGCCGCAAGATGCGGATGGCAGGGTCCGCCGATGCGCCGTAACATCGAATCGAGATGCTCGATAACGATCAATGCTGGCAGGCCGTGATAACGCGGGATAAAGGACGAGATGGCTCGTTCTTCTTCGGCGTGACCACAACCGGCGTTTACTGCCGCCCCTCCTGCCCCGCTCGGCGGCCGCTGCGCCGCAATGTGCGTTTCTACAAGAGCGCCGGGGAGGCGGAACAGGACGGGCTTCGTCCGTGCCGCCGCTGCCGCCCGAACGCCGACGCCGATCCGACCTCGCAAAGAATGCGCGGCCTGTGCGATTTCATTCGCCGCAACTGCGACAGCGGCGAGCCGCTCACCCTCGCGCGGCTGGGCGAAGAGGCGGGCATGAGCCCGTTTCACCTGCAACGCACCTTCAAAGCCGCCATCGGCCTGACGCCGCGTCAGTTCGTCGAGGCCTGCCGCCTGGAGGCGTTGAAGCACGAGCTGCGCGGTGGTCGCAAGGTGACGAATGCCGTCTACGAGGCCGGTTTCGGCTCCGGCAGCCGCGTCTACGAGCGCCTCGACACGCGCTTTGGCATGACTCCGGCGCAATACCGCGAACGCGGGCAGAACGTTGCCATCTCGTGGGCGACAGAGCAGACGCCGCTCGGGCTGATGATGATCGGCGCCACCGACCGGGGTCTGTGTTTCGTGCAGTTCGGGTCTTCCGAGGAGCATCTTCTCGCGGAGTTGAAGCGCGAGTACCCGGCCGCAACGATACACGCGGCAGGGCGGCGGCATTCCCAGCAGCTCGCCGCCTGGATGGAATCGCTGAAACGCTACCTCGATGGCGGCGTTCCTCACCTCGATTTGCCGGTGGACGTCCGCGGGACGGCGTTCCAGTTCCGGGTGTGGCAATATCTTCAGACGATTCCAACAGGCGAGGTGCGCTCGTACGCCGAGGTCGCGCGGGGAATCGGAAAACCCGCGGCGGTTCGCGGAGTGGCTCGGGCCTGCGCCGCGAATCGCGTTGCCATTGTGATTCCGTGCCATCGCGTGATCCGCGCCGACGGCGATGCCGGAGGCTATCGCTGGGGCATGCAGCGCAAGAAAGCGCTGCTCGATCGCGAAGGCGCTAACCTGTCGCGATCGCGTTCTGCCGCGCGCTGAAACCGATGCGGCGCTTGGGCGCCATCGGCGGCGGACTCATCAGCTCGCGGATCGCCTCGAAGACTTCGTGCAGCACTAATGTTCATCCCCCGGCGGGGTGTTCCATCCACGTTCAAGATCACAAATTGTGATCTTGAACAACGGGCGATCTTCGCTTCCGTTGCGGTCAGCTGGAACATGAAATCATGAGGGAAACGCGCCAGATTTCGCTTCACCGCCTGATTCAGGGTCCTGGTCTCGACCGCGTAAAGTTCGGCGAGATCGCGATCGAGCATCACCCTGTGGCCTCGGAAGAAGAATATCCGGCTCCCGATCGCTTCGGCCGGCACGAACAGTTCCTTTGCCTTTTTCACCACTGATGTAGTGCGCCGGGGTCAGGCAGTTCTCTCGGCTCGGGTAACAATCCCCCCACCCCTCATCGTCCTTATGTTTCGGGCACACGGGTCGGATTCGCGCCGCGGCGTCGCTCACAAGTACTTGAAACAGAAGCTTACACAATAACGGATAGCAAGTTGCACGCGAGTCGCGTCCAAATCATCACAGGCCCGTTTGCCGGGCCTGACGCCCCTTTCGGGGAAGCGGCGACAGCCCGTCCCGTAACGTTTTGTAATCAGATGGATTCAGGATCGGATGGACACACTACCGCCAGCAACTGAAACGGACCGCAGGAACCCGCCTCCCCCGCGAAGGCGCAGGAGCTGGTGGCTGTGGGGTCTCGTGTTCGTACTCATTGCCGCCGCGGCGACCTGGTTTCTCGGCCCCGGAAAGACACGGGCACAGTCGAACGCCGCTCCAGCGGCGGGCGGCGGGGCAGCGGACGGCGGGCGTGCCGGTGGAACGCGAGGCGGACGGGGGGGACGCGGATCCATGCCCACTCCCGTGGCCGTCGCGACCGCCAGGCGCGGCGACGTTCCTGTTTATCAGGATGGCCTCGGGAATGTGAACGCCTTCTATACCGTGACCGTGCACACGCGCGTTGACGGACAGCTCATGAGCGTCCCGGTTCGTGAAGGCGACATGGTGCATCAGGGCCAGATGATCGCCCAGATCGACCCGCGGCCTTTCCAGGTTCAGCTGGAGCTCGCGGAAGGTCAGATGGCTCACGATCAGGCGCTGCTCGCGAACGCTCGCCTCGACCTGGCGCGCTACAAGACACTGCTCGAACAGGACGCCATTCCGCGCCAGCAGTACGATACCCAGGTTTCCACCGTCGCCCAGTACGAAGGCAATATCAAGCAGGACCAGGCCAACATCGACAATGCGAAGCTGCAGCTGGTTTACGCGCGGGTCACCGCCCCGATTACCGGCCGGGTTGGCATCCGTTTGGTGGATCCCGGCAACATCGTTCACGCCAGCGATGCGACCGGACTCTTCGTTATCACGCAGATGCAGCCCATCGCCGCCCTCTTCACCATCCCGGAGGACAATCTCCCGCCGGTGCTGCGCCGGCTGCGCTCCGGCGCGGTGCTCCGCACGGAGGCGTGGAATCGGGACAAATCGAAGATGCTCTCCACCGGCCGCCTGCTCACGGTCGACAACCAGATCGACCCCACCACCGGCACCAGCCGCCTGAAGTCCGTTTTCGACAACCGTGACAACGCGCTTTTCCCGAACCAGTTTGTGAACATCCGCCTTCTGGTGGACACGCTGCATAACCAGGTGATCATCCCCGAGCCGGCCATTCAACGCGGCTCCATGGGCGCCTTCGTGTATGTGATCACGCCGCAGAACACCGCACAGGTGCGCAAGGTCGCCGTCGGCCTCACGCAGGCGAACAACGTCACCATCAAAACGGGTGTGAACGCTGGTGAGAGAGTCGTGATCGACGGCGCCGAAAAGCTGCAGAACGGTAGCCAGGTTCGCATTCGACCGGCAGGAGCCGGACCTGCCCAGCCGGCGGCCGAGGACAATGGCCCCGGGGGCCCCGCGTCGTGAGCCCCTCACGCCTTTTCATCCTGCGGCCCGTGGCCACCGCGCTGCTGATGGCCGCAATCGTCCTCGTCGGAATTGTGGCCTATCGTCAGCTTCCGGTTTCGGCGCTGCCGCAGGTGGATTACCCCACCATCGAGATCCAGACCTTCTATCCGGGCGCCGGCCCGGAAGTGATGGCCTCATCGGTCACCGCTCCGCTGGAGCGCCAGTTCGGCCAGGTGCCCGGACTCAGTCAGATGACCTCCATCAGCAGCTTCGGGAGCTCGCTGATTACGCTCCAGTTCACGCTCACCATGAGCATCGATGTCGCCGAGCAGGAGGTCCAGGCGGCCATCAACGCAGCGGGCACCTATTTACCGAGAGATCTTCCCAATCCGCCCATATACAGCAAAACGAATCCTGCGGACGCGCCCATTCTGACCCTGGCCCTCACTTCCGCCACTCTGCCGCTGCCGCAGGTCGAAGAATACGCCGACACGCGGCTGGCCCAGAAGATTTCGCAGATTCCTGGCGTGGGTCTGGTCAGCATCAGCGGGGGACAGCGGCCCGCGGTCCGCGTACAGGCCAATCCCACGGCGCTGGCTTCCTACAGCATGAGCCTCGAGGATCTGCGGACCGCGCTGAGCCAGGCCAACGTGGATCAGGCCAAGGGGAATTTCGACGGTCCCCAGCAGTCCTGGACCATCGGGGCCAATGACCAGCTACTCTCCGGAGCCGACTACGCCCCCATCATTGTGGCCTACCGCAACGGCGCGCCGGTGCGGCTCTCGGATGTGGCCACTGTCCTCGACAGCGCCGAGAATACGAAGCAGGCGGCGTGGTTCAACACGACTCCAGCTGTGATTTTGAACATCCAGCGCCAGCCGGGAACGAACATTATCGGCGTGGTGGACAATATCGAGCGTGTTCTGCCGCTGCTCAAAGCGTCGCTGCCCAGCTCCGTCAGGGTGCAGCCCATAGCCGACCGCACCATCACAATTCGCGCGTCCGTCCGGGACGTGGAATACGAGCTCATACTCACCATCGCGCTCGTTGTGCTGGTGATTTTCCTGTTCCTGCGAACGCTGTCGGCCACGGTGATCCCCAGCGTCGCGGTGCCGCTGTCCATCGTCGGAACGTTCGGCGTGATGTACCTGCTGGGCTACAGCCTCGACAACCTCTCGCTGATGGCCCTGACCATCTCCACTGGTTTTGTTGTGGACGACGCCATTGTGATGATCGAGAACATCGCCCGCTATATCGAGCAGGGCGATTCGGCGCTGGAGGCCGCGCTAAAAGGGTCGGCGGAGATCGGCTTCACGATTATTTCGCTGACCGTATCCCTGATCGCGGTGCTCATCCCGCTGCTGTTCATGGGCGACGTTGTGGGCCGGCTCTTCCGCGAGTTCGCGGTAACTTTGGCGGTCACCATTCTCGTGTCCGCGTTCGTGTCCCTGACCCTGACGCCTATGATGTCGTCGAAGCTGCTGCGGCACAAGCCGGAGAGCGAGCGTGGCCGTTTTTACCGCTGGTCGGAGCGGGTCTTCGAGTATTCGATCGAGCAGTACGGCAAGGGCGTCAAGTTCGTTCTGCGCCATCAGGCCGCCACCATTCTGGTCGCCGTCGGGACGCTGGTCGCAACCATCCTGCTGTTCCTCATCATTCCGAAAGGCTTTTTCCCGGTCGAAGACACGGGCCAGATCGTCGGCATCACGCAGGCGCCCGAGTCCACGTCCTTCGCCGCGATGGGCCGGCGGCAGCAGCAACTGGCGAGCATCATCGTGCAGGATCCCGCCGTGCAGGACATCTCATCCTTCATCGGCGTCGATGGTACGAACACGACTCCCAACAGCGGCCGCATCCAGATCACTCTGAAGCCGCTGGACGATCGCGACGCCAGCGTCACCGATGTCATTCGGCGCCTGAATCAGAAGGTCGCGCAGGTGGCGGGCATTTCGCTCTACATGCAGGCGGTGCAGGATCTGACCGTGGAGAACCGCATCAGCCGCACGCAGTATCAATACACCATAGAAGGGCCCAACGCCGCGGACGTGGACACCTGGGCGCCGCGCCTGGTGGCGAGCATGGAGAAGATTCCGGAACTGCGCGACGTGGCCAGCGATCAGGCCAGCAACGGCCTGGGGCTGCAGATCGACATCGATCGCGACACTGCTTCACGTCTGGGAATCACGCCGCAGAACATCGACGACACGCTCTACGACGCCTTTGGCCAGCGCCAGGTGTCGACCATCTTTACTCAGCTGAATCAGTACCACGTCGTGCTCGAGACGCGGCGCCAGTGGCAGACCAACTTCGACGCGTTGCGCGACATTTACGTAAAGACGCAGATGGGAACGCAGGCGCCGCTGCACACCTTCACGCGCTTCCACCAGATAGCCGTTCCGCTCGCCGTCAATCACCAGGGCCAGTTCCCTGTGGTGACGCTGTCGTTCAACCTGGCTCCGAACGCTTCGCTGGGAACGGCCGTGGACGATATTCGCGCAGCGACTCAGAAACTCGGAATGCCGGCCAGCCTGCAAACCGCCTTCCAGGGCACGGCGTCGGCGTTCCAGGCATCGCTGGCCAATGAGCCGATCCTCATTCTGGCCGCCATCGTCACCGTGTACATCGTCCTCGGAGTGCTGTACGAAAGCTATATTCACCCCATCACAATCCTTTCCACGCTGCCGTCGGCCGGCGTGGGCGCGCTGCTGGCGCTCATGCTCACCGGTCAGGATTTCAACGTCATCGCGCTCATCGGCATTATCCTGCTGATCGGCATCGTCAAGAAGAACGCGATCATGATGATCGATTTCGCGCTCGAAGCGGAGCGCGTGGAAGGCAAAAGCCCGGAGGAATCCATTTATCAGGCCTGCCTGCTGCGCTTCCGGCCCATCATGATGACCACCATGGCCGCGCTGCTGGGCGCTGTGCCTCTGGCTTTCGGCAGCGGAACCGGCTCGGAGCTTCGCCGTCCGCTGGGCATCAGCATCATCGGCGGCCTGCTGCTCAGCCAGTTGCTGACGCTGTTCACGACGCCGGTAATCTACCTGGCCTTCGACCGCCTCTCCGAGTGGGCCGGCCGCAGGAAAGAAACCACGCCGGCCGATCAGGGTCCGGTGCCCGAGGCGTCTGCGTGAACCTCTCGGCGCCATTCATTCATCGGCCTGTTGCGACCACTCTGCTGACCCTGGCGGTCGCGCTGGGCGGAATCATCGGCTTCCGGCTGCTGCCGGTTGCGCCGCTCCCGCAGGTCGATTTCCCGACCATTCAGGTGAGCGCCGGCGTGCCCGGCGCAAGTCCCCAGACGATGGCCTCTTCCGTAGCCACGCCGCTCGAGCGCCAGTTCGGACGTATCGCCGGCATCACCGAGATGACCTCCGTCAGTTCGCTCGGTTCGGCAAACATCACTCTTCAGTTCGACCTGAATCGCAACATCGACGCAGCCGCGCGAGACGTCCAGGCCGCCATTAACGCCGCCAAGGCGTACCTGCCCGCAAACCTGCCGATGAATCCGCGTTATCGCAAGGTGAATCCGGCGGATTCACCCATTCTCATCCTGGCGCTGACTTCCGACATATACGATCGCCCCGCTCTGTACGACGCCGCCTCCTCGATTCTCCAGCAGAAGCTCTCACAGGTCAGCGGTGTCGGCCAGGTCGGTGTTTGGGGTAGCTCTCTGCCCGCCGTTCGCGTGGAGCTCAATCCACACGTCGTGAACAAGTACGGCATCGGACTGAATCAGATCGCAACCGTCCTGGCCAACGCCAACGCGAACACGCCGAAGGGCGAGATCGCCAACGGCCGAACCGCATGGAATATTCGCACCACCGATCAGCTCTTCAAGGCCGACCAGTACATGCCGCTGGTAGTCATCTGGCAGAACGGCGCGCCGGTGCGCCTGGACACGCTGGGGCGGGTGGTTGATTCTGTCGAGGACCTGCGCAACGCGGGACTCTCGAATGGAAAGCCGGCGGTCCTCATCGCAGTGTTCCGCCAGCCCGAGGCGAACATCATCGACACGGTGGATCGCGTGATGGCCGAGTTTCCAGAACTGCACGCGTCGATTCCGCCGGCCATGCGGCTGAACGTGATGATGGACCGTACCACGACCATCCGCGCGTCCATTCACGACGTCGAGGTGACGCTGCTGATTTCGATCGCGCTGGTGGTTCTGGTGGTCTTCATCTTCCTGCGGAACGGATGGGCCACGTTCATCCCCAGCGTGGCTGTTCCCGTGTCGCTGATCGGCACCTTCGGTGTTATGTACCTGGTGGGGTACAGCCTGGACAACCTCTCATTGATGGCGCTCACCATCTGCACCGGCTTCGTGGTGGATGACGCGATTGTTGTGATCGAAAACATCACCCGCTACATCGAAATGGGAATGCGCCCCATGGAGGCGGCGCTGCGCGGATCGCGGGAGATCGGCTTTACCGTGCTTTCCATGAGCACCTCGCTGGTGGCGGTGTTCATCCCCATTCTGATGATGGGCGGCATCGTGGGCCGCCTGTTCCGCGAATTCGCGGTCACGCTCTCGGTGGCCATCGGCATCTCCCTGCTGGTATCGCTTACGACCACACCGATGATGTGCGGTCATCTTCTGAAACATCAGCCGCCGGAAGGTCACGGACGGCTCTACCGCATCAGTGAAAAGTTCTTCGAGTGGATTCTCAACACCTATGCGGCAATTCTCCGGGTCGTGCTGCGCCATCCGGCGGTCACTCTGCTGATCGTGTTTGGCACCGTGGCTCTGAACGTCTACCTGTTCACCATCGTGCCGAAAGGTTTCTTTCCGAGCGAGGATACCGGCCGCATGATGGGCGTAGTTCAGGGCGAGCAGAACATCTCCTTCCAGGCTATGCAGAAGAAAATGGCCTTTTTCCTGAAGGCGGTCCTTGCCGATCCGGCGGTGGACTCCGCGGCTTCCTTTACCGGTGGCGGCGGAACCAATACCGGCCGCATGTTCGTCGCCCTGAAGGACCTCAGCGTGCGCAAGGTGAGCGTGGATCAGGTGATCAACCGGCTCCGCCGCAAGACCGCGGGCGTTCCTGGCGCCCAGTTGTTCCTTCAGCCCGTGCAGGACATCCGCGTGGGCGGGCGCATGAGCAACGCGCTGTACCAGTTCACGCTGCAGACGCAGGATCTGGGGCTTCTCGACGAATGGTCTCCGCGCGTTCTCGATGCGCTGCGCAAAGTCCCGATTCTCGCCGACGTCAATACCGATCAGCAGAACAATGGCCTGATGGCCTACGTCGACGTCGACCGGGATACGGCATCGCGCCTCGGCTTGTCCGCGCAACAGGTCGATCAGGCGCTCTACAGCGCCTTCGGCCAGCGGCAGGTCTCCACCATGTACACGCAGCTCAATCAATATCACGTAGTCATGGAGGTGGCGCCGGAATACTGGCAGGATCCTGAAACGCTGAAGGATATCTATGTGCAGGCGACCCCTCCCGGCTCCGGGACGCGTTCCAGCACGGTGGCGACGCGCGGCGTTTTGACCACTCCGGCTCGGATTTCCGCTCCGGCCGGCATCTCTGCCGCGCCCACGGCGACTTCAGCCGTCGCCAACAGCGTCTCCAGCACGCCGACGCCTGGCTCGAACTCGGGTGCGGGCGGCACTCCGACCGTCGGTCTTTCCTCGCCGGCAGGCACGGCGTCCATCCCCGGTTCTGGTTCGCCGCCATCGACCGGCGCGACTGGAGTGGCCGCCAACGGGAGCGGAGCACCCGCGGCGGTGCTGAACACCAACGGCACAGTTGAAGTGCCCCTGTCCGCATTCACCCGCTTCGCCCCTTCCAATACCCCGATGCAGGTGAATCATCAGGGCCAGTTCCCGTCGGTCACCATCTCCTTCAACCTCCGTCCGGGCGTCTCGCTTGGAGAGGCTGTGGACGCCATCACCTCCGCCGAGGAACGGATCGGTATGCCCGCCGCTATCCAGGGTAATTTCGCCGGCACGGCGCAGGCCTTCCAGGCATCGCTGGCCAACGAACCGGTCCTCATCCTCACCGCCCTGATCGCCGTCTACATCGTTCTCGGAATGCTGTACGAGAGCTATATTCATCCCATCACCATCCTGTCTACCCTGCCGTCCGCGGGCGTGGGCGCTCTGCTCGCGCTGCTGGCCCTGCATTACGAGCTCACCGTCATCGCTATCATCGGCATCATACTGTTGATCGGCATCGTCAAGAAGAACGCGATCATGATGATTGATTTCGCGCTCGACGCTGAGCGCTCGGAGGGCAAGAACTCGCGCGACGCGATTTATGAAGCCTGCATCCTGCGCTTCCGGCCCATCACCATGACCACCTTCGCCGCTCTGCTCGGCGCGCTCCCGCTGGCCGTCGGAACAGGCATGGGCTCGGAGCTGCGCCGGCCGCTCGGCATCGCCATCGTCGGAGGACTCATCGTCAGCCAGATGCTGACCCTGTTCACCACGCCAGTCGTGTATCTATACATGGATCGGATGCGCCTCTTCTTCTCACGACGGCAGCACGGCCGCCCGATCGAAACACTGCCCACGGTTGCGGAGAGTACCGACTGATGCGACGTTTCCTCCTCACTGCGGCAGCAACCGCGGTTCTGGTCGGCTTATCGGGGTGCCATCCCGTCGGCCCGAAATACACGCGTCCGCCGGTCCCGGCGCCGCCCGCGTTCAAGGAAGCGAACGACCAGTGGAAGGCGGCAAATCCCAGCGATGGAGTGCTGAAAGGGAATTGGTGGGAGATGTTCGGCGATCCCACCCTCAACGAACTCGAGCCGAAGGTTACCGTCTCCAATCAGAACGTGAAGCAGGCCGAAGCGGCGTTCCGCCAGGCCCGCGCGCTGGTGGGCGTCGCCAGAGCCGATTACTTCCCCACTCTGGGCGTCGGTTTGGGCATCGGCGCC
>DASRCB010000113.1:0-3400 GCA_035653295.1 Bryobacteraceae bacterium
GCTTCGAAAATCGTCGACCATGTTTATGGCCGCGCGATCGGCGATGTCCTGTTTTACGTGCGACCACGCGCTGTTGGCTGGCTGTTGCTCGGCTGCGTGCGCGGCCGGCTGCGTGACGCGCAGAATGGCAAACGCGATTCCGCCCAGAGCGGCTGCGATGGCCAGGGGGCGCCAGCGGAGACTGCCAGGCGCCTTGACCCGCTTCTTCGCGCGGACCACAGGCGCGGCCGGTGCGGACGCCTCGGCGATTCTGGATATTGAATCGTCTATTGAAACGTGCAGGGTCCCGAGCAGCGGCTCGAAACCCACGCGAACCATGGACGGGCGCGGCAGCGGCGCCGGCCGGGCGTTCTGAATCGAAGGCCGGCTCTTCAGACGGAGCAGCCTCGCGGGTTTTCGAGCGGGTCCTGCCAGAGGGATCGCGGAAAACGGTGATTCAGCGGGCGCGCAGGCGTTCTGGCCTGCAAACGGCGCAGGGTGCGTGACCGGTCCCACGTACCCCGGCTCCGCTGTTGCGGGCGCGATTCGGACCGGCTCGCAGGTCAGTCGCGCCCGGGCGGATGAATCCGCGGCCCCATCGCAGGGCAGCGACACTGCGGGAATGGGAGCAATACTTTGAGCGCCCCGCGGCCTCGCGGTCACCGCGGACAGGTGCGTCGGAGGCCTGAGCGGAGCGAGTGGACAACGCCCCGGCGTACGGCTCGGATCAGACTCCTGGAACTCATGTTCGAGCCGTTCGAAATGCTCGCGGTGCTCCGGTGAACAGAACTCCCCCAGCTCCAGATCGCGCAGCAGGGGCAGGCGTCCTCCGCAATACAGGCAAAACATAGTTCCCGCCTCGCAACCATGTTACGGAGCGTCGTTTGAAATAGAAAGACGGTGAAGCGCTTAGGAAATCCTGAAAATCCTACGATGCTGCGGGTATTCACTTAAGCATTCCGCCCTGGCGCCTCCGTCCGCACGGGACTATTCAAGTGAGAAAACCGAGCGCGCCAGCCACTTACTAAACGGTGTGCGAGCGTCGTGTCGGCGCGGTGTGCTGAGCCTGCTTCTGCTGGCGGTATCTTACTGCTCGGCCGCGATTCTCCAGTCCGCAACATGGGGCGGCCGGGGGCTGCAGCAGGCCACCGGAATCGCGCGCGATGGTGCTGGAAACACCTATGTGGTCGGGTGGACTGATGCGCCCGATTTCCCGGTTCACAATTCCCCGCTGAGTCGAGGCAGCGGTGTTGACGGCTTCCTGATCAAGCTCGATCCATCGTGGAACGCCGTTTTAACAGTGTGGCTCGGCGGGGATGGTGACGACCGGCCCTCCGGAGTAGGACTCGATGCGACGGGCAACATCTATGTCGCCGGAACGACCACCTCGAGCGCATTCGCCGGCGTCACTCTGACCCGCGCAGCTCCGGGTCACCACGGCTTCATCGCAAAGCTGAGCCCATCAGGGGCACTCTCCTGGGTAAAGGCCGTGGGCGGCAGCGGAGAGGATTACATCAACAGCATGGCTGTCGCGCGAGACGGACACGTCTACGCCGGCGGGGTGACCAATTCCGGCGACCTGCCATTGCTGGGCGCGCTTCAGAGCAACCTCCGGGGAACAAAGAACGGCTTCATCGCCGAGCTCAGCACAACGGGTGCGCTCGTCTACAGTACGTACCTCGGGGGCGGCGGCACGGATATTGTGAACGCCCTCGCCATCGACAGTTCCGGCAGGTTGTGGGCTGCCGGCAGCACGACCTCGTCCGATTTTCCGACCCGAGCGGCGTTCCAGCAGCGGCTTGCCGGCTCGCAGAACGCGTTTGTCGCCGAGATCTCAACGAGTTCCGGCCTGGTCTTCAGCACATACCTCGGGGGCTCCGGGCCGCCATCCGGAGGGCAGGTGTCGGAAGCCGCGCGCGCGATCGCGATTGATAGCGTCGCCAACGTATATGTCGCCGGCATAACGCAGTCACAGGACTTCCCGCAAATGAATGCCTGGCAGTGCGCCATGGGCGGGGGTGCAAATGACGGATTCCTTACCAGCTTTGACGTGGCCGGGAGCCTGCGTTTCAGTACATTCCTGGGCGGAGACGCCACCGAATCGATCAATGCCGTTATCGTTTCAAACAATCTTGTTGTGGTGGCCGGTTCCACCAACTCCGACGATTTCCCGCTGCTCTCGAATCCACAATCGTGGAACGTGACGCAGGATGCCTTTCTGACGGAATTCAACACCGACGGCTCGATCGCATACTTATCGACTCTCAACAACCTCGGACAATGGGATTCGGCGACGGCGATGGCTGGCGTTGGGCCGGTGTCGATTGCCGGAATAACCGCCAGTACGGCGCCGCCTCAGCGCTACAACGCCGCTGCGATGAGTGTTCCGCTGGTAAGCCCCGTTTCCCTCACACTGGTCGTTTCTCCCGGATCGGCTGGATCGATCACGGCGAGCCCGGCATCGGCGGACGGGACTTATTTGCCGGGAACCCGAGTTTGCCTGACGGCGCAGCCAGGTACGGGCTCGACGTTTCAGGCGTGGTCCGGAGCCACGCTGGACTCGTCCAATTGCATCACCCTGAACTCGAGCGCCGTCGTAACCGCCACGTTCGCGCAACCCAGGTACACGCTGAAGTTGATTTCGGCGCCATCCTCCGCGGGGACCGTGACAGCAAATCCCGGTCCGGTAAACGGAGGCTATTTTGGCGGAACGCAGGTTTGCCTGACGGCTGCGCCCGCGGCCGGCTGGCAATTCGTCTCCTGGTCCGGCGCCGCGCCTGACTTATCGAACTGCCTGATCATCACCGCGAACACGGCAGTAACGGCGACATTCTCGCAACTGTACACCTTGAGCCTGAATGCATCACCCGCGACGGCGGGGTCGATTACAGCGATGCCGGCGGGCGGTTCGTACCTGAATGGTACGCCCGTGTGCCTGACCGCCTCGGCTGCGGCCGGCTGGCAGTTTGTCTCCTGGTCGGGCGCAGGGCTGGATGCCTCCAATTGCCTGATCGTAACCGCGAACGCCACGGTGACGGCGAATTTCGCCCCGGTGTACACGCTGATGTTGAGCGCTTCACCGGCGCCGGGCGGAAGTCTAACGGCGAGTCCGCCGGGTGGCGCCTATGTCAGCGGGACAAAGGTCTGCCTCACCGCGGCAGCGACATCGGGCTGGCAGTTTGTGTCCTGGGCGGGAGTGACGCTGGATTCTTTGAATTGTCTGACCATGACGGCGAATGCGACCGTGACAGCGACATTCGCGCCAGTCTATACCCTGACACTGAGCGCGTCCCCTGCGGCGGGGGGCGCGGTCACGGCCGTTCCGGGAGGGCCTTACCTGGCCGGAAGCAGCGTTTGCCTGACCGCTGCGGCTGCCAGCGGCTGGCAATTCGTATCGTGGTCCGGGGCGGCGCTGGATAGC
>DASRCB010000114.1:0-4329 GCA_035653295.1 Bryobacteraceae bacterium
GAGCCGGATGTCTCGATGCCGGTCGCGAGATCGCGCGTGTCATGGCGGCCGAAGCTGGACTTGCCGAGCGAGCCGAGCAGGTCTTTGAGCGTCTTGAATCCCAGGAAGTCGAGCGATTTATCCGTGACCTCGAATTTGACTTTGCTGTCCTTCCCGTTGCCGATGCCGGGCGCGGGCGCCTGTTCGCCGCCGGGCTCCGAGAGGGTGATCTGGCCCTCGTCCACCATCTTCTGGACCAGATTTTCAAGCAGCTTGTCCATCTGCTCCGGCGTCATGTTCTGCAGCCGCCGCATCATCTCCTCGATGCGGTCGTCGTCGAACAGCTTGCCCTGCTCGAGCGCCTGCTGGATGGCCTTCTTGAGGTCTTCGAGCGTGTGCTGGTTCCACTCGCTGAAGGGCATGTACTGCGTATTGAAGCCGCTCTCCAGCAGAAAATCCGCCAGCGCCTGCAGCAGATCCTCGGCGCCGATTCCGAGATCCTCACCCGTGTATTTCGAATAGCGGATCCACTTCATCGCTGCGGCCCAATCCCTTTCACCCCAGAGGCCCCGAGGCGCCGAGGGGAACCAGGTTTCTCGGCGTCTCGGCGTCTCGGCGGTTAATTATACTGCCGCCGGAAATTCGGTCTTTCCGGCCGCGTCGTCTCTTCCCTCGGCTCGCGCCGCTTCTCTTCGGCGGCGAAGCCCCGCTCCTCGCTGCGGCTGATGCGGCGGTGAGCGTGCAGCCCTTCCAGGATGAACTCCGCCGCCGAAGCGCGCACCGCATCCGGTTCATTGGCGGAGAGGCCCAGCGGCTTCAGTTTTTCCATCAGCCCCTGAATGGAGCTCAACTGCCGCACCATGGTGGCCGAATCGGCGGTCTCGCCCAGCTTGAGCGAGCCCCCCAGGTCGAACCACTGGACGATCTGCGAGACGTTGGCGCCGTCGAAGTAGCGGTCGTACACCTTGCCCACGGCGCTGCGGATCAACTCCTTCGCCACCGTGTCGCCGCCCTTCAGCTCGCCCTCGTACTCCAGCTCGAGCTTGCCCGTGATCGCCGGCAGAGCGGAGTACAGGTCGAGGACGCGCGGAACTGCCATCGACTCGCGTGTCTTCAGCGCGCGGCGTTCCGCGTTCGACACCACGTTCTCCAGCACCGAGATCGGCAGCCTCTGCGAGACGCCGGAACGCTTGTCGATGCGCTTATCCTCGCGCGCCAGGAAGGCGAGCTGCTCGATCACCTCCCGCATATAATCCGGCACCCGCACCTCGACCGGCGACGGCCGCTTCAGCCACGCCTCCTGGTTCGTGATGGCGATGCCCTGCTCGATGGCGGACGGATAGTGCGTGCGGATTTCGCTGCCGATGCGGTCCTTGAGCGGCGTGATGATCTTCCCGCGGGCCGTGTAATCTTCCGGATTGGCCGTGAACACCAGCATCAGGTCGAGCGGCAGCCGCACGGGATAGCCCTTAATCTGCACATCGCCTTCCTGCATGATGTTGAACAGGCCCACCTGGATCTTGCCCGCCAGATCCGGCAGCTCGTTGATGGCGAAGATCCCGCGATTGGCGCGCGGCAGCAGGCCGTAGTGCACGGTCAGCTCGTCGGAAATATCCTGCCCGCGGCGCGCCGCTTTGATCGGGTCGATATCCCCGATCATGTCCGCGATAGTCACGTCCGGCGTGGCGAGCTTTTCGACGTACCGCTGATCGCGATGCAGCCAGGCGATCGGCGCATCATCCGCGGCCGTTTGCAGCAGGTCCCGGCACCGACGGCAGATCGGCCGGTAGGGATTGTCATGAATCTCGCAGCCTTCCACGTAGGGCGTCCACTCGTCGAGGATGGAGGTCAGCAATCGGATCAGACGCGTTTTGGCCTGCCCCCGCAGGCCGAGAAGGATGAAATTGTGGCGCGACAGAATGGCGTTGACCACCTGTGGCACGACCGTGTCCTCGTACCCCAGAATGCCGGGGAAAAGTTCCTCGCCGCGCTGGATTTTGCAGATCAGGTTCGCGCGCAGCTCATCTTTTACAGATCGCTGGGCTAACCGGGATTCGGAAAAGGGACTTTGGCGGAGGGCGCCGAGGGTACGGGGTAACTCCTGTGTGGCTCTTGACAAGCAAACCCCCTTCTGTCCATGGATTGTAGCAGAGCCGAATGAAGAGGGCCCGTTTCATCCATTACAATGGCTAGAGGGTGCAAACACAGGAAGTCAACGCGCAGAAGACCGGCGGGTGGAGCCGCCTGACCGAGATTTCGCGGGAGGTGCATCGCGGCTTCATCGCGGAGTGGACCGTCACCATCGTTCTGCTGCTATTCGCCACCACCAGCCTCGTCCAGGCCTTCGTCATCCCCAGCGCCTCCATGGTGCCCTCGCTGCTCATCGGGGACCACGTGCTCGTGGATAAGCTTACCTTCGCCCCGCGCAGCGGCATCTTCGGGCACCTTCTGCCTTACCGCGACGTGCAGCGCGGCGACATCATCGTGTTCCGCTATCCGCGCGATGTCTCCCAGGATTACGTCAAGCGCGCCATCGGCCTGCCGGGCGATCATATCAAGCTGGTCAACAAGCAGCTCTGGCTGAACGGCCACCCCGTCAACGAGCCCTACGCGGTGCATGCCTCGCCCTACATCGATCCCTACCGCGACAATTTCCCCGCAGCCCCGCCGGATATGCCCATCGAGCCCTCCGCCGTGTACATGCTCCAGCACGATATCCAGAACGGCGAGCTGGTCGTGCCGCCCGGCTACATCTTCGCCATGGGGGACAATCGCGACGATTCGAGCGACAGCCGCTACTGGGGTCTGGTGCCGCGGGAAAACATTGTAGGCACGCCGCTGATCATTTATTGGTCGTTCGAAGCCTCGACCGCCGATTTGACGAACCCGAATATCGGCATCGACCACCTGATCGACGTCATCGTGCACTTCCCGCAGAAGACGCGCTGGAGCCGCACGTTCAAGCTGATCCACGGGTACCCGTTGAAATAAGCCGGCCGGAAGCCCTCAATCCTCACTCGCTCGTGACAAAGTCGAACACGTCCGTGTTCGTCCGCACGACCAGGTGCCCGGGGCCGAGCGGCCTGCCCTCGGTGGGGAAAAAGACCGCGCCGTCGGTCGAATCGCCTTTCGCCAGCTTGGTCTGAACGAGCGCCAACGCACTGGCCGTCGCCGCGGCCTTCGCCTTATTGCCCATCATGGCAAGCGCGCCCTGCCGGCGCATCTCGTACCCGTTGGTCGATTTGAAATGCGCGTTGCCATAGAGCGTGGCCTCGTAGGTGGTCACCAGCTTGATCACGTCGTTGCCGCTGCCTTTTTGCAGCAGCATTCCCACCACCGTAGCCGCCGGCGACGCCCGTAGTACCGAACCGTCCGGCCGTACCCAGGCGAAGTCTTCCGGCCGGATCGAGTACGGTCCGCCCGAGCCGTTCGACACCGCTACCTGAATAATGGCGTACTCGTGCAGATGGTTCGGCAGGGGGGCCCACATGACGGTCACGCCGGATTTCGTAAGCGTCTGATATTTTAGGCCGTTAGACTCAAATTCGATGACTTGGCCATGGGCGTGGTATAACAACACGAGCGCCAAGCCGAGACCCCCGGGCAACCGCTTCATGAGACTATATTACGATACGGTGCTGTCAGAATCGGGAACAGAATGATGACCCAAGACCAGAGTGCGGTTCAGGCCGGCCCGGTCGCCGGCGAATCCGGGCTGAAGCCCTACGGGATCCACAATGTGAATGCCGCGTACTGGAACCTCGGCACGCCCCAACTGGTCGAGCACGCCATCCAGCGGCACGAGGGCAGTCTCGCCGCTGATGGCGCGCTGGTGGTGCGCACGGGCCAGTTCACAGGCCGCTCCCCCAAGGACAAGTTCATCGTGCAGGATGCCATCACTGGACCCACGGTGCAGTGGGGCCCCGTGAACCAGCCGATGTCCGAGGCCCATTTCGATCGCCTCTACGCCCGCATGGCCAGCTTCTGGCAGGGCCACGACGTGTACGTCCAGGATTGCTTCGTCGGCGCCGACCCCGAGTTCGGCATTCCGGTCCGCGTCATCACGCAGCTCGCCTGGCATAATCTTTTCGCCCGCCAGCTCTTCATCCGCCGCGACTCCGCGGACACCCGCGAGCACGAACCTCAGTTCACCATCCTGTTCGCGCCCGAATTCCAGGCCGATCCGGCCACCGAGGGGACCAATTCCGAAACCGCCATCGTCATCAATTTCAAGAAGCGCGTCGTGCTGATCTGCGGCACCAGCTATGCCGGCGAGATGAAAAAGTCCGCCTTCAGCATCCTCAATTTCCTGCTGCCGGGCCAGGGCGTCTTCCCGATGCACTGCTCGGC
>DASRCB010000115.1:0-7922 GCA_035653295.1 Bryobacteraceae bacterium
CGTGCTGCCAGCGCAGGCAGACACGCAATCGCCAGTCCCGCCATCACGACCGTTAGCTTATTCACTCGCACTCACCCCGCAGATCTGACGAGCAGCGCTGCAGCTTTGTTTCGGTGCTATACTCCGTCCGCCGGCCCAGCATGTTCGAGCGTTACACAGAGACCGCCCGCCGCGTGATCTTCTTTGCCCGGTATGAGGCGAGCAACACCGGCTCTCGTTACATCGAGTGCCCTCACCTGGTGCTCGGGATGCTGCGGGAGGACACACCCCTGCGCCGGCAACTGGATGAGAACCAGCGAAACGTTCTGCGCGAGAGCATCGTTGCGCGGTTTCCGCGCGGCGAGCCGGTATCCACCTCGGTCGACATGCCGCTCGACCAGCGCGCCAAAACCGCGCTGGCTTATGCTGCCGAGGAATCGCAACGGCTCGAGGACACGTACATTGGGCCTGAGCACATCCTGCTCGGCATACTGCGCGCTGATGCGGCGATGTCTGAACTGCTTTCCGGATTCACCTCGACATGGATTGTCGAAAGCAGGAGCCGGGGTCCATTTGGCCCCGATGAACACGAGCATGAGATTCCGTTCGATTCAGCGCAAGACGTGCCGGAAGAAGACCGGGAGCCAATCGCCCCCGCGCTGCGCGCTCAGATCGAGCGTCTGACCGATCTGATGGATAACGCCCTGCGCTGGCTCGACCGCTCCGCTCTGGCCGGTGACGAGACGTTGAAACGCCGGCCGTGGACCCGCAAGCAGGCCATTGGACATCTTATCGACTGGGCAACAGCGCACCACCAGATCTTCGCGCGCGCGCTCACGGAGCCGAGCGTCTCCGTGCCCGCGCTTCCCGAGGAGGGTTGGGTCGAAGCGGAGGGTTACAACACGCTGCCCTGGGAGCGCGTGGTCCGCCTCTGGCTGGCGCTCAACGGGCTGATCGTGCATGTGCTGGTGCGGATCCCTCAGGAGAAGCTCACGGTTGCCTGCCGCATCGGAGTCGCGCTGCCGCAGCCGCTGTCGAAAATAGTTGAGTCCTATATTGATCGCTGCGACGACATACTCGGCCAGATGCTGCTGCATCCCGGCAAGTAGCGCTTATTCGAACTGGCGGCGAAACTCGGCAAACTGCGCCCGCAGTGACGCGAGCTCTTCACGAAGACGGCCGACTTCCGTCTCCAGCTCCGTGATG
The DNA here is from genome assembly GCA_035653295.1 of Bryobacteraceae bacterium. Classification (GTDB taxonomy): domain Bacteria; phylum Acidobacteriota; class Terriglobia; order Bryobacterales; family Bryobacteraceae; genus DASRCB01. The sequence continues at coordinate 1,186 of DASRCB010000115.1, forward strand.
CGATCGCCGCGCGGAACATCCGCCTGCTCAGCCGCCCCTGCTGTCGCGGCCTGCGGCTCGCCGGACAGCAGCTGTGCATAACGCGCCTCCTTCTCGCCGGGCTGCCGCGCCATACGAAGCACGAGCGGATCGGGCTCGTGCTCCATCAGCCGCTGGAGAATGGTTTCCACCTGCTCGAGATCATCGAAGCGGTGCATGCGCTCGCTTCGATTGCGAAGCTCACCAACCGTCTGCGGGCCGCGCAGCATCAATTCGCACAGGATCGCCAGTTCGCGCCTGCCGAAGTTGAACTTCTCCCCGAAGCGATGGGCATGTTTGGGCACGCGACTGCCCGAGCCGGTGATGCGCACGGCAAGGCCTTTGGCGCGGAGCAACTCCAGCGCGTCCTCGACAGTGTCGTCATCATACGCGACCACGGGATCGCGATTCGATTTCTGGTTGCAGGCGTTCACCAGCGCGTTCAGCGAAAGCGGGTAATACTCCGGCGTGGTGATCTCTTTTTCGATGAGCGCGCCAAGCACACGCGCCTCCACGGGAGAAAGCAACGGTTCCGATGCCATGGATTAGTACCCAGTTTAGTTGCAACCGGGGCCGCAGCGTTTGCTGTCGATATATATTGGACTGGCGCCGGATTAGTCCTGTAACGGCATGCGAAGACTACTGCAGTGGTGGAGCGATCTGACCTCGGTCCTGACCGACCCCCAGGTTCTGATCGGCGTGACCGTCGCGGGGGGCATTCTGGCGATGATCGCGCTGGCCGCCTACTCGGTCTGGCGCTGGAGGCTGGAGAAGGCGTTTATCGATCTGGAGATCCGTGACGTGCTGGCCCGGGTGGACCACTACGCCACGGCCATTCCCGACACCGACGCTTCCGCCGGCGCGGATCGCCGGCGCGAGTACCTGCAAAATGTTCTCCAGCGCTGGTTGCGCCTCCAGTATCAGATCTGGACTGATTTCCAGATTTACCTCGCCCTGCGCGCGACCGGCGGCATTCAACCCGCAACCAGCCGCTGCGCCGGCGAGCTCGCCGTGGGTTTTCGGGAAATGCTGGTGGCATTGTGGGGTAATCCGGACAAAACGCTGCTTTCGGCGGTTGTGAACAACGCCCTGGCCACCGCCTTCGGGATGCGGCCGGCCGCGCCCCACCGGGCGCCGGTCGCGGATACCGGCCAACCCGCCGCCGACCCCCACGTGCAGATGATCGCGCGCCTGTACGATCCGTGGGCCATGGAAGACGCGCTTCTGGCCGAGTTGCCCGCACGCGGAACGCAGTGGCTTCATGGTGTGCTGCGCAGGCTGGAATGGCAGAACGCGCACGCCCGGCTTGCCGCCGGGGAGGCGTCGAACACCCTGGTGCTGGAGATGGTGTGCTGGATTCTGCATGAGGAGCAGGCTGGTCCGGCGCCGCTTCCGCGGGAGGTGCTCGATATTTATGAGGTCCGCCCGCAGTTGCTTCCGCACCTGCCGGACTTCCTCCGCGACGGGGCCATCGAAACGGTGCAGCGTCAGGGAACGAAGCAGCTCACAGTCCGCTTCCGCAATGTGATGATGCCCCACGGCACGCGCTTCGAAGGATCGGTGGGACTGCCAGCGCCGCTGCGGGCGGACGGGCGATTGTGGCGGTCCAGCCGCATCGAGTTCGATGTGGTGCACGGCAAGGGCGCGCTCGTTTTCGTAAATCGCTGATTCAGTTCCGTTGGCCTGGAAGCAGCGCCTTGTGCAGCCAGAATTCCTGGATCGAACGCACGGCCTCGAAGAACTGATCGAGTTCCACCGGCTTGGCGACGTAGCAGTTGGCGTTCAGGCTGTACGCTCGGACGATGTCCTGATCGGCTGTGGACGTGGTCATGACCACGATGGGAATACGCCGCAGGTCGGGGTCGGCCTTGACTTCGGTGAGCACTTCGCGGCCGCTTTTCTTGGGCAGATTGAGGTCCAGCAGGATGAGATCCGGCCGCGGCGCATCGCGGAATTTTCCGCGCCGATAAAGGAAATCGACAGCGTCGGCCCCGTCGCGAACCACATTCAGGTTCACCCGTACCCTGCCTTCCTTCAGCGCCTCTTCGGTGAGTCGCACGTCTCCGGGATTGTCCTCCACCAGCAGGAGATCGATCGGTCTTTGCTCGTTTTGCTCGCGCATCAGGTCCCCGCGTTACGGTTAGCACGAATAGTACCAGGCGCTCTCGCCATTGTCTTGACAGGCCTGTCCGCCAGGAGCCGTTCGTAAGTTTTACTTAACCCAACTGTAAGATCGATTAAAGTACACGAGTGCGGCGCCGTCCCGAGCGCCGGCGCCGGCCACTTCACCGATGAAGATGGTATGGTCTCCGGCTTCGATGGCGTCCTCCGTGCGGCACTCCATCCAGCCCAGCGCGCCGGGAATCAGCGGGCTGCCGTTGGGCGCCGCATACCACTCGATGCCATCGAAGCGGTTATCGGTCCTTTCGGCAAACGCGTTCGCCAGCGGCTGCTGTTCGGGGGTCAGAAAGTTCACCGAAAAGAAGGGGCTGGCGCGGAATACCGGGAGAATCTGGCACAGATCTCCAATGCAGATCAGGATCAGCGGCGGCGAAAGGGAAACTGACGTGAACGAGTTCACAGTCAAACCGTGCGGGGCGCCGTCGGGAGCGCGAACGGCGGCAATGGCCACGCCGGTGGCGAACCGAGCGCAGACCTGCCGAAACGTTTCCGAATCGATTCCCGAAGACATCGCCTTCCGCTCTTGACAACGACGTAACCCCAATCCTATCATGAGTTTTGCCGTGCTCTTCAGGGATCGGGCAGATACCGAGCCTGACGGGTGCCCGAACAGCGCGCCGGAGCGGGTGCATCAGGAGGAGCTTTCTTTTGATCAAGCTGGATATTATCAACGAAGTCGTAAACAAAACCGGCATCACCAAAACCAAAGCCGAGATGGCTGTCGAAACCGTTTTCGAGAGCATGAAGAAGGCTCTTGCCAATGGCGAACGGATTGAGTTGCGCGGATTCGGGATCTTCAACGTGAGGCCGCGTAAAACAGGGATTGGACGCAACCCGCGCACCGGCGCGGAAGTCGCCATCCCGCCCGGCAAAGCAGTGCGCTTCAAACCCGGCAAGGAGCTGCAGACGTTACAATAAAACTGCAGTCCTGTGTCAACGTCGCCCTCGATTCGCCTGCCAGGTGAGCCGTTCTACATCGCCCGCGCGGCGCCAGCGCGGCGGGTGTGGGTTCACGTCCTGCTGCTGGCGCTGACGTTCTTCAGCACCACCGTCGTCGGCGCAGGGTTGCAGATCGCCTTCGCCGCGGGCCGGACGCCGCGGTTCGAGGATCAGTACGAAATCTACGTCCATCTTTTCTCATCGCCCGGCGTGCTTTTGCTGGGCCTGCCCTTCTCGCTGACCCTGCTCACGATTCTGCTGGCTCATGAGATGGGGCACTACCTCGCCTGCCGGCACTATGGGATCGACGCCACTCTGCCGTACTTCCTCCCCGCGCCGACTCTGATCGGGACTTTCGGGGCGTTCATCCGGATCAAGTCGCCGATCTATTCCCGGCGGCAGCTTTTCGACGTGGGAGTGGCCGGACCGATCGCGGGGTTCGTGACGCTGCTCCCGGTCCTGGCAATCGGGATCGGGCTTTCGCACGTGCAGCGAGGGATCGGCGACCAGGGCGAGTTCGTCTTTGGGACGCCGCTGCTGCTGCGATTCGCCGAGCTGCTGGCCTTTCCGCGCGTGGAGGCGGCCGATATCGCCCTGCATCCGCTCGCCCGGGCCGCGTGGTTCGGCTTGCTGGCGACCGCGCTGAACCTGCTGCCGATTGGACAGCTGGACGGCGGTCATATCCTGTACGCGATCGCGGGCGCGTGGCACAAACCGCTGTCGCGCTTCTTCGCGCTGGTCCTGGCGGTGATCGCGCCCTTCACCTGGTGGACATGGCTGGGCTGGGCCGGTGTGCTGTTCTTTTTCGGCATGCGCCACCCCACCATCTGCGATGACTCGCCGCTGGGGCTGACGCGCGGGCGCCTGGCCATCGCGGCCGTGGTGATGCTGGTCCTGTCGTTTACGCTGGTTCCAGTCCGCGCGGGTTTCTGATCAACTGGCTGAAAGCTGTGCCGCTTTGGCGGCCTGACCAAGGATCTGCTCGGCGCGCTGCCAGTCGGCGGGGGCGTTCCCGTCCCGGCGTCCGCCGGCTTCCCACAGCAGCCTGGCCGTTTCGCGGACGTGCGCTTCACGGTTCTGCAGGGAGTCGCCCGCACTGAAATCGCGAGCCAGCGCAGGCTGGATCAACTGGGCGAGGGCGTTGCGCGTGCGGATGTACTGGGTCCGCGCCGTCTCCATCTCCAGAACGGCGGCGTCCACCTCGGCGGCATCAGGGTTCGGGCAGGCAACGAGTTGCTGGACCCGGCGCACGGTTGCGGAGTAGCGCTCGAAAGCGTCCCGGTAATCGCGGCTGAGATCGTGGTGCGGGTTCATAGAGGTTAGATGATAGCGCAGCGCGTGGAGGTTCGGCGACGTTTTACTCGTCGCCATGCCCGATACACTCATCATTGATGCGCATCCGCTCCTTTTGGCTCGCGGCGCTGCTCGCGTGCGCGGCGCAGGCCGCCGTTCCGGTGTTCCGAGTCAGCATCGGCGCCGGCTCATATACGCTCGCGGGGCACGATCCCGCCGCGGGCGGCACACTGACCATTTCCACCGTTCTGGTCCCCATCCGGCTCGTGTTCAAGTCAGGCTCGGGCGCGGTGCTGGACGCGGGTCCGGACGCTGCGTCCGTTCTCCGCTCACCCGTGTTCGAGAAGTTCTCGTTTCCCGGCGGCGCGACGCAGTACGTGGACGCCATGCTGCGCACCACCTTCCCCGGCGCAAAGGACTGGCACACACTGCTGGGCAGGCCGGAAGTAAAGCCCGTCAGCATCATCGTCCCGGTTGGCGCCGGGTACACGCTCACTTCAAAGAAGACGGGACGCTCGCTCGCTGTCGTCGATCTCGAGTTCGTTCAGAAGGAGCTGTTCGCGCAGGTTGGACGCGAGGAAGGCAAACTCGTGCTCGCCATTGCGCACGACACCACGTTTTATGCCGACCGCGACGCGACCGTCTGCTGCTCCTGGGGAACGCACGGCGTGGATGCCTCGACGCAGGATTCGTTCGTGCTCGCGTCTTATCTCGATCGCGCGCCGGACATCGTGAGGGATCAGGACGTGCAGCCGCTCACGCAGCAACTCGCCGAGTTTGTTAACGATCCACTGCACGATCCCGCGGTGTACGTCTCGCGGACGCCAGGCCCGGGGAACAGCGTGCCGCCGTGGATGCGTCCGGCGTCGATGCCGGCCGGAGATCAGGGACAGTGCGCCGGCACGGGGGTCGCGACGTCTTACTTTCTGCTCGAACCCACCGACACCAACCCGAAGAACAACGTTCCGGCTTCGCCGCCTTCCATCGCACGCTCGGGCGGAGCGGTTTGGCATTTGCAGAACGTCGCGCTGTTGCCCTGGTATACGGGCGCGGGTTCGGGGCTCGGCAGCACTTACAGCTTCCCCGATGCTCATCTGTTGTCCACGCCCGCACAACCCTGTCCCGCACGCGACGAGGATCATCGAGCCTCAGCCCTGGCGGCACCGACCGTCGCGCCAGCGCCGGCAACCAATCCGCCCAACGGACACCGGCTCATCGGGTATTGGGTCGGCTACGGCCCCGCCGGTTCGACGCTTCCCGCGCGCGAGATCGCGCCGCAGTGGGACGTGGTGATTGTGGCGTTTGCGACCCCGGACCACAGCGCGCCGGAAGGCACGATGCGTTTTCAGACTCCCGCCGGCCTGGACACGCAACAGTTCAAAGCCGACATCGCCTGGCTGAAGGGCCGCGGGAAGAAGGTGATGATTTCGCTCGGCGGAGGCGGCCAGATCTTCACCCTGGCGGATCCGGCTCGCGTGCCGGACTTCGTCTCGTCTGTGGGCGCGATCGTGAGCGAGTACGGTTTCGATGGGGTGGATATCGATTTCGAAACGCCATCTTTGGCGCTGGATCCGAATGACGCGGATTTCAGACATCCGACTACGCCGTCGGTAGTGAACCTGATCTCCGGCCTGCGGCAGCTGAGGGAGCGCTTCGGCTCGAAGTTCATCATCAGCCTGGTGCCCGAAGGTCCGCAGATCCCTGGCGGTTACCCCAGCTACGGAGGCCAGTTCGGCTCGTATCTGCCGCTCGCATACGCGCTTCGCGACATACTCTCGTTCGTCGATGTGCAGGACTACAACACGCCGCCGCTCCAGGGTCTGGATGGCGAGATCTATCAGGCCGGCAGCGTGGACTATCATGCCGCAATGACGGAACTGCTGCTGCGCGGATTCAATGTGGGCGGCAATCCGAGGTATTTCTTTCCGCCGCTGCCGGAGAGTAAGGTTGCGGTCGGGTTTCTGACCGGTGATGCCAGGCCGCAGGAAGTCAGCCAGGCATTGGAGTACATCATCACGGGGAAGGCGCCCGCCGGGACTAAGTACAGGCTGCGGCGGCCGGGCGGGTATTCCGGGATGATCGGCGCGATGTTCTGGACCATCGACGATGACCGGCGCGAGAACTACAGATTTTCAAATGTGATTGGGCCGCAGTTGCACGCTTATCCTGCGGCGAAATAGTCGGTTCTTGTGTGCAAGCCAAAGGCTCGCACCACACCACAAGGGACACTGATACGTAGAGTTTTGGGTTTGCAGGCCCGGGGCCCGCGCCGTTTGCGGCGCGGGCCGGACCCGGCTGCTCTATCG
>DASRCB010000116.1:0-4098 GCA_035653295.1 Bryobacteraceae bacterium
ACGCGCTGCTCCTGCGACCGCTCCCCATCGCCCATCCAGGGCAGGTCGTCTGCATCAGTTCCGATTCGCCCAGCAACCCCTTCGAAGGCCTCTCCTATCCCGACTACCGCGATGTCGCCGCGCGGGCGAAGTCGTACACGGGCGTGGCAGCGTCCGACCTGTTCACCTTCGGTTTCGCGCCCGCGCCCAACGTCGTCCCGCAGATGCGCCTGGGGGCCATGGTCAGTGGGAACTTCTTCCATGTGCTGGGCGTGACGCCGGTGCTCGGCCGCGACTTCCTCCCGGAAGAGACCAAAGTCCCGGGACGGAACCCGGTGGCGATTCTGGGGTACGACCTCTGGAAATCGGAGTTCGGGCGGGACCGCGGCGTCATCGGCCGCAGCGTGCGCATCGATGGCCTTGACTTCACGGTGGTGGGAGTAGCGCCGGAATCGTTTAGCGGTACGGAGAGTCAGTTGCGGCTTGCGCTGTATGTTCCGTTGATGATGAAGCCGCGCGTTTACTCGGCAGAGTCGGCGCCCATGACTCTTAACATGGGCCGAGGGCAGCACGAACAGGATCCACTCGAGAATCGCGAGTCGCGCAGCCTTTCGGTCCGCGGCCGCCTGAAGCCCGGCGTTTCGATCCAGACCGCACAGGCGGAGGCAACCAATATCGCGAAGGATCTGGAGCGGGCTTACCCGGCCACCAACCGCGATCATGGAATGGCGGTCCGCACCGAGATCCAGGCGCGTCTGCGCCGCGACCCCTATGACGCCGCTCTCGTAACGACGCTCATGGCTCTGGCCGGCGTGGTGCTGCTGATCGCGTGCGCGAACGTCGCGAACCTGCTGCTCGCGCGGGCCCGCGGCCGCTCGCGCGAAATCGCGATTCGGCTTGCCATTGGGGCCGGGCGGGGCCGGCTGATCCGTCAGCTTCTGACCGAGAGCCTGTTGCTGGCGGCCGTCGGATGCGCCTTCGGCCTGGTTCTTGCCGACCTCGGCATTCTGTTCCTGCAACGGATCAAAATCCCCAGCGATCTGCCCATCGTCATATCCGTCACGCTGGATCATCGGGTACTGATCTTCAGCATCGCGGCGGCGATGCTCAGCGCGCTCGTGTTCGGGCTCGCGCCGGCATGGAATGCGGGGAGGACGGACGTCGCGCCAACGCTGCGGGCCAACGAGCTGGCCAGCACCGGAAAGCAGCGCGCCATCGGCCGCAGCGCGTTAGTGGTCGCGCAGGTCGCGCTCTCGGTTGTTCTCCTGGTAGCGGCCGGGATGCTGCTGGACGGATTTCGCAAATCGCTTTCGTTCGATCCCGGTTTCCGGACCGACCATCTGTTAACGATGGAGTTCGATACCTCGTTCGTGCGCTACTCCGAGCAGCAGACGCGCGATTTCTACCGCAATCTGCTGGATCGCGCGCGGGCTCTTCCCGGCGTACGCTCGGCGACGCTGGCGCAGATGCTCCCGTTCTCGCCGAATCCAAGCGGCAAGACGGTCATTCCTGAGGGCTACCAGTTTCCAAAGGGGCAGGACACGGCGTCGCTGCTGGCCGCCGATGTCGCCGACAACTATTTCGACACCATGAAAATGCATCTGATCGCCGGACGCTCGTTCAACTCCGGCGATCGCGACAGCTCGCGCCCGGTGGTGATCGTCAACGAAGAGTTCGCGCGCCACTTCTGGCCAGGAAAGAACCCCATCGGAAGGCGAGTGCGGCTGAACGACGCCAATGGCCCGATGGCCGAGGTCGTCGGCGAGACGAAACAATCGCGCTACATGTTCATCGCCGAGCCGCCGTTCCCGTTCCTGTACGTGCCGTGGACGCAGGATCACAGCTCGCGCATGACCCTGATCGTAGAAAGCTACGGCGACCCCGCCGCGCTGGCGGCGCCGTTGCGCGACGTGGTGCGCGCGCTGGATCCGAACCAGCCGATTTATGACGTGCACACCATGTCCAGTTACTACCAGCAGCGCGAGATCTCCATCGTGCTGATGATCTCGCAGATGGTGGCCACCATGGGCCTGCTCGGGCTCACTCTGGCGCTGGTTGGACTGTATGGTCTGATCGCATATTCGGTGAGCCGGCGGACGCAGGAGATCGGGGTTCGCATGGCAATCGGCGCCAGCAGAGTTCAGGTTTTGAAGATGGTGCTCCGGCAGGGGCTGGTGCTGGCCGCGGTGGGAATCGTGATCGGCTCGGTGGCAAGCCTCGCGGTGCGGAACCTGCTTTCCGCCGGCCTGATCGGCCTGGGTTCGCCAACGGCGGCGGTGCTGGTGATCGTGCCTGTCGCACTGCTGGTGGTCACGATGCTGGCCTGCTATATACCGGCGTATCGGGCGTCACGGATCGACCCGCTGACGGCGTTAAGGTACGAGTGAGGGGCCTCTACGTCACTCTGATGTAAGTCTGGTAGACTTCAGGACCAATATCGTAAAACGGGCGGAGTAACAGGTCCGAGTTCTCCAGCTTTAAGTTCCAGTCGTGATTGGCTGCACGGGCGAGCGCCGCTCGTTCGAGCTGGGCGCGCGCGATCCGCGGCTGATCCTGCGCAATCGCAAACAGCACCTGGGGACCCCGCATGAGCGCCACCTGATCGGGGTTTTGGCCGTCCACGGGTTCCGTGCGCAGCCGCTGATCGAGATCGAGTTCGACGAGATCGCCCTTCTTCCACTCCCTCCGCAGTTGCAGGAAGGTCCCCGCGGTAAGGCCACCCTTCAGGCGCGCCCCGTTGATGGATACCGAGCTTTGCGGCCCGGCCCACGCAGGCACGCGGACATACAGCGCGAACTCCTTCGGCGCCGCGAGGGCCATCGTCATGCGCACCAGGTTATCGGTGGGATATTGCGTTTCGGTCACCATTGAGCAGCCCGGCGCCCACGTGAGCCGGGATGGGACGTACAGGTTCACATACACGCCGTCGGCGGCCCGGAAATACGCGCTGATGGTGTAATCGGCAGCGATCTGCGGCAGCGTACCCGAGCAGCACGGCCAGCGCGCATCCTTGTCCCAGCGGTACTCGGCGCCCGGAATTTCACGGCGATAAGTCTTCGACCCGGAGTGATGATAGTCGGAGTAGTAGAAGCTCGACCCGTCGTCGCGCACGTCCCATGCTCCGAGAATGGTGTTGTAGAGCACGCGTTCCATGCTGTCGCCGTAGCGCGGATCGACGGTAAGAGCCATCAGGTAGCGCATGGCCTTGAAATGCGCATAGGCGCCGCATGGCGTCTCGAAGCTGCGATGCGTGTCCGAGAGACTGGCCCCCAGCTGGCCCTTGCCGGGCTCGACGAAAGCCTCGTTCGGCCCCCAGCCGCCGGTGGCGAAGCTCTGGTCCTTCCAGATCATGTCCACGGCGTTGACGACAGCCTGATAGTATTTGCGGTCGCCCAGCTTCATGTAGCCCTGCAGGCCGGAGCTGAGCGCATTTACGTGACTGTACGCGTGCAGCCCCGCCAGCACGTTTTCGCCGCGGGACAGCGGGTCGAAGAAGGTGCGGTCCAGCAGATACCGCCGGGCCATATCGAAGAACATGCGGTCGCCGGTGCGTTCCCAGGCGATGAATAGATTCTCGGCAAGCGTGTAGGTTTCGTCCCAGGTATAGGTCTCGTCCTTGTGCGGGAGGGCGTGCATCTCTTCCGGGGTCAGGGCGCGATCGGCCATGTGCGGCCGGGCGGCGGTGGTTGTTGCGTACAGCACGGGGATGGCGTTGTCGTCGCCGGCCCAGGTCTTCGCATCCAGCAATCCGATCACGAGCTTGTCGTAGGTGTAGCCGGGGTAGCGAAGATCGACGAAGAATTTGCCGGTCGGATCCACGGTCTGGCCATAACCGCGGACCAGGCGCTGCACTTTGGCGCGGGTGGGCTCCGAGCCGGTGGCCGCTGCGAAACGCGCGAGCGCCGACAGATACTGCCCGAAATGCGCGCCGGGACAGAAATCGTCGTACCAGCCGCCCATGTCCCGACCGGGCGCGGGAAGCCCGCTGCGCTGGCGATAGATCTTCAGCATGCGGTCCTCGCTCAGGTGGAGAAAGAACGCATGATTCTCGTCGAACTGGCGCTTCAGCGCGCCGGGAAGCAGTTGCACGGCGCCGTAAGGAAACGTACTCAGCACGGG
>DASRCB010000117.1:0-13534 GCA_035653295.1 Bryobacteraceae bacterium
GAAACCGACGATCACCGCCGCCATCATGGCCCCTACGCCGGCCGCCACGAACACCTGCCGCAGAATTCGCTGCATCGGAGCACTCGCCGCATCCACGCTTTCGAGCGTGCGCAGCACGTAGCCGTCGCCGAAATCGATGGAGTTCACGGGGAGCGAAAGCCAGTTCTGGCCAGCCAGCTGAAGCTCGCATTCGGATCGCCGCCGGCACCGGCCCAGCGCGGATTCGATCTCGCGCGTGTCACTCCCGCGCACGTTCGATATGAGTACCACGCCATGACGCGTGAGAACCGCCGGGGTATTGAATTCCGACAGATCGAAGCGCTCGCCGACCGAAAGCACCCCGAGGTTCTCCGCCCCGGCGTTCACCGGCGCCGAAGTGACCTGATACGTCTCGCCCTCCGCCTCGAAATATCCGTGCAGCGGCGCGGTCAGCGTGGCCTCATCCATTGCGGCGAAAGCTCCGCCGCGCCGGACGATGCCTGCCAGCGGCTTCTCGCCGGCGCTGCGCACGATCAGAAAATCAAATCCCAGGCCCGAGCAAATGTCGCGCAGCTGGTCTTCCACCGTATGGCGCGCTTCGTCACTGCCCGGATTCTGGAGCAGCAACTGGATGCCGGCTTCGAGAGCCGGGTTCGCGGCCATCACTCTCAGCGACCGTCTATTCTGCAGCTCGTTGCGCGTGCGCACCCGCGCCAGAAGCATCTGGCTTTCACGAAGCGAATCGTGTACGCTGGCGTGCACCGCGCGAATCACCATGGCCTGAATCGCCCAGAAGCTGGCCAGCAGCAATACCGTGAACGGCACGAACGACCACAAGAAGGCCCGCGTCGCGAAGCGCATGCGATTATCTCCGAGCCATCGGGCTGCCGTCCGCGCTCAACGGAATCAGGAACTCGACCGTGGCGCCTGCCTCTGCCGTGACGCGCGCCGTCGTTCGGTAATATCCGGCGGTCTTGTGCCAGGCAACGACCGTGTATGTTCCCGGCGGAACGTCGTGGAGCGTGAAATGGCCGGCGCTGTCGCCGCGCGCCCGCCACTTGTTCGGCGTAACCACGATCACCCCCGTCATATTCGGATGCAAACGGCAGTTCACGAACACGATACCCGGCTTCGGAAAGCTCACCACCCTGGTCTGTCCTCTGGGGTAGTTACCGAGGTCGAAGCTCTTCGGTTTGGACAGCGAAAAGACGTTGTGAAATACCGTGTCGCCGTTCGGAAACGAGACCGTCGACCCGGCCGGGACGATCACCAGATCGGGCACAAAGCTGCGGTCCTTCTGCTGCATCGAAGCAGTGGCCGGCGCGGTCGGCAGATCGCCTTCCAGCCATACCGCGACGTGTGTTCGCTCGAATGCGAGAGGGTCGCCGGCGGCATCGGTGGCCAGCGGAACCGCGGCGCCGCGCTGATACGGCCCAACCGATGCGGTCACGCTCGGCCGCGTCAGTCTCCGTTTGATGACCAGCGTCCCCTCGATATCCGCCGCCTGCAGCGCGGAAACGCAGGTTGCGGTGATCACGGCTGCCAAAACGCGCATAGGCGAGGTACTAGATGTTCCATCGGCAGTCGCTGCGTATTCCCACCCAGGGCGAATCCCTTACGCGGCTCAGAGTTGCACGGGTGGGTTATATGCGCCGACGGCCGTCACGGCTGCTTCAAAACCGTAGCAGTTCGCTGCTCTTCTCTTCAGATTCGCGTCGGCGCCTGCGTTCCGAACCGTCTCAATTCACGAATGAGAGCTCGCGCTGCGTGCGAAGTCTGCGCGCCATTGCGTCCGTCGCCCTTCAGAGCCGTAACGAATCCGCGATCGAAGCGTGGCCGGCCTCGCTGCGCGGCAGTGCCGTCAGCTTCTTCGTGTCCTCATCGCCAGGACCAAGGTTCTCCAGGTACTCGTAAAGCACGGACCGCCTCCGTCATCAGATGCAGTCTGGCGACTCTTTACTGCTCGCGTGGCCACATCGCCTCGAACCGCCTCTGCAGCTCCTCCCTCGACACATCCTCTTTCCGAGTGGCGATGAACCAGTAATTGCCGCCAGGATCCACGACGCCGCCGCTTCGATCCCCGTAGAACTGGTCCTTCACTTCCTGGAGCGACCGAGCACCGGCCTGGAGGGCGCGCTGATACACAGCGTCCACATCCTCCACGTAGAGATACATCGTTGCCGGACGCGCCTTCCACTCATCGCGCGCCTGCCCCATCATGACGATCGAATCGCCGATGCGCATCTCGCCGTGCTGCACCTTGCCGGCGGGGCCCTGCATCCGCTCCACCTCGATGGCGCCAAACGCGTCGCGCACAAAGTCCATCAACGCGGCCGCATCGTCCACCACCATGTACGGTGTAACGGCGTGGTAACCCTCGGGAATCGGTTTTACTGCCATTGCAACCTCATCATAGTCGACATGAGATCCTGCCTCCCTTTGATAGACTAATTACCTGGCTCCATCCGGACCAGCAAAGCCATGAAAATTCACGAATATCAGGCCAAGGCGATTCTCGCCCGGTACGACGTTCCCGTGCCGCGCGGCGAGGTCGCCTACACGGTCGAAGAGGCGGAAGCCGCGGCGCGAAAGATCGGCGGCAGCGTCGTAGTGAAGGCGCAGATTCACGCCGGCGGGCGCGGCAAGGGTGGCGGCGTCAAGGTGGCGAAGAACGACGCCGAGGCCACCGCCATCGCGAAATGGATGCTGGGCATGACGCTGGTCACTCACCAGACCGGCCCGGAAGGACGCAAGGTGCAGCGCCTGCTCATCGAAGAGACGCTGCCCATCGAGCGGGAACTCTACCTCGGTATCGTGCTGGACCGCAATATTGGAAAGCCGGTGTTCATGGCCTCATCGGCCGGCGGCATGGAGATCGAGGAAGTCGCGCGCAACACGCCGGATCTGATTCTGCGCGAGCCCATCGAGCCCGGCCTCGGGCTGCAGCCTTTCCAGGCGCGCACGCTCGCCTTTGGCATGGGCATTCCCGCCGAACTCGTCGGCGCGGCATCGAAAGCCATGACCAATCTGGTGCGAGCGTACGAAGGCATCGATGCCTCACTGGCCGAAATCAATCCGTTCATCCTCACCAAAGACGGAAAAGTGTACGCGCTGGACGCCAAGATGAATCTGGACGACAACGCGCTATATCGCCATAAAGATCTCCTCGAATTGCGCGATCTCAACGAAGAAGATCCGCTGGAGGTGGAGGCCTCGCGATACAACCTGAACTACATCAAGCTCGACGGCAACATCGGCTGCATGGTGAATGGCGCCGGGCTGGCCATGGCCACCATGGATATCGTCAAGTACGCCGGTGGAAGTCCGGCGAATTTCCTCGACGTCGGCGGTGGAGCCAGCGCCGATCAGGTGCGTAACGCGTTCCGAATTCTCATCTCCGATCGCAGCGTGCAGGCCGTGTTTATCAACATCTTCGGCGGCATTCTGCGCTGCGATACTTTGGCCACCGGTGTGGTGAACGCCGCACGGGAGCTGCACCTGACCATCCCCATCGTCATCCGCATGGAAGGCACCAACGTGGAAAAAGGCCGCGAGATCCTCATGAGCTCAGGGATGAACCTGACCATCGCGCAGGACATGCGCGACGGCGCTGAAAAGGCGGTAGCGCTGGCCAACAGTGACGGAGGTCGGCGATGAGCGTTCTGGTGGACGGCAACACCCGCGTTGTGATTCAGGGCTTCACCGGACGCGAAGGCACCTTCCACGCGCAGCAGGCCATCGCTTACGGAACTAACGTCGTCGGTGGCGTGACTCCCGGCAAGGGCGGACAGACGCATCTCGATCGTCCGGTCTTCAATACCGTGCGCGATGCGGTGCGCGAGACCGGCGCGAATGCGTCGCTCATCTTCGTCCCGCCACCCTATGCCGCCGACGCGATTATGGAATCCGCGGACGCCGGCGTGGCGCTCACGGTCTGCATCACCGAAGGCATCCCCACCGAAGACATGGTCCGCGCATGGGATTTCCTCCGCGGCCGCAAAACGCGCCTCATCGGCCCGAACTGCCCCGGCATCATTTCGCCGGGCAAGGCCAAGCTCGGCATCATGCCCGGCCACATTCATCTGCAGGGACACGTGGGCGTGGTCTCCCGCTCGGGAACCCTGACCTATGAGGCAGTGGGTCAGCTGACGAAGCTGGGCATCGGCCAGTCCACCTGCATCGGGATCGGCGGTGATCCGATCATCGGCACCAATTTCATCGACGCCATTCGCCTGTTCAACGAAGATCCCGACACGCACGCCATCGTTATGATCGGCGAGATCGGCGGAAATGCGGAAGAGGCCGCGGCCGAATTCGTGAAGCAGACCGTGAAGAAGCCGGTGATCGGCTTTGTCGCCGGCCAGACCGCCCCTCCAGGCCGCCGCATGGGCCACGCCGGCGCAATCATCTCCGGCGGATCGGGTAAAGCATCGGACAAGATCGCGGCAATGAAAGCGGCCGGCATAACGGTCTGCGACAGCCCGGCCGAGATCGGCGAAAAGACGAAGTCACGCCTTCAGTAAATCGCCCGGCTCGGGAATCGTCACCTCGACCTCGTGCTCGCGCGCCGCGGCTTCCTGCACCCGCGCCAGGTCGCGGCGCAGATCCCGCTGGATGTGCGTCAGAGCCACGCGTTTCACCTGGCCGCGCCGCGCCGTTCCGATCACATCCTCGATGTCGGCATGCACCGGCGACTGCTCGAATGAGTACGCCTCGTGAATCAGCAGATCGGCGCCGTTGTAAAGCCGTCTCGCTTCGTCCGTAACCGCGCCGTCGCCACTGTAGCAGATCGACCTCTCACCACGACCGATCCGAACCGCGAGATTGCTGACCGAATGCCGCGTCGGCGCGAAGTCGAAGGTCATTTCCCCCCACTCGAGCTTGAGCCCCGGCTTCGCGGCAATGAACTCCAGCGGAAACCCGAAGCGCGCCGCGAGCCCGCGATATCCGGCTTCCATCAAATCGCGGATTTCCTGTAGCAGCGGGTGCTGGCTCACGATGGTCAGCGCCTTCGTGCGGCCGTCTTCCCACATGCGCCCCAGCACCGCTGGCAGGCCGAAGTAATGGTCGGCGTGCCCATGGCTGATGTAGATCAGATCGATGGCGCTCGCGTCGCGCTCGATATGCCACAGCCGATGTGGAATGCTGTAGCCGCAGTCCAGCAGCAGCACGCGACCGGCCCGCACCAGGTAGGAATTGTTCGGCAGGCGATCGTCGAAAGCCTCGCCGCAGCCCAGCACAGAGATCTCAAACGCCATACCCCATCCAGTGTCTAAAATGTGAACCGAATCTGCAGCTCCAGGCGCCGGTTGTTCGCCGCCTCCGAGAAAC
Organism: Bryobacteraceae bacterium; assembly: GCA_035653295.1. Lineage (GTDB taxonomy): Bacteria > Acidobacteriota > Terriglobia > Bryobacterales > Bryobacteraceae > DASRCB01. The sequence goes on from DASRCB010000117.1 coordinate 5,311, forward strand.
CACCGCCGCCGAGATCGTTCGCGCCGGCGGGCAGATTCGCCTGGCCGAACAACGGCGAGGTGATATTCCCTATGATGGCGCCAGGATTGTTGTGATTGATAATGTTGCGCACCGCCATCGAGATGATCAGGTTGTACGGATGCGGCCCTTTCGGTTCGCCGAAGACAATCGTCTTGCTCAGCCGCAGGTTGACCATGATGAGCCCCGGCCCGCGCCCGTAATTCCGCGGCAGGATACGCTCGCCTGGCGCCGGGTTCGGATCGAGGAGCCCATACGGCGTCGCAATCACTCCGGGCTTGTTCACATCCGTTGCCATCGCCGGCCGCGCATTGAACAGCGTAGTCCCGTAGGAATCCTGCCCGGATGTGATATCGAACGGCGGCCCGGACTGCAGAATCACCAACGGACTGACGCGCAGATTCCATGGGAAATCGACCGAACCGCCGGTGGTCATCCGATGTCGCACATCCGTCGCCGCGGGGCCGTACTCTCCTGAGAGATCGTACTGGTTCGCCGGAAACGTGTTTACCCCATCCGTGTTGCTCAGCGCGTGATTCAGCGTATACGAGCCGAACAGCGACACCTTCGGATTCACGCGCGTGTTCACGTTCGCAATCAGCTGATTCTGGTTGTACAGTCCCGCGGATTCCATCAGAAACAGTGGGTTGGGCGTGTCGAACGGGTACGCGCCGCTGTCGGGTATCGGCGCATTGATATCTCGCGACCGAAGCATGTGCAGCCCGTGCGAGTTCGCGTACGTCACGGCGATGGACGTGTTCGCCGGAAGCTGCCGTTCCAGCGCAACTGCGGTCTGAAAGATATAGGGCGCGCGCAGCGACGAGCTGACCTCCTCGATGATCTGCGGTGATTTCGACGAGGCAAGCGCATCGACCGATGGCGGATTCGGAAAAAAGTCGGGGTTTGTCACGACGTACTGCCGCTGGGTAATGCCGTTGAATCGACGCGCAATGAGCGTGTTGGCGAGCGCGAAGCGCTGATAGAAAATGCCGAAACCCGCTCGCACGACCGTCTTCGCGGCCTGTCCTTGCCTGCCGGGCCGCGGCGCCCAGGCGATGCCTGCTCGCGGCGCGAGATCCAGCCAGTCGGCGATGTTCGTCTGGCCCTCGTAGCGCGCGCCGAGGCTGACCGTCAGATTGGGACGAACCCGCCAGTCGTCTCCCAAAAACAGGCCCGCATCGAACTGCCCGAGCGAGATCCCGGGCAGCCCGGCCGCGATGCTGAACTGACTCGGCCGCGCCCCGAACAGAAGCGCCTGCCGATATTGCTCGATGGAGTTGAGGCCCGGGCCGCCATTGAAGGAAAACGTGCCGTTGAAGTTCTGCGGCGAGATGTTGTCGTCCTGCTGCCACCGCAGCCGTGCTCCGTAGCGTAGCGTGTGCGGGCCGCGAACCTGGCTTATATAATCCTGCAGCTCGTAGTCGTTCTGTCGATCCGAAGATCTCCCGACCGTCGCCGCGCCTCCGTTGAACGAACCGGCAACGAGAATCGCCGGTCCGGCGCCGATCGCGTTCTGGTCAAAAACGGATCGGAAGTATTGAAACCGCACCTCGTTCACGATGTTGCCGCCGAGCACTGCGGTCTCGGCGATCTGGAGGGTGTGGCTCGTCGTCAGCGCGTCGTAACCGCGGGAGGTCAGGTTGAACCCGCCAATTCCCGCACCCGGCACATCCATATGTGAGAAGGCGTAACGAACGGTAAGCGTATTGTTGGTATCCAGCTGATAGTCAATGCGCGGGCTGACCCGAATCGCACGCTGCGGCACATCGTAAACCGCGGTGAAGGGCGTGATCTCGAACGCGGGGTCGAGGGTGACGGCATTGATGATGGACCCGTTATCGGTAGCATCGCGGCGAACGTCGAGAAAGAACGAAGCCCGCCTGCTCAGCGGCCCTCCAATATTCCCTCCGAATTCGCGCAGCAGAAACGGGGCCTTTTGCGCCGCATACGGATTGCGGGAATTCCACACATCGGTTCCCAGGTTGAAGAAACCCATGCCGTGCAGGCGGTCACTGCCGGGCCTGGTCAGTATCTCGATCCGTCCCAGGCCGATCTGTTCGTACTCCGGTGAGAAGGGGTTCTGATTGATACGAACCTCGCGGATCGACGCCTTCGACGGGATCTCGCCTCCGCTGAAGCCATCGATGTACACCTGGCTGCCGTTCGGTCCCGCGGAGGGACCTGCGAGGGCCTGCAAATCCGTCCCGAGGTCGGTCGGATCGTCGGACAGCGCCTCCAGGTCGTGTCCCCGCAGAACAAGGGCGCTGGCATTATTAGCCGCCTCAACGCTGACCGTCGCGCCGGGCGCGTCCTGAACCGCCACTTGCTCGGTATGCTCTGTAAGCTCGAGTTGCAGGTTCAGCACCTGCGAACCAGCGTGGAGGACGATCGTGGCGCCGCGCGGCATGGCGAGGCCCGGGGCGGTGGCTTGCACAGTCCATTGGCCGAGTTCGAGCCCGCTGACGACGTACGCTCCGTCATCCCCGCTCTTTGTCGATTTGGACTCGCCTTTCGGTCCCGTCAGAGCGACGATGGCGCCGGGCACACGGGAGCCGGAAGGATCTGTGGTTACGCCGCGCAGGGTTGCCTGTCCGAGCGCCATCGCAGAAAGCAGAAGCAGCGCCAGGCAAACGCGGATCGCCCGCATGCTATTGAGCCATGCGCCACGGCGATACATTCGACCACTTCGCCAGCGCCGCCGCGGCCCACCCAGGCGGCTCGTGCGAATGGCAGATCGTGCACGGGTTCGGGACTTTCAGCGTCTCGGTCGTCACCGGCGTGATGAACCGGAACGTGTGCGCCCGCACGTTAATGTCGGCGATGGTCTGCTCGATCTTTGGCATGTGGCAGTTGACGCAGTCGTCTCCGGGACTGCCCGCTTTGTGGTGCGTGTGCGCCTCCACGGTCGGAGCTCGCGGCCCGTTCGGCGAGTTCGGACCATGGCACTCCAGACACAGGACATTTGCCGGCTTGATCAGATCGGCATTGTTGCCGGTTCCGTGTACGTCGTGGCAGTCAAAACAGGTGATGCCGCGCGTGTACATGACGCTGGTCACGAAATCGTTGCCCTGCATGCGGTTCTTGTGCGCGGTGCCATCGGCAAAGTGCGTGAAGGTCTGCTCGCCAGGCTTGTGTTCTTCGAGACGCCAGTAATCCTCGAGCCGATTCCGGCCCACCACGAAGCCGACCGGCCAGTCGTAATACTTCCCTTCGATCGGATTCTGCAGCGTTCGCCCCTGTGAATGGCACTGGATGCACACATCGTTTGCCGAGACGAAATCCAGCCGCGCGGGGTTGACGATGTTCGTTCGCGAGGGCTTCCGAACGTGCGCCGCTCCGGGGCCGTGGCACTTCTCGCAGCCGACGTTCCACTCGGTCACGGTCTTCGTCTGGATGTTGTAGTTAACCGAATGGCAGCCGTCGCACAGCGGACCGGTAGGTCGCTGCATGTTGTCGCCGGGGTAGAACGCCGTCCACCAGTCCGCTCCATTGGGGACGTGATACGGCCGCCATACCTGATTCGTGACATCCCACTGTGCCGGCAGCACGTAGTAATCATCACCGCGTTTCGTGAAATAGCGCTGCTTCCACTTGCTCCCGTAAACGAATGCAATATCGTCCGGCTTAAACGTCACTAGTGGATTGGGTTTCGAGAGATCCGGAATGATCGCGTCCGGATGCGTTTTCGGATCGCGAACGACGTTCGCCATACGGGTTCCGCGCCACCGGTTGTACAGGGCTGGATGGCAGGTCCTGCACGCTGCCGAGCCCGCGTACTCCGCCGCGCTCTGGCCGAACGCCACACCCATTGTCACCACGAAGAATATCCATCGCACACGCATCATCCTCCAGCGAGACCTGCTTGTTACCATACGATATACGCTTCGCCATGATCAGCGAAACGAAGATCGTGCACTTCGATTCTTTGCGCCTCGACTCCGGCGAAGAGCTTGCGCCGGTGCAGGTTGCCTATGAAACCTGGGGGGAGTTGAATGCCGCGCGATCGAATGCGATTCTCATCGTACACGCGTTTTCCGGCGATGCGCACGCGGCGGGGGTGAGCGCCGAAACGGGGCAGACGGGCTGGTGGGACAACATGATCGGCCCCGGCAAGGCCTTCGACACGGACAAGTATTTCGTCTTGTGCACGAACTGCCTCGGCGGCTGCCGCGGTACGACGGGACCATCGTCCACCGATCCGGCCACCGGTGCGCCGTACGCGATGAAGTTCCCGGTAATCACGGTCGCGGACATGGTGCGGCTGCAGAAGAAAGTGATCGATCATCTCGGGATTCGGCGCCTGCTCGCCATTTCCGGCGGATCGATGGGCGGCATGCAGGTGCTGCAATGGGCGGTGGCCTATCCCGAGGCCGTCGCCTGCGCGATCCCCATCGCTACCACCGCCCGCCACAGCGCGCAGCAGATCGCGTTCAATGAGGTCGGACGGCAGGCGATTATGGCCGATCCGGAGTGGTGCGAGGGCAACTACTACGGTAAAACGCGACCCGCACGCGGGCTGGCCGTGGCGCGGATGGTGGGGCACATCACCTACATGAGTGACGACTCCATGCGCGAGAAGTTCGGACGCCGCCTGCGCGGAAAAGAGGAGTTCGGATTCGATTTTTCCGCCGAATTCGAGGTGGAGAGTTACCTGCGCTATCGCGGATCGCAGTTCGTCGATCGCTTCGACGCCAACTCGTATCTCTACATCACCAAGGCGATGGATTACTTCGACCTCACCCTCGGCCAGCCATCGCTGGCCGCCGCGCTCCGGCCGGCCACCGCGCGGTTCCTGCTGATCAGCTTTACCTCCGACTGGCTGTACCCCAGCTATCAGTCGCTGGAGATCGTGCGCGCGCTGCGCTCGCTGAATCGCGACGTCGCCTATTGCGAGCTGCCGTCCAACTACGGGCACGACGCGTTTCTGGTGGATGTGGCGGAGCAGACCGACATCGTACGCGGCTATCTGGCAAGCACCTACCGCGAGGCTGCGGCGTAGTGGCCGCCGCGACCAGCCCGCCGCGCCCGGCCTTCGTCGCCGATGTGCTCGGGCGCAGCGACTATGCCATCATCAGTGAGCTGGTTGCTCCGGGCAGCCGCGTTCTCGATCTCGGATGCGGGGAAGGCGAGCTGCTCGCCTGGCTGGCGCTGAACAAGAACGTGGATGCGCGGGGGGTAGAGATCTCCGGCGCACGGGTGCAAAAGGCCATTACCCGCGGCGTATCCGTCTATCAGGGCGACGCGCTGGAGTCGCTGCTCGACTATCCGGACAAGGCATTCGATTACGTCATCCTGAGCCAGACCCTGCAGGAGACGCGGGAACCGTTGCGCGTTTTACGGGAGATGCTGCGGGTCGGCCGGGAATGCATCGTAGCGTTTCCGAATTTCGGACACTGGACGGTGCGGCTGGCGCACCTGTTTACCGGTCGGTCACCACGCACGAGGCTGTTTCCATATAGCTGGTACGATTCGCCCAACATCCACTTTCTGACGATCACCGATTTTGTAACGCTCGCGCGCGAGGAGGGGTGGCGGCTGGAAAGATCGATCTTTCTGGCTGGACGGCGGCGGGTCGGCATCCTGCCGAATCTCCTGGCCGAGGTCGCAGTGTTCCTGTTTCGCGCGGGCTGAATCGGGATGCACGAAACGGCCGCGCCGTCCGTCATAATAGATTCAGGTCTGTAATGCGGCTTGCTGTCTTCTTTGTCGCTTGTTTGCCAATGGTTGCGGGTGAATACGCGGTTCTTACCAACGGGTTCCGGATTCACGCCGACAGCCACCGGCAGGACGGCGACTTGATGATGCTCGAATCGAACGGCGGCGCGATCAGTGTGCCGGTCGCGCAGGTCGACCGTTTTGAGCCCGAGGAGGCGGTTCCGGCGCCCGCGCCGAAGCCCACCGTCGCTGCGGCCCCGGCGCCCGCGCCCGATGCTCGCAGGCTGGTCAGCATGGCCGCCGACGCGGCAGCGCTGCCTCGCGCACTGGTGCAGAGTGTTGCGCACGCGGAGTCGGGGTACCGAACCGACGCGGTCTCCTCAAAGGGCGCGCTCGGCCTGATGCAGCTCATGCCCGGGACTGCAGACCTGCTGAAAGCCGATCCGAAGGTTCCGGCGCAGAACGCGTGGGCCGGAGCGGTCTATTTGCGTTCGCTTCTGGAGCGCTACAACGGCAGCGTCTCCCGCGCTGTTGCAGCATACAACGCCGGTCCGGGCGCCGTGGACAAATACCACGGAATTCCGCCCTACGCCGAGACCCAGGCGTACGTTCGGCGCGTCCTGGCCGAGTACCAGAAGAACGCCAGGGCTGCGCGATAAACCAAACAGATTACGCCGTCTGCGGACCTGGCCTGCTCAGGAACTCACGGTTCCTCGAAATAAATGTCGGTTGGACGACGGCCGGGCCACGCGCGCCGGGCCAGCACATCGCTGGCCGCGCACTCTTCCGTCATTTTGTCGTCGCCCTTCTTGTACTTGCGCAAGACCTTTACTCCCGACAAATCGACGCCGTAAACCGCAAGCCTTTCCAGTACATTCACCATCTGTTGCATGGTCGGATGGTAGTGCCCACTGCTCGCGGAGAGGGTGTCGATCCGGCCCTGTATACAGCGGATCTCCCCCGCGGCGGCGACCCGCTGGCCCTGCAGAAATGAGGAGTGGTTGAACATGAACTTCGTAAGGTGGCCGCCCGCGTAAATACGGCCGTTGTCGCCCATTACATACAGAGCAAAATCCCGCATCTCGCGAGGATTCTCTTTGTTTCCGGTGGTGTCGAAGAGTGTGAGCGTCTTCGCTGCGCCATGGGCCGTCGCGTCCGAGCACCGGTAAGCCATGCCGCTGCGGAAGCAGAGTTTTCGGGTCCGCAGCTCGGTTCCATCAAGCCACGCGAGGGCGCCCGCGGCCGCGAGCTTCAGGTCAGTTGCAAGCGTACTCTGCCGGTCGTACATATCGGTACCGAGCTCATACAACACTGCATTGTCGACATTGAAGGTGTCTGGCAGGTTCATGGCCTGCGCCAGCTTTCGCTTCGCCACATCTCTCAGAGCACATAGCGCTTCCATCCGTCCCGTTCGCGCCGACAATTTGTCCGATCTGACACCGGCGTTCTTCATCCAGTACCGTGTCGCATTTACGATGTAGCACAGGATGGCTTTCCTGCTCTGGGCGTCACCGGCCGCGGCATATTCTGTCAGGAGGTCATCGATGCGTTTTGTAGGGGCCTCCTTATCGCGCGACGCGTCGAACCATAACTTACTGTCCTCTTTCCAGGTGTTTACCGTCGGGATGTCACTATATGGAAACGGCATTACAACCTCCTTGAAGCTGCTGCGCAGGATAGCGTAGTCCAGAAATCGAAAACATTCAAGAGCGGCGATTGAATTAACCTGGGCCGCGAACACCACGTTCGGCAGCGCCGCCGCGCGCGTTTTCGGCACGCCCGGGCGCACCCTGGCATCCGCCTTTCGCAACGCCTGCGGTTGCCGACACGCGCTTCAGTGCTGGTGCTGATCCGTGTGGCGCCTTCAGAAACAGACGTCGATGTTTCGCGTTTCCGGCGCGATGGTCAGGTGGAAGCGCATCAGTGGTGCTGTGGGCCCGATGCGAGCTCATGCCCGGCGCTGACCTGCTGAAGGCGATCCGAGGATTACGGAAAGAATCGGTCGGCCGTTGCGGTCACAGCCGTTCCACTCCCGCCAGCCCATTGAATTCAAATCATTTCGCCAAAATCCCCGTCTCCCCGCTTCCACCTCGCGTACTAAGATGCGGCCGGGAGGGAAGTCTCCAATGTCTTCCGAACGTCGTATCCGTTCTTCTCGCGAAAATGGCGCTAAATCGGGTGGCCCCAAAACCCCCGAGGGCAAAGCGCGCTCTTCACGCAACGCAATTAAACACGGTCTGCTCAGCGAAATCATCGTCCTGACGACCGAGCCGGCCGAGCGCTTCCTCCAGCTCTCCACCGAACTGGAAGATGAGTTCCGCCCCTCCACGCCTTTCCAACGCCTTCAGGTCGAATCAATAGCCGCCTGCGCCTGGCGCATCCGCCGCGTCTGGGCGCTCGAGAAAACTGCGTACAAATACGAAGCCGGTCTCATGGGCCCGTGCCACCTCCCGCCCGACGAAAAGACGTACCGCTCCTTCCGCGCCATGGCCGACTTCACCCGCGCCCTCGAGCTCATCAGCCGCTACGAATCCCGCTACGAGCGCCAGAT
>DASRCB010000118.1:0-36744 GCA_035653295.1 Bryobacteraceae bacterium
CGAACAATCCCTGGAACCTCGAGCGGACGGCGGGGGGATCAAGTGGCGGAGAGTCGGCGGCAATTTCGAGCTTCTGCTCGGCGGGCGGGATCGGCAGCGACGGCGGCGGGTCGGTGCGCATCCCCGCGCATTTCTGCGGCATCGCGGGCCTGAAGCCCACGCCCGGACGATGCTCCGCCGCCGGGCATTTGCCGGAGATCAATCATCCCGGCGGCCTGCTTGGTGTTGGGGGCCCGATGGCCCGCAACGTCGGCGACGTGCGGGCGTTATTCGAGGTACTGCAAGGGTACGATATCGATGATCCCTTCTCCGCGCCCGTGCCATTACGGACGCCGAACGTCTCCGGGCTGCGCGTCGGCATGATGGAGCAGTTCTACCGCGTGCCGGTGCAGGCCGCCGTTCGCGATGCCGTACGCATGGCGGCCGAGTTCCTGCGAAGCGCCGGGTTCGTCGTCGAACAGTTCGAGCCGAAAGGGTTGGAGCGCGCGCCGAACCTGTGGTGGTATTTTTTCGGACAGGTTCCGTCGCGCATTCTCACGGAGCTGATCGCCGGGCGCGAGGATCAGGCGCACTGGACAGGTCTGGAGCTGGTTCAGCACGCGCTCGCCGAGCCCGAGCCCACCTACCGCAACATGGTGGAGAACCTCGCCGTTCGCGACAAGATGCGCGGTTCGATGCTGCGGCAGATGGAGGAGTACCCGGTCCTGCTCACGCCAGCGTGCGGCGTAACCGCGTGGCCGCACCGGCAGAGGCGCTTCCCGACTGACGGGAAAGAGATCGGTCTTTTTGAGGCCATGATGCCGGCTACGTGGCTCAACCTGCTGGGATTCCCCGGCGTGGTCCTGCCCATGAGCATCGATGGCAACAATATGCCGGTGGGCGTGCAACTAGTCGGGCGCGCCTGGGACGAAGAGACGGTGCTCGAGGTCGCGGCCCGGCTGGAGGACGCACGCGGACCGTTCCCGGCGCCGCCGGATTACGTGGTGTGATGATGCGCGGCCGGATGATGACGCGAACCGAATCCGCCGTCGTCTGAGGAGCTGCGCACACCGGCGCCCTTGCCGTCCAGCTGCAGCTTCATAGCAAGAAAGCTCATCAAATCGCGCAGGGTAAGGATGCCAACCAGCCGGCCCTGGTCCATCACCATGAGGCGGCTGTTTCCAGAGCGCGACATAATCGTGAGCGCTTCCATGGCGTCGGTGTCGGGGCCGATGCTGTTCTCCGCCGCGCACGGGGACATCACTTCGCGAACGGTCCTCCACGGCCACTTCTCACGCGGTAACTCCCCGACTGCTCTGGCGCTGACGCAACCGACCACTTCCCCGGTGTCCTCATCGACGACCGGAAACAGCTTGAAGTGGTGTCGGTACATGTACTCGTCCACCAGGCGGGCGAGGCTCAGGTCGGCGGGAACACTGATCGGTTCGGCGCGCATGAACTGCTTCACGGGCACGCCCTGCAGCGCATTTTTCATGACCAGCTGTTCGTAGGATTGCTGCGACGCGGAGCGGATAAACAAGCCGATCATGAACATCCACACCGCGCTGACGAACTGCCCGGTGAACAACTGAATGACCGCAACGATCATGAGCACGCCGGCGAGCCCCGTACCGATGGTGGAGGAGACTCGCGTGGCTCCGGTGAGATCGCCTTTCCAGCGCCAAAGGATCGAGCGCAGAACGCGGCCTCCATCGAGCGGGAAGGCGGGGATCATATTGAACGCCGCGAGCGCGAGATTGATCCACGCCAGGTAAGCGATGACACCGCGCGCCGGGGTGGGCCAGGACGGCGCCAGAGTGTACCGGATGCCGAGGCAGACTAGGCCGATGATGACGCTGGCAATGGGCCCGGCGATGGCCATGACGAATTCGGCGCGAGCGCTCTGCGGCTCGTCAGCCATTTCGGCGACACCGCCGAAGATGAACAACGTAATGCCGCGCATGTTGAGCCCGAAGCGGCGCGCTACGAGAGAGTGACAAAGTTCGTGGACGACGATGGACGCGAACAGGCCCAGCATCCCAAGCGCACCCATGATCCAGTACGTGGAATACGGCAATTCCGGGTACTCGGTGGGAAAAACGGAAACGGCCAGGCTCCAGGCGATCAGCGCCGCGACGAACAGCCAGCTGGCGTCGATGCGCACCTGAAAGCCAAACAAACGGAAAAGGTTGACGCGTTTCCCGAACATGATTCCTCCGAGCCCTTATTGGCCGACTTGCCATCTATTGGAGCAACACGAGGGCCAAACCAGCGTCTGACAGGCGTGAGAACGGTTATCGGCCATCTGTTCCAGTTCTTCCTTCGCCTGGGCGGCTTCGGGCTGCTGGGGATGGGAATTCTGGATTCTTCGTTCCTGTTCATGCCGCTGGGCAACGATCTGCTGGTGGTCGCGCTCACGACGCGCCATCACTCCCACATGCCTTACTACGCGGCGATGGCGGCGGCCGGATCGGTACTGGGGTGTCTGGTGGTGGATCTGGTGTGCCGGCGTATTGGCGAAGAGAAGCTGGAGCGAATGGTTTCGAAGAAGCGGCTCGAGTATGTTCACCACAAGATGGAGAAGCGCGCCGGCATTGTTCTGGCGTTCGCGGCGCTCATGCCGCCGCCGTTTCCATTCACCGCATTTCTGATGGGCGCCTCGGCGCTCGAGTATCCGCGGCCGAAGCTTCTTTCGGTAATCGCCGCGTCACGCCTGTGCCGGTTTCTGATTATCGGCGGGCTGGCGATCGTGTTCGGATCACAGATCATTCGCGTATCGAAGACGCCCGCGTTCGAATGGACGATCGGCTTCTTCGTGCTGTTGTGCCTGGTTGGGAGCGGCTTCTCGCTGGTGAAGTGGTTCCGCACGGCGCGCGGAACGGGAGCGCCGGCCGCGGTGAAGTAGACGGCTTCCGGACGGCGGCGCGGCATGTGAACGTCGTACGCTTCCTGGCGGAAGCGTCTGTACACCTTGCGGGCCAAAGGCCCGCTCCACAAATTCCTGAGAATTACTGCTCGAGGTAGGTGTAGCCGTTCAGGCCTTCTTCGTAGAAGCGCAGCAGGCGGCCGGCTTCCTCGTAGCCGATGCGCCCCTCGCGCAGCGCCGCTTCCACATCGGAGCGGAACTGCTCGATCAGCGAGCGGGCGCTGAACTGGACATAGTCGAGCACCTCGCGCACCGTGTCGCCCTTGACCACGGTGTTCAGAATCACTTCGTTGTTTTCACCGAGGCTGACATGGACGGCGTTGGTGTCGCCGAACAGGTTGTGCAGGTCGCCGAGGATCTCCTGGTACGCCCCCACGAGGAACGCGCCGAGCAGATATGGTTTGCCGTTGAACGGATGCAGGGGCAGCGTACGCTTGATGTCGCGGCGATCGATGAACTGGTCGATCTTGCCGTCGGAATCGCAGGAGATGTCCCCCAGAACTCCGGCGCGCGTGGGCATTTCGTTCAGGCGGTGAATGGGCATGATGGGGAAAAGCTGCTTCACGGCCCAACTGTCCGGCATGCTCTGGAACAGCGAGAAGTTGCAGAAATAGGTGTCCGCCAGCAGGCCGTCAAGGACCTCGAGCTCCTCGGGCGTGTATTCCATTTCGCGCGAGAGCTTCTGCACCCTGCGGCAGATGGACCAGTAGAGATTCTCGGCGAGGCTGCGCTGCGCCAGCGGCAGGTATCCGAGGCTGAACAGGTTCAGCGCCGAGTCGAGCGCCTGCTGCGCGTCGTGGAACGCCTCCAGCAGGTTCCGCGGCGAAAGCGAGCGGTAGGTTTCCTGGAGATCGATGACCGGCTGCTCGGCGTCTTCCGGAATCTGCTGTATGTCCTGCTCGCCGAAACCGGTGACGCCCAGGACATTGAACACCAGCACGCTGTGGTATGCCGCGACGGCGCGACCGCTCTCGGTGACGATGGTCGGGTGCGGCACCTCGGCCTCATCGCACACGTTCTGCACGTGATAGACAACGTCGTTCGCGTATTCCTGGAGCGTGTAGTTGACGCTGGACTCGAAGTCGGTCTGGGAACCGTCGTAATCGATGCCCAGGCCACCGCCGACGTCCAGAAACTTCAGCCCCGCTCCCGCCTTCTTCAATTCTGTGTAAATGCGCGCAGCCTCGATCACGGCGCCCTTGATCTGGCGGATGTTGGTGATCTGGCTGCCAAGGTGGAAGTGCAGCAGCTCCATGCAATCTTCCATGCCGAGCAGCTTCAGCTGATCGACGGCGCGCAGGGCTTCGGTCACGGTCAGACCGAATTTCGAGCGATACCCGCCGGATGACTTCCAGCGCCCGGACCCGCGGCTGGCCAGCTTGACGCGCAGACCGATAGCCGGACGCACGCCAACCTTCTCGGAGTGCTTGATTACCAGGTCAAGCTCGGTGTATTTCTCGACCACGGGGATGATTTGCCGGCCGATCTTGCGCGCCAGCATAACCATCTCGATGTACTCGTCATCCTTGAAGCCGTTGCAGATAATTGGCGTGTCGTTATCCGCGATGGCCAGCACAGCCAACAACTCCGGCTTCGAACCGGCTTCCAGTCCGAAACGGAACGGCCGCCCGTACTTGAGCACCTCTTCCACAACCTGCCGCTGCTGGTTCACCTTGATGGGGTAAACGCAGACATAGTTGCCGTGGTAACCATGTTCGGAGATCGAGTTCTGGAAGGCCTGGTGCAGCTCGGAAAGGCGGTGCTGCAGGATTTCGCCGAAGCGGATCAGGATGGGCAGCGAGATGCCGCGCAGCTCGAGCTTGTCAACCAGTTCCTTGAGATCGATGCTGCGCTCCGGCTCCCGGGTGGGGTGTACCCACAGGTGGCCGTTCGCACCGACGGAAAAATAACCTTTGCCCCAGCTGGCGACATCGTAGAGTTCAGCGGTGTCCATCGTGGTCCAGCGTTCGGCTGGCTCCCACACAGCGGTTTCAGACAGTTTCAATTCAGTAACAACCTCCGACGGAACTGGCCCAGGGCGGCATCTCAGCCGCGTTCTTTGACATTCCCGGCTGCGTACACACCGAAAGCGGCTCACCAGCGCGGGACGGGTACGCTTTCAGTGTCGGACCAATCGCCTGCAAGGGCAAGAAGAAATTGCGCCGGGCCGGTCAGAGGGGCTCGATACCATATAAGTTGGTTCCTGTTGACGCCGCGGTCGAAGTGGTACGCCCGGATGCTTCGGCATCCGGGGCCAGGGTCGTCCTTTTCGACTTCGATGGCACGCTGTCGCTGTTCCGATCCGGCTGGGTTGACGTGATGGTTCCGATGATGGTCGAGGAACTGGCCAGCCTCGAGACCGGCGAGAGCAGGGAGGAACTAACGGCGCTGGTTCGCGATTTCGTCGATCGGCTGAACGGCAAGCAGACCATTTATCAAATGATCGAGTTGGCCCGCCAGATCCAGGAGCGCGGCGGACGCGCGGAAGACCCGCTGCGCTACAAGCACCGCTACCTGCGCCTGCTGCACGCGAGAATCGAGCACCGCCTGGAAGAGGTCCGCACTGGTCAGAGCGCGCCGGAGAAGTACCTGGTTCCGGGTTCCATTGCCCTGCTGAGCGACCTGCGGGCCCGCGGTCTGCGCCTTTATCTGGCCAGCGGGACCGATCAGGACTACATGCGCATGGAGGCGGACCTGCTGGGCGTCACGCCGTATTTCGATGGGGGCGTGTTCGGCGCCCTGGACGATTACAAGACCTTTTCAAAGCGCCAGTTGATCGGGCGGATTCTGGAGCGATCGGAGTGCCAGGGTCCGGAGATTCTCGCCTTCGGCGACGGATACGTCGAGATCCAGAACGTCGCCGAAGTGGGCGGGTTTGCCGTGGGGGTCGCGACGGACGAGCCGGAATGCCTGCGCGTGAACCAGTGGAAGCGGGAGCGGCTGATCCGGGCGGGGGCGCACTGTATCGCGGCTAATTACCTAAGGCTGGAGGAACTCACCGGCCGCCTGTTTGGCGCATGAGCTCGAAATACGAGCTGTTCGACCGCAGGCGGCTGCTGGTGAAGCCGCTGTCGGAGCGCGCGCACGATCTGCACGCGGATCATTGGCTGCGGCTGGAGCATGCGGCTCCCGCATTCGAGCACGACGACATTTCGACCATCGCCGCGGCTCTGGCGCAGGCGCGGCGGGAGGGTGCGGCCCGTATTCTGATGTTCGGCGCGCACCTGCTGCGGGCTGGCGTAAACCGGCACATCATCGACCTGATGGAGCGCGGCGTTCTGTCGCACATCGCGATGAACGGCGCGGGGGTGATCCACGATTACGAGCTGGCTCGAATTGGCGCCACCACAGAGAGCGTAGCGCGATATGTCCGCACCGGCGAGTTCGGGCTCTGGCGCGAGACGGGCGAACTGAACGAATGGGTGCGCACGGCGGCGAAAGAGGAAACGGGTTTCGGAGAAGCCGTCGGGCGCCGCATTTTAGAGAGCGATTTCCCGCATCGTGAGCTGAGCGTCCTCGCCGCGGCGTACCGCTGTTCCGTACCTGCGACGGTCCATGTCGGCATCGGCTACGACATTCTGCACGAGCATCCCAACTGCGACGGGGCGGCGCTGGGCGCGGCGAGCTACCGCGATTTCCTGATTTTCGCGCACGAGGTGGAGCGGCTGGAGCGGGGCGTCTTGCTGAGTTTCGGGTCCGCGATTATGGCCCCGGAGGTATTTCTGAAAGCGCTGGCGATGGCGCGGAATGTCGCGGGGCAGGAGGGGCGCGAAATCCGAGATTTTACGACCGCCGTTTTCGACTTAGTGCCAATTGCAGGCGATTACAGGAGAGAGCTGCCGAAGACGGATCCCGGCTATTACTTCCGCCCGCATAAGACGCTGCTGGTGCGTACGGTGGCCGATGGGGGGCGCAGCTTCTATGTATGCGGGAATCATCGGGCGACGTTTCCGGCGCTGTGGCGGGCCGTGAGACAGGAGCAGGCGGGCTGAAAGGCCCGTACAGGCCTGCTCTGGAAATTGTCAGGGTTTACGCGCGGTCACCGTTCGCGACGGGACAAGCCACAGGAAGCTCGTGCCGGAGAGCTGGACGTCCTGAAGGCCGAGGCGCTCCAATTCTCTCGCGTACTCCGGGGTTTTGCCGATGTCGAAAATGACGATGCGGCCGCCGGGCTTCAGCACGCGGGCCATCTCGCTCACTGCTTTGGCCCGCTCATCGCCGCCGTCGATATTGTGAATCGCGAGGCTGGACAGTACGAGGTCGAAGGAGCCGTCGGCGAAGGGCAGCGCGCGGGCATCCGCGTTCTCGATCCGGATGCGCCCCTCGACGCCCTCAGCCTTCGCGTTCTCGCGGAGAGCATCCGCGCTGTTGCCGCTCAGGTCCTCATCGTTCCAGACGTCGACACCGGTCACTTTACCGGCTTTGCCGAGTTTCTTCGCCGCGCCAATGGCCAGCAGGCCGCGCCCGCACCCGACATCCAGCACCGATTCATCGCCGCGCCACGGAATGCCGTCCAGGAGCTTTTTGGCTAACCGCGGCTTCGATACCCGGCTGCTCCAAACCATGACGATTCCAGCTATCAGGAAGGCAAGTCCTGGCCAGCCGAGAGCGTTGAGAATCGCCAGCGCGTGTGAAGGCGCGTTTTCGCGATTCAGGTACCAGATCAGGATTGCAAATACCAGCAGCCATCCGGCCCGCCCGAACATCCGGCGCACCACAACGGGCGCATCGATGCCATAGTCGGCCTTCGTCGCTGCAGCTGCCGCCATAGTTATCCGACCGGCTGCGGCTCAGGCTGAGCCAAAGGGTGCTTGTGTTTGCACTCCGCATTCGGGCACTGCGCCAACGGCCCCGCTTTGAGCCACTTCTCGATCAAATAGGGCGACCCGCAATCCGGGCACTTCTCCGGAATGGGCTTGCCCCAGGCCACGAAGGAGCAGTCCGGATAGCGATTGCACCCATAGAAGGTCTTGCCCCGTTTCGAACGCCGTTCGACGATCTCGCCTTCGGAGCAGTCCGGGCACTTCACCCCGATGGTCTTCTGCTTGACGTACTTGCAGGTCGGGTAATTACTGCAGGCGGTAAACTCGCCGAAGCGCCCGTACTTCATGACCATGTTGCTGCCGCAATTGGGACACTTCTCGTCCAGCGGGACATCGGGCTTCTTCTGTTCGCCGCCGATCCGCTTGGTGGTCTTGCAGTCGGGATATCCCGAACAAGCGTAAAACGTGCCAAACCGGCCCTTTTTGAGCACCATTGGACGGCCGCAGTTCTCGCAATACTCTTCGGCATCCTGCTCGGTGAAGTCGGCCTTATCCACATCCGGCAGATCCACCGTGAGCTCGCGCGTGTTGGTGCACTCGGGATAGCCGGTGCAGGCAATAAAGCTTCCGTGCCGGCCCCACTTGATCACCATGGGCTTGCCGCACTTTTCGCAGTCCTTGCCGGTCGGCTTCTCCATGCGCTTGATGTCCGTCATGGTGCGCTCGGCGTTCTCGAGGTCCTTCTGGAACCTCTCGTAGAACTCGGCCATGGCCCTGCGCCAGTCCATCTTGCCTTCTTCGATCTCGTCCAGCTCCTCTTCCATTCGGGCCGTGTAGTTGACCTCGAACAGATCTCCGAAGCTTTCCAGCAGGAGGTCGGTCACCACCATTCCCAGCTCGGTAGGCGAGAACTTGCCGCCCTCCTTCTTTACGTACTCGCGTTCCTGAATGGTGGACAGAATGGACGCGTATGTTGACGGCCTGCCGACGCCGTCCGCTTCCAGCTCCTTTACCAGCGTCGCCTCGGTGTAACGCGGCGGTGGCTCGGTGAAGTGCTGCTCGGGCTCGATGGAACGGAAGCGGAGCTCTTCGCCTGCGGTCACCTGAGGGAGCCGGCTCTTCAGCTCCTCATCGTCCTCGTCCCGCTGGTCCTTGCCTTCCTCATAAACCTCCAGGAAGCCCTTGAACTTTGGCACGCTGCCAGTGGCGCGGAACAGATACTTTGATCCGTCCTTCCCGTTCGCATTCACTTCTATAGTTGTCTGGTCGAATACCGCCGGCATCATCTGCGAAGCGACAAAGCGCATCCAGATCAGGCGGTAAAGCTTCAGCTCGTCTTCCTGCAGATATTTCGCTACCGCATCCGGCGTACGCTTCGGCGAGGATGGGCGAATCGCCTCGTGCGCGCCCTGTGCATCCTTACGGCTCTTATAGAGGTTGGGGGTGTCCGGCCGGAAGTCGGCCCCATACCGCTCGGCGATCAGCTCGCGGACCTCATTCAGCGCCTCCTGCGAGACGTTCACTGAATCGGTACGCATATAGGTGATCAGGCCGACGCTGCCCTCCGCCCCCAGTTCCACGCCCTCGTAAAGGCGCTGCGCGAGCATCATGGTTCGTTTCACGCTGAAGCGCAGCTTGCGCGCCGCTTCCTGCTGCAGGGTGGAGGTGATGAAGGGCGGAACGGGATTCCGCTTTTTCTCGCGCGTGGCCACCGACTGGACGATGTACTTCGCGTCCTGGAGCTGGCTGACGATATTGTCCGACGCGGCCTGGTCGGGGATCTCGATGTTCTCGTTGTCGCGCTTCGCCAGGTGCCCGGTGAGCACTGGCGGCTTTTTCGCGTTCAGGTGAACGTCGATCGTCCAGTACTCGCGCTTCTGGAAGGCGCGGATTTCGCGCTCGCGCTCAACAATCAGCCGCAGCGCCACGGTCTGCACGCGGCCGGCGGAAAGACCACGCCGCACTTTGTCCCACAGCAGCGGAGAGATCTTGTAACCCACCAGGCGATCGAGGATCCGCCGCGCCTGCTGCGCTTCGACCACATGCAGGTTTACGGTCCCGGGCTTCTCGAACGCCTTGCGCACAGCGGCCGCGGTGATCTCATTGAACATCACCCGGTAGATGGCTTTCGCACCCTTCTTGCCGGAGCCGTCCAGTTCTTCCTGGAGGTGATAGCAGATGGCCTCGCCCTCGCGGTCGGGGTCGGCCGCAAGATACACCGAGTCCACGCTCTTGGCAGCCTGGCGGAGCTCCGTGATCAGCTTCTTCTTGCCTTCGATGATTTCGTAGCGCGGTTCGAAGTCGCGCTCCACATCGACTGCCAGGTCCTTTTTGGGGAGATCTTTGATATGCCCGAGCGACGCCTTGACGACGTACTGTTTGCCGAGATACTTACCGATCGTCTTCGCCTTCGTCGGCGATTCGACGATGACGAGTGCTTTTGCCATGTCTTATTTCCGTATGATTACCTACAGTCAAGGGAGATGAGCTGTCGACTGTGAGACTACCACATTCTGCGGCGATATCTTTGATGACCGAACCGGGTTGAAGGATTCCTCGGCCCCGTCCGCCATCATAAAACTCATTGCTTGCAGCCACTTACCATACCTTGACGTAATTTCGTCCGGGGAGTTGCCGGGCCAGCCCGGTCATCTCCAGTTCGAAGAGCGCGGCGATCACTTCGGACGAGGAGCAGGGCTCCATGAGTTCGAAGATCCGGTCCAGGTGGATAGCTTCATCCGCCCGCAGGCGCTGCAGGACATCCCGGGAAGCCTTCGATAACTCCAGCTTCGCTGCCTTATCTTCATCATTGGCCTCTTCCTCGCCGGGCAGGAGCCGCTGGACGCCGGCTGCGATCAGCCGCCGGCGGACCTCTGCCGGAAGCTCAACCACCACGTCGTTCCAATCCTGAACCAGCTTCGCGCCTTCCTTTATGAGTAGATTCGGTCCCCAGCTCATCTTCGACATAATGCTGCCTGGGACGGCGAAAACCTCGCGCTCCTGCTCGGCCGCCATACGGGCGGTTATGGCCGAGCCGCTGTACTGGGCGCCTTCCACCACGAGCACCCCTACGCTCATCCCGCTGATGATCCGATTGCGCACCGGAAAGTTCTGCGGATACGCCGGCGCTCCCATGGGGAACTCGGAAATCAGCAATCCCTTCTCGGCGATCTCGGCCGCCAGCTTGCGATTCTCGGCGGGATAGATATTGTCGACCCCGCAGCCGAACACGGCCACCGTCTTTCCGTCTGCCGCGAGCGCGCTCTTGTGGGCGGTGGTGTCAATGCCACGAGCCATGCCGCTGACGATGGTCAGGCCGGCGCGCGCCAGATCGGCCGAGAGCCGTTCGGCCGCGGCAACGCCATAGGGCGTCGGACGGCGGGTCCCCACCACCCCGAGCAGAATGGACTGCAGCAACTCTACCCGCCCTCGCGCGAACAGCAGCACCGGTGGGTCGAAGACCTCGCGCAGCGCCGCCGGGTAACGCGGATCGGTGAGCGGAATTACCTGGGCCTCGGCAGCGCGGACCTTCTCCTGCTGGCTGATGGCGTCATCGAAGGTGCACCCGCTGGCGATGCTGCGCGCCACGCTGCCGGCGAGCCCGGCGCCCTCCAGCTCTGAGACCGAGGCTCGAAACGCGGCGACCGGCGTCCCAAACTGGCGCACCAACTGGCCCGCTTTGCGCGTACCCAGGCCAGGCACGAGAATCAGGGCCAGCCAGTGCAGTTCCTCTTCCGCAGTCAGCAGGTCGACGGCAGCGCTCATTCCAAAGGGGATGTGCGACCAGCGGCCCCGATTTCTCACCACCAGAAACAACTTCCCGGACAGCGCGTCTTACCGTTAGCGCACACAGGCTCCAAAGCCCGAAGTATGAAAGCCCGCCCGACGAGCGACAAACCGATCCAAATCCTGCTGGTCGAGGACAATCCCGGCGATGTGCGCCTCACCATGGAGGCGCTGAAGGACACCGGATTCCCGGCGCAGGTAAGCATCGCCAGGGACGGAGTGGAGGCGATGGATTTCCTGCTGCGGCGCAATGGGCATGGGGACGCGCCGGCGCCCGATCTGATTCTTCTGGATTTGAATCTGCCGCGCAAGAACGGCCGGGAGTTGCTTGTGGAAATCAAGGAGATGCCCGAGTTGCGCCGCATACCGGTGATGATCCTGTCCACGTCCCGCTCCGAGGCGGATATCGCCTTCTCTTACGACCACCACGCCAATTGCTACATCCACAAACCGATGGAGTTCGAAAGCTACTTTGACGTAGTGCAGTCGATCGAACGCTTCTGGTGCGGCATCGCCTCGTTGCCTGGCCGTTCCGCCGCACGCCGCGCCGCCAGTTGATCGGCGCGACGTTAGCCTGCCGCGGCACCCGGTAATCTGTGCGAAGATGATAAGCCGATGCTGTTCCCTGCCCGGCTGAAGGAGCGCGCCTGATGGGCATGCCAGCGGCGCGCATGGGTGACCTGACCGCGCACGGCGGTACGATCGTGCTGGGATACCCGACCGTGCTCATCGAAGGCATGCCGGCGGCGCGCGTAACCGACATGCATGTGTGTCCGATGGTTACGGGCGTGGTGCCGCACGTGGGCGGTCCAATTTTGCCGCCGTGCGCCATTACGGTATTGACCGGAGGCCTGCCCCAGGCGCGGGTCACGGATATGGCCGTCTGCGTCGGGCCTCCGGACGTGATCGTGATAGGCGCGTTCACTGTGCTGGTGGGCTAGCGCGCGGAGGCGTTCAAAATGAGTAATCTTGCGATTCTGGGCGGAACTCCCGTGCGCCGGGTAGCCTTTCAGCCCTGGCCGCAATACCGGACGAGCGATGCGGACCGTCTGCAGCAGGTGCTGGAGAGCCGCCACTGGGGCGGGTTCCCGGTTCCCAGCCGCTATGCGGGTGAGTTTGCGGAGCGGTTCGCAGCCCTCCAGGGGGCGCGCTACGGCCTGTGTGTCGCGAATGGGACCATCGCTCTGGTCATTGCGCTGCAGGCCGCCGGCGTCCGCTTCGGGGACGAGGTGATCGTGCCGGCCTATACCTGGGACGGCACCGCCATCGCCGTGCTCATGGCCGGTGCGATTCCGATATTCGCCGACGTCGATCCGGATACCTACTGCCTGGATCCGAAGTCGGTGGAGCGCGCCATCACCCCGCGCACGCGCGCGATCATGCCGGTGCATCTGGCCATGCGCTTCGCCGACATGGATGCGCTGGCGGACCTGGCTCAGCAGCACAATCTGAAAGTGATCGAGGATTGCGCCCACGCCCACGGCGGCAGCTACAAGGGCCGTGGCGCCGGCTCGATGGGCGATCTGGGCGCGTTCAGCTTTCAGGAGAGCAAAATCATGACCGCGGGCGAAGGCGGAATGGTGATCACGTCAAGCCTGCAGTATTACGAGCACCTGCAGTCCACCGTGAACTGCGGGCGCGCCAGCCTGACCGACAAGTATCATCAGCGCGTGCTGGGGGGAAATTACCGGATGACGGAATTTCAGGCGGCGATGCTGGTGGGCCAGCTGGAAATGCTGCCGGAATTCGCGCGCAGGCGGGCCGACGCCGCGGCGCGGCTGAGCCGTGAACTGGAGGGGATCGATTCGGTGCGGCCGCTGCCGCCGCAGGACGAGATCACCCAGGACACCATTTATTGCTACCTCTTTCAGTACCGGCCGGAAGTGCCGCGCGTAAGCCGTGATTTGTTCGTGGCGGCGCTCGATGCGGAAGGAATTCCCTGTGACGGGCGGTTTTATGAGCCCGTATATCGCAGCGATTTATTCTACGCGACGCCCGAAAATTCGCCGCAGCTGACCGTGGGCCGTGAAGCGCCGGTGGATTATTCCGCCGTGCAGTGTACCGTGTCGGAGCGAGCCGCTTACGAGGAGGCTGTCTGGCTGCCGCAGTTTCTGCTGATCGGCGGCGATCGTGATGTCGACGACATCATCGAAGCCGTGGCCAAGGTCTCCGCTGGCCTCGATGAACTGGCTTCCGCGGACCCCTCCCTCGCCGGTGTGAAGGCCATGGGCCGGGCGCAACGGGCGCGGCACGAGCGACAGAAGAATTATTAAGCGCCGCCGGGGAGAACGAAAGCGGGCCCGGGAGGCATCCCTTTAGCCATTACAGGCCCGCAAGTGCATCAAGTTACGGGAGGAACATCGGAGGTGCAGGAACAAGCATAAACGGAAAGTACTGGTTCTGTTTCGGCGCAAGTGGGGAGGGCTGATCCCGGATTTCTCCGAGAGCCACACCCAACCTAACACCGCGGCGCTCTCCCGGGCTCGCGCCGGATGCAGAATCACCGATTGCGCCAGCAGGGTGGACGCTTTTCGAGGAATGCAGCGATGCCTTCCTGCGCGTCGTCGGCCAGCCCGTTCACGGTCATGACCTGTTTGGCGTACTCGTATGCTTGGGGCTGCGGAAGGTCGATTTGACGGTAGAAGGCCTGCTTGCCGGTTCCGACGGTATAGCCGCTGGCCCAGGCAATTCGCTCGGCAAGCGCTCGCGTTTCGGAATCGAGGGAATCAGCCGGCACGGCGCGGTTAACAAGCCCCCATTCTGCGGCAGTGCGAGCTTCGATTGAATTTCCAGTGAGCAGCATCTCCATTGCGCGTTTACGGCCGATGGCGCGTGTGAGGGCCACCATCGGCGTGGTGCAGAACAGGCCGATGCGTACGCCCGGTGTCGCGAACGTGGCGCCCTCGGCGGCAATTGCCAGGTCGCAGGAGGCGACGAGCTGGCAGCCAGCCGCCGTCGCCATGCCCTGCACGCGGGCAATCACCGGCTGCGGAACGCGCTGAATGGTTTCCATCAGCCTGGTGCAGACATCGAAAATGCGGGCCTGCTCATCCAGGCCGGCGCCGCGCAATTCCGAAAGATCATGGCCCGAACAGAATACGGATCCGGCGGCGGCGAGGATTACGGCACGAATCTCCGTGCGCGCCGCGGTTCGCTCCAGCTCGGCGATGAGATCGCGCATGAGCGCAAGCGACAGCGCGTTGCGGCGCTCGGGACGGTTCAGGGTGATGGTTGCGATGGCTGAATCGCAGGCCGTGAGCAGATGGTCCGCGGCGGCGGAGATCATGAGGAAACTCCTCCTGAACTCAGGTTAACTGCTGGAGATGTTGCATGCGCGCCAGCTCTGCGAGATCGAGTTTACCGGTGTAAATGGCCATGCCCAGCGCTGCGTTCACGCCCATCCGCTGGAGCTCTCGGATTTCATCAAGGGTGGTAATGCCGCCCGCGGCGGTCACTTCCAGCGACGTGCGGGCGCGGAGCCGCCGAAACCACTCCAGATCGGTGCCCTCCATCATGCCTTCTTTGTCCACGTAGGTGCACAGGAATCCGGAGCAGCGGGACTCGAAGCGCTGGAGCACCTGCTCGGCTGTGAAGTCGGTCGCCTCCCGCCAGCCTTTGACCACGATACGGCCGCCTTTCGAATCGAGGGCGACGATGACCCGCTCCCGGCCCACCGCAGCGACTATTTCGTCCAGCGCGGGCGTAAATGCGGCAGTGCCGACGATCACCCGCCAGGCGCCCTGGTCGATCAGCGCGCGCGCGCGTTCCGCCGATCGCACGCCGCCGCCAACGCGGCACTTTGCGCGGGAAGCGAGCAGGGCGACGAGATCGTCGTTGGCGCCGTTGCCGATGGCGGCGTCGAGGTCGATCACCTGGATCTCGGGGAACCCGGCGAAGCGCTCGAGCATCGCCACGGGCGCGTCGCCTTCAAGCGCCTTCTCGCGGCCCTGCACGAGTTGCACCACCTTGCCCCCCATCAGGTCGATGCAGGGAATGATCACGTCGCGGGCCTCACGGGAACGTCGCACGCCCGCAGGTAGCTCTTGAGATCGCTCACTGTGTACGTGCCGTAATGGAATATGGACGCGGCCAGGGCGGCGTCGGCGCAGCCTTCCGTGAGTACGCGGCTGAAGTGCTCAGGTTTGCCGGCGCCTCCGGAGGCAATAACAGGAATATGCGTCGCGTGCGAGACGGCCGCGGTAAGCGCACAATCGAAACCGGTTTGCACGCCGTCCGTATCCATGGAGGTCAGCAGGATCTCGCCCGCGCCGAGCGCCTCGCCGTCGCGGGCCCATTGGATGGCATCGATGCCTTCATCATCGCGACCGCCGCGCGTGTACACGTTCCACCCGCCCGAACCGTTGGCGCGCGCATCGATGGCCAGCACTACAGCCTGCGCGCCGAACTCTTCGCTCAGCTCCCGAATCAACTCCGGTCGGCGCACCGCTGCGGTGTTCACGCTCACCTTGTCCGCCCCGGACATCAGGATTTCTCGCGCGTCCGCAACCGACCGGATGCCGCCGCCCACGGTAAGCGGGATAAATACCCGGCGCGCGGTGCGGGCCACAACGTCGGCCATGATGTGGCGCGCGTCGCTGGAGGCGGTGATATCAAGAAAGACCAGTTCGTCGGCGCCCTGGTCGTTATAGCGCCCGGCGAGTTCGACCGGGTCACCGGCATCGCGCAGCTTGACGAAATTAACGCCCTTCACCACCCGGCCGGCGGTCACGTCGAGACAGGGGATAATGCGTTTCGCGAGCACTATAACTCCACGAAATTGCGAACCACCTGCAGGCCGAGCGGGCCCGACTTCTCGGGATGGAACTGCACGCCGAAGACATTACCGCGCTCGAGCACCGCCGTGTACGGAATCGTGTAAGTGCAGGTGGCCGCGGTCGCGTCAACCACTGGCGCGTAGTAACTGTGCGCGAAGTAAACGTAGGGGTCTCGCGGCAGGCCGCGCGTGAGCCTGGCGCCGTTGCGGACCTCCAGGCTGTCCCAGCCCATGTGCGGCACGCGAGCGTCAATATCGAAGCGGCGAACCATGCCGGGGAACAGCCCCAATCCGGGCTGGCCAGGCGCTTCCTCGCTGGATTCGAACAGAGCCTGAAGGCCGAGGCAGATTCCGAGAAAAGGGGCGCCTGCGTTGATGCGGTCCAGCAGCGCCTCGCGTACCCCGAGCGCTTCGAGCGAGCGCGTCAGGTGGCCAAAATGGCCCACACCGGGGAGGATCAACTTCGTGGCGGCGAGCACGCCGGCTGCATCGCGAACCAGCGTGTATTCGCCGCCGATCTCTGCCAGCGTGTTCTGCACCGACCTCAGATTGCCCGCGCCGTAGTCGAAAATCGTAATCACAGCAATCCCTTCGTCGACGGCAACTGATCTTTCAGCCGGTCATCCGTCGAGCAGGCATAGCGCAGCGCCCGCGCGAAGCACTTGAAGATGGCCTCGATCTTATGGTGGCTCGAACGGCCGTACATCACTTTCGCATGCAGGTTCGCGCCCGCGTGGTTCACGAAGCCGCCGAAGAAATCCTCCACTAACTCGGTTTGTAAGTCGCCTACAAGGCGAACACGGACCAGGTCTTTGTAGACCAGCGCGGGGCGGCCGCCGAGGTCGAGCGCAACCAGGGCGAGGCTTTCGTCCATAGTCTGGATGAAATACCCGGCGCGGTTGATGCCGCGGCGGTCGCCCAGCGCCTGTGAGAAGAGCTGGCCAAGCACGATGCCGGCGTCTTCGACAGTGTGGTGCTGGTCGACATCCAGATCGCCCTTCGCCTGCAGCTTCAAATCGAATGCGCCGTGCTTACTGAAGAGCTCGAGCATGTGGTCGAAGAAGCGAATACCCGTGGAGATTTCGTATGTGCCCGAGCCGTCGATGTTCAGCTCGCCGCGGATCTGCGTCTCTTTCGTGTTTCGCTCTATCGACGCGGTGCGCAAAGCACCTCCTCGAGATCGTTGATGTTATCCAGCACCGCGACAGCGCCTTCGGATTCCAGCAGGGCTGCCAGCTTGTCGCGGCCGGGATTCTCGTGGCCGGCTATGCCGATAAATGAGACCCCGGCGGCCCGCGCCGCGCGCGCGTCATCGACGGTGTCTCCGATGTACAGCAGCTCCTGTCCGGGGTGTCGCGCGGCGATCTTCAGCAGGCCCTCGGGATGCGGCTTGTCGTGCTCGAGATCATCCACGGTCACCAGAAAGAAATGGCGCCGGAAGCCCTCGCGGTCGAGCGTAGTGGTGGCTTCCAGCATGTTGCGGCCGGTGAAGATGGCCAGACTGTAGTTCGCGGCGAGGCGCTCCAGGAAGCCGGGCTTCGGCAGCCAGCGCTCGCGGTTGATCAGGCCCTCTTCAAAGAACAGGTGATTGAAGTAATCGACGATTTCCTGATAGCCGACCTCCACCCCTTCTTTCGTGCAGTGCGTGTGGCAGATCAGCCAGTCATTATTGAAGCCGCCGCGGTTCTTGTATTCCTGGATCTCCTCGCGCGAAATACGCTTACCGGTGAAGTGCTCGATGGTCTGTGCGACGGTCTCGCGATAGGACTCGCTGACGTCGAGCAGAACGCCGTCCATATCGAAGACGATGACACCCGGGTTGACGCTCACCATATCGATTTCAGCTCCTCGATGAATCGGCGGATCTGGTCGCGCGTTCCGCAGGTGACGCGGACACAGCCGGCGATCTCGTAGCTGCGGTCGCGAACGAGAACGCCGCGGCGCCGCAGTTCATCGCGGATGGGGATGGCGCGATCGCCGGCGCGGAAGAGCACGAAGTTCGCCTGGCTCGGATAATATTCGATGCCCATTTGTTCGAATTCGAAATACAACAGCTCGCGGGCGGCCAGAACTTCGGTGACGTATTTGCGGATGTACGCGGTGTCGCGAATCGCGGCGCGGGCGGCGAGCGCAGCTATGCTGTTCACGCTGTACGGGGACTGCGCTTTGTGCAGAAACTCGGTATTACCGGACTGCGAGAACAGGCAGCCGAGACGCATGGCGGCCATGCCATACACTTTGGAGAACGTTCGGCTGACGAACAGGTTTGGGTAGTCGTTCAGCAGCGGCAGCGCGGTCACGCCGCAGAACTCGTAGTACGCCTCGTCGACGAGGACGGCGGCGTTCGTGGCGCGGTCGAGTATGGATTCGATTACGGCGCGCGTCGTACCCGTACCGGTTGGGTTATTCGGGTTTGCGATAAGGACGGCGCGAGTGTTCTCGTTAATAGCTCCGAGTAACTCATCTACCGGAAAGGCGAGCTTCTCCGGTAAGTACGGAATTTCACGAACGCGCGCGCCCGCTACTTCGGCATAGAAGCGATACATCGCGTACGACGGCGCCAGCACGATCACCTCGTCGTTGTCATCAACGTAGGTATTGATCAGCACCTGAATGGCTTCGTCGGTACCGTTGGTCATGACGAACTCGTCCGCATCCACGTTGAAGAACGCGGCGAGGTCACGTTTCGCGGCGCTGTATTCCGGGTAGACGGCCAGACCCGCGGAGCTGAGCTGCTCTTTCAGGAAGTCGATCACCGCGGGCGAGGCGCCAACGGTATTTTCGTTGAAATCCAGGCGGAGCTTGTCAGCGCGGCCCGATGTGGGTGGCGAGTAGGGGGCCATGCGCAGGACAGCTTCGCGCGGTTCGAGCACGCCCGGCGGAAGGTTCGTGCGCCGTTTAGCCAACGCGCACCTCCACACTGCGCGCGTGGGCTTCCAGACCTTCGGCTCTGGCCAGGGTGGTGATCGCCGGCGCTAAGTGCGCCAGGGCCTCCAGAGTAAGTTGCTGCACCGATATTACTTTCACAAAGTCCGCCGCGGACAGGCCGCCGCGCAGGCGCGCAATTCCGCTGGTTGGAAGGCAGTGATTCGGGCCGGTGACGTAGTCGCCGGCGGCCTCGGGGCTGGTCGCTCCCACGAAGACGCTGCCCGCGTTTTCAATGCCGCCGAGGAGGGCCGCATCGTGGATTGCCAGATGCTCGGGCGCGAGGCGGTTGGACACTTCCACGGCCTCGTCCGGCGATGAGACCAGTACAACGGCGCTGTTGGCGCGAATCGCTCCTAGAGCGGTCGTAGCCGTGGGCAGAGATTCCAGCTGCCGGTCGACTTCGAGCGCGACCTGCTGCGCCAGTTCGCGCGATGTTGTCAGCAGGATCGACGAAGCTTCCGTATCGTGTTCGGCCTGGGCCAGCATATCGGCGGCTATCCATGCGGGATTGCCTTCCTCGGCGATAATCACGATCTCGGTAGGACCCGCCACGAAGTCGATCCCCACCTCACCCGCGAGCAGCTTCTTCGCGGCTGCAACGTAAATGTTCCCCGGACCGACAATGCGGTCCACCTTCGGTACGCTCTCCGTGCCAAAGGCGAAAGCCGCGATGGCCTGCGCGCCGCCGATACGAAACACATGAGGCACGTCCAGCCATCGCGCCGCGCCGAGAATCTCCACGCTGGGATGCGGCGATGCGACGCAAATAGTCTTCACGCCGGCCACCTGAGCGGGGATGACGGTCATCAGCAGGGTCGATGGTAGCGGATAGCGGCCGGCGGGGATGTAGGCGCCCATGGAGGCCAGCGGACGGATGATCTGCCCCAGCCGGCGGCCGTCGCCGCTGTCCAGCCACTTCTCTCGCGGCATCTGCAGCTCGGCAAACGCTCGGATGTTCGCCGCCGCTACCTCCACCGAATGGATAAACGCCGCGCTCAGCCGAAGCCGCGCCGCTTCGAAATCGGAATCGCGCACGCGCACCGAATCCAGCTCCACCCGGTCGAACCGCCGTGCGAATTCGATCAGCGCGGCATCGCCGCGGCGGCGCACCTCGTCGAGAATTGGCCCCACGGCGTTTTCGGCTTCGGCCAGCCGCACGGTTCGGCGCGTTATCAGGGCCTGCGCCTCGCAAACAGGAAGGATTCGCAGCTCAGGCATCGTCACACCACGATCTTGTTCAGCGGGTATTCGACGATGCCTTCCGCGCCCGCTTCCTTGAGCCGTGGAATGATGGTCCGCACCGTCGACTCGTCGAGAATTGTGTTCACCGCGAACCAGCCTTCTTCACTGAGCGAAGAGATGGTCGGGCGGCGCAGCGCGGGCAGCACGTTCAGCACCGCTTCGAGCGCTTCCTTCTGCACGTTGAGCATGAGCCCGACTTTCCCGAGAGCATGGATCGCGCCCTCCAGCAGCATGCGCATGTCTTCCAGCTTCCGGCGCTTCCATTCGTCCTGCCAGGAGGCGACGTTGGCGATGAGCTGAGTATTCGATTCGAGCACCGTCTCGATGATGCGCAGCTTGTTGGCGCGCAGCGAGGAGCCCGTCTCGGTGACTTCGACGATCGCGTCGGCGAGTTCCGGCGGCTTCACTTCGGTCGCGCCCCAGCTGAACTCGACGCGCGCTTTCACGCCATTGTTCTCCAGGTATCGCTTCGTGGCTGAAACCAGTTCTGTGGCGATGACTTTGCCATTCAGGTCCTTCACCGACCGGAACGGCGAACTGTCGGGCACCGCCAGCACCCAGCGCACCTTGCCAAAGCTCTGCTTGGCGTAGATCAGGTCGGCGACGGTTTCGACCGTCGCATCGGTCTCCATCACCCAGTCGCGACCAGTGAGGCCGGCGTCCAGGACGCCGTCCTCCACGTAGCGGGCCATCTCCTGTGCGCGAATGAGCATGCACTCGATTTCGGGATCGTCGATTGCCGGGAAATAGGAACGGCTGCTGGTCGTGATGTTGAAGCCCGCGCGCCGGAACAGATCGACCGTGGCGTTTTCGAGCGACCCCTTGGGAATCCCCAGCTTCAGCTTCACGGCTTGCTCCCGTAAACCGCGTTGGGATCGAAGGCGCGCGGCTCTGACTCACGCCAGTCGCCGTTTTCAAGCGTTCGGAAAAAACAGCTTTCGTAGCCTTCGTGGCAGACACCAGGCCCGAGCGCCTCCACCTTCACCAGCACCGCGTCCATGTCACAGTCCGTCGAAATCTCCTTCACGACCAGTCGATGCCCGGAGCTTTCGCCTTTGAGCCAGAGCTTGTTCCGCGATCGGCTGAAGAACGTGGCGTAGCCGGATTCCACCGTACGGCGGAATGCCTCATCATTCATAAAGCCGACCATGAGCACGCGGCCGCTCGCGGCATCCTGGATTACCGCGGGGATCAGGCCCCCGAGTTTGTTGAAATCGAGATTCATCTGCCCTCAAAATAAAAATGCCCGCCAGTGCTGAAAGCAGGTGGCAGGCGGTTGATTTGCTCGATTACGCGCGGCCCGTCACCCGTGCAGGTGATGATGGCGATGGGCGTGATGAAGCGCGAGCATCAAGGGACGATTATAACAGAGGCTCTCGGCGTTCCTGAACATGCCCCACTCTGCCGCTGCTGACCCGGTCGCCCGGAAGGCGGCAAGGCTTCGCTCCATTTCCTGGGCAATACTGACCTTCTTTGCCCTCGGAACTGGCCTGGGAGCGCTTCGATATGCGCTGCCCCGTGTTCCCTTCCCCGCGCCTCTGCCCAACTTCTTTGCACGCCACGGCTGGCTCGTCGGACACGCGGTTTCCTCCGGCGTGGCGCTGCTGGCCGGCCCCTGGCAGTTCCTTTCTTCGCTGCGGCGACGGTCCCTGAGCTTCCATCGCTGGGCGGGCCGTGTGTATTGCGCAGCTGTGCTTGCAGGCTGGCTGCTTTCCCTGCCGATCGCCGCCCATGCCCAGACCGGGCGCGTTGCGTCCGCGGGATTCCTGACCCTGGGCGCGGCGTGGATCGCGGCCACGGCGGCGGGCTACTTCAACGCTCGCCGCGGACTCGTGCTGCGGCACCGAGAGTGGATGACTCGCAGCTATGCGCTCACGGCGGCGGCGATTACACTGCGCATCTACCTGCCGATAATGACAATGGCGGGAGTTCCCTTTTCGACGAGCTATCCCTTGGTCGCCTGGATTTGCTGGATTCCAAACCTGCTGTTCGCCGAATGGCTGGTCCGTCGTCCCGCATTCGGCCGCAGCCGGTTGGATGGATTCCAGAATTAGTGCAGCGGCGGTAAACGCCGATGAACGCGGAGGCCTTACGGCAATTGCAGGTTGATACTCCGCAGCTCCCCGTCGCGCACCGATACCTCGGTCTGGGCCTGGGCCCCATCGCGCGACACCTTCACCGTGTAATTCCCGGCGGGCACCGGGAGCGCGGCCGGGGTGCGCTGGGCTTGCTGCTGGCCGTTGAGGGTGATCGAGGCGCCGGCGGGCGCTGACGTGATGCTGAGCACCCCCTGGGTCTTGTCCATGGTCAGAAATACATCACTGTCCTGGGGCGTGTAGAAGATGCGGCGCGCGGTGCGGTAACCTTCCGCCTCGGCCTTGAGCGTGTGGCGGCCCGGCGCCAGCGTGAGCATGCAAGGCGCCTTGCACGTGTCCTGCTGGTTATCGTCGATGATCACGTTTGCTCCCGCGGGTTCCGTGACGAACTGGACCGACTTCGCCACCGGCGCCGCGGGCGTCTGCGGCGCGCGAGCCGTCGTTGCCGCCGTGGGCTGCGGAGGGGGAGCTTCCAACGGCGGCTGGGTGGGCGTCGCGGCGGCGGGGTTGGGTTTTACGGCAGCGTTCGCTGCTGGTGAGGGTTCCGGCTGTTTCGCTGCCGCCGGCTGCGTATCGGATACCGGCGCACTCGGACTGAGCAGGAATCGTTGTGCCGCCAGCAGCGCGAGTCCGACCACGCCGATGCCCACCAGCACCCACACCAGATTGCGGAAAATTGGATTGCGTTCGCGTTCGTCGTCCTCTTCCCGTCCGCGGCGGTGAGGCAAAGGCGGCAGTGCGACGGCCGCCGCCGGAACCGGCGACGGCGGCACGGGGGGCGCAGCGGGAACCGGCTGTGCCGTCGCCGCGGCAATGGTCGGAAGGCTGTCGATGGCGCCCCGAGCCTGAGGCGCCCAGTCCGGCCGCTTGTTGCATGCGCTTTCCAGTTCCGCGATGAAGTCGATGCAGGATGGGAAGCGCTTTTCCGGATCTTTCGCCAGCGAGCGGGCCAGAACCGCATCCACTTCCGGCGCGAGCGTCGAATTCAGCCGCCGCGGAGGCGCGGGATCTTCGCGCACGATCTTGTACAGCAGCGTCGGAAGATAATCCGCGACGAACGGCTTCTCTCCGGTGAGAATTTCGTAAGCGATCACCGCCAGTCCGAACTGGTCGGCGCGGCCGTCCACCGCGTGTCCCTGAACCTGCTCGGGCGACATGTAGTTCGGAGTTCCCATCATGCTGCCGCTTTGGGTCATTTGCTGGGAGATGATCCGGGCCACCCCGAAATCGGTGATCTTGGCCTGCATGCGCTCATGCAGCAGGATGTTCGCGGGCTTGATGTCGCGGTGGACGATGCCTTTGCCGTGGGCGTAGTCGAGCGCCGCCGCGGTCTGGCGCAGAATCTGGAAAAGCGCGGATTTGTCCGGCGGCTGGTCCGAGGTCAGGACGCGCTCGAGCGATGGTCCATCCACGAACTCCATGAAAATGTAGGCGGTGCCGTCTTCCTGGGCAATGTCGTAGATGGTGACGATGTTCGGGTGGGAGAGAATTCCGGCCGACTGCGCCTCGCGAAAAAGGCGCTCCTTCATCCGCTCGCGCTCCGATTCCTCAGTCAGGTCGGAGAGGCGGATCGTCTTGATCGCTACGATGCGGCCGATGGCCGGATCCTGCGCGCGGTAGACGAGCCCCATCGCGCCTCGGCCGACCTCGCCGAGGACACGATACCTGCCGATGCGGTCCACGTATGAGTGATTGTAACGCAGGCCGTCGCCGCGACCGGCCGCCGCCAGGGAAGCCCGCCGCTCCAGCCTCGGGCCACGCCGAAATTCTTCGGGAGGGCCTTTGACAATTTCGGTCTGTAAGCTTTACGATGGAGTTATCACTGAGAAAGGAGGTGGTCCAGTAAAAGAATGAGTACTGGTAGCGATAGTAATAAATCCACGCGTGAGGTGGCCGACTGCTAAGTCGACCGCTCTAACGTTCAGGTTTCGTTCAGTGACGAGGCCGCTGCTCCTGTGGACCGGCCCCTCACGCGATAAGAAAACCTGCGAAGGTGCATAACCTTCGGCTACCTTGGCCCCGCGGCGCCGATTGCTCCGGCTCCGCGGGGCTTCGAGTTTTCACTCCCCGTAGATCGCCACATTCGTGGTTTCGCCCGCCGGGGTTCCCGTACCCCAGACGATCGCGTTCCCCCAGATGATCGCGAATCCGGACGTGCTGCTCGTTCCCCACACAATCGCGCTGCTGTTGATCGCCGTCTGCCCGGAAACGATGTTGGTCCCCCAGACGATCGCGGTGCCCCAGAGAATGGCGGTGTTCCAAACCGACTTCGGAGCATTGACCAGCGTCGCCTGATGAGTTGTCGAGTTCCAGGTGACGGTGGGCGACAGCGCGTTCGCTCCGCTGGGCAGCGTATCGGTGTTGTTCAGAGCGGCCCAGACGTCCAGGTACCCCGCGCCGACCGAGAACAGGTCGTAGTAGTCGGTGTATGTCTGATGCGTCACAGGATCCGTCGCAATACTGGAGGCCGGAAATCCCTTCGACGCCGTCTTCATCAGCCGTGCTTTCACGGTGTCGGGGGTCAGCGTGGGCGTTTTCTGGAGCAGCAGCGCGGCCGCACCGCTCACCATCGGCGTGGCCATGCTCGTTCCGCTCAGGGTGAAGTAGTAAGGCGACTGGGATGCGTCGCCGTTCCGGATGTAATAGGTGTCCGGCGTCTCATTTGCCGGATACGAATTGGTGAGCGTCAGCCCCCATGGCAGGCTGGAGATGATGCGGTTGCCGGGGGCAACCAGATCGGGCTTTGCCACGTGGTCCAGGAGCGTCGGACCTTTGGAGCTGTAGCTGGCAAGCTGATCGTCGTTGCGGCTGGTCGTCTTCATGTCCTTCATGGCGCCGACCGTGATCGCATACGGGTCGTTCCCGGGAGCGGTAATCGTCCCATACCCATTCGTGCCCGCCGAGTTGTTTCTCCCTTCGTTACCGGCGGCCACGACCACGACGATTCCCGCCTTCCACGCCTGTTCCACAGCCTGGCACAGCGGATCCTTTGTATAGGATCCGGCAACCGGCCGGCCAAGGGAAAGGTTGATGACCCGGATGTTATACGTATTCTTCAGCTGGATGGCAGTCTGGATCGCGGCGATCACGGCGCTGTCCGTGCCCACACCGTTGCGGTCCAGCACCCGCAAATTGATCAGCTTAACCGCCGGCGCGATGCCTCGAAACGTGTGCGTGTATTGCGAGCCGTTCGACATTGCAGCCGAGCCGCCGACGATACCGGCTACATGTGTCCCGTGACCGAAACGGTCGAAGTAGTCGTTGCCGATGTTGGGCACGAAATTCTGGTTATAGACCACCCGGCTTGCGCCACTGGCGTCGTGCAGATCGGGATGGTCCATGATGCCGCTGTCGATGATGGCAACCCCGATTCCGCGGCCGTCGTAGCCCGACTGGAACGCGGTATTGGCGTTGATCGTCGGCTCGGCGTAATCCAGCATGGCATGGACCGTCCGGTCGGGAACCACCGATTCCACCTCCGGATCGTTTGCCAGTTCCGCGATATCGCCCGCCGGCAGGGTATACGCATCGCTGCGAACGATGCTCAGGTCGTGCTCGAGGCGCCCGCCGCGCGACCGGACTAATGCCCGATGGCGCTCACCGGCGCCTCGCCGGTACTGAACGATAACCCGCGTGCTGGCCTCGGGATTTCGTTCCATGGCGTCGCGCAATTCTCCCGCGATCTCTCCGGCCCATCCCAGCGCGGTGCTCGTAGTCAAAACAGCCGCAAGCGCCAGAGCCGGCGTAAGTCTGTGTCCGATGGATCGCATGCCATCGGAAAGGCAAGCGCACGCCCAAAATGCCCATCTTTCTTTTCAACAGCTTACATGTATTGGTGAACCTCGGACGGGACATTCTGTCCCCGGCCGCAGGGCGGGTTGTCTGGCGCTGTTTCGCTGTCTGTACTATCCCAATCGCGCCACCCCGGCAATACAGGGCCACTCACGGCCGCATGATAGAATGAAGCGTTACCCCAGCGAAAGGTCAGAAATGAAAGCCGCTATTCACCCCGCCTACGACGAAGTGAACGTCACCTGCGCCTGTGGAAGCACGTTCAAAACCCGGTCTACCCATAAGGGCGACATCCGCGTGGAAATCTGCTCGAATTGCCACCCCTTCTTCACCGGAAGGCAGAAGCTGGTGGACACCGAGGGTCGCGTGGACCGCTTCCAGAAAAAGATCGCCAAGTCGAAAGAGCTGCAGGACCGCCGCAAACCCGCGGCAGCAAAGAAGTAACTAGCGGCCGGCGTTGGCCGCCTTCTTTTCCCGTTCCGCTTTCCACCGGTCGAATTCCGTGCTCTGCCTGGAGTTCAGCAGGCCACGAATTCTGCTGTCCTGTTCGCGCCGCAGCGCGGCCATTTCCGGATCGATCCGGCTGTGAATCTCCTTGAACCTGGCGCGCCCCTGATCCAGAATCACGTTGAGATTGCGCACTTGTTCGGGGCTGAGGCCCAGCCGCT
This sequence comes from Bryobacteraceae bacterium, assembly GCA_035653295.1. Taxonomy (GTDB): domain Bacteria; phylum Acidobacteriota; class Terriglobia; order Bryobacterales; family Bryobacteraceae; genus DASRCB01. The sequence goes on from DASRCB010000118.1 coordinate 26,955, forward strand.
GCTTCAGTTCCGAGACGAACCGGTCGCGCCGCGCCTGCTGCGAATCGGCCCCCACGCTGGTCGCCCGAACGGCGTTCACGGTATAAAGCCGATAGCCGAAAACGCCAACCAGAATTCCGCTCGCAAATACCAGCAGCAAATACAGAGCGATCGAGGGAGTGGACCGCGAATTCATTTCCTGTCGCTTCCCGGCGCGCTCGCGACCGGAGCCACGTCGATCGAATCCGCGGGATGAGAATCCGCGAGCAAATCGATATCGGGGCCGCTTCGACTCTGGGGCACGGCGGCATTGATAATCAGCAGCGTGGCCATGGCCAGCCAGATGGCCCCGGCGGCGGTCACAAACACACGCGAAAGCCGGCCGAACCGGGCGCGAAATGTCCGCCGTGCCTCGATGGCGTTCCACAGCGCAGGCATGAATCCCGCAGTTGGCTCGGGGCCGGGAAGCGAGTCCCGATACGCCGCGAACAGGCGATCCAGTTCCTGGTCGCTCATGTTATGTTCTCCTTCTTTACCGCTCCCGCGGCGCGCGCGGGGACCCTGCCCGCGGCCGCCCAGGCCTTCATCACACGTTGTCGAGCCCTGAATAGCCGCACCTTCAGAGCGTTCTCCCTGATGCGGTAAATCGCTTCCAGTTCCTTGAGTGAGAGTCCCTCGACTTCTTTCAGGATCAGCAGCATCCGATCCGCTTCCGAGACCGACGCCAGCATCTGCTGCACGGTTTCGCGAATCCCCGCCCCCTGCCGTTCGTCGTTCCCGCGGCGGGTGCTTTCGGCCGCGTCAGCGAGCACCACCTGCTGGTCGCTGAGGTCGGCCATGCGCCGTTCGCTGCGGCGCTTCTGCCGGCGCAGATGGTCGTAGGCCGCGTTCACCGTCAGCCGGTAAAGCCACGGTTCGAAAACTTCCGGCGAACGAAGCTGATCGAGCGAATAGTACAGCCTCAGAAAAACCTCCTGGGCCACGTCCTCCACATCTTCCGTCCGCCCAATGAGCCGCCCAATCGTGCCGAAAATACGCTTGCGGTATGCAGATACAATCCTCCCGAAGGCTGCGTCGTCACCTGCGCGGGCTTGCTCGATATCGGCGAACTCGACCAGCATGCCCGTCAGCGGACCCGGCAACACTCTTCCTGCGCTGGCTGTAGAGGAAGGCGTGTCTGCAAATTCTCAGGTTACAAAACGTCGCCCGCCCGAGGCGTGGAATCCTTCGCGACTACCCGTTCATGTAGTGACAGCAGGTTACATCCCCTCCCAGAATGATGAAAGCGAAGGAGAAGAGGGGATGACCGGAACTACCGCTCGCGCGGCCGCATGTTTGTATCTGGCCGTGTTTGTTGCACATGCACAGCAGCCGCAGAATCGGACCGACAGCGGAGTGCCGCCTCTGGTCAGTTTCAGCGGGGGCCTGAGGGACGCCACAGGCAAGCCCCTGGCGGGAGTTCAGGCGCTGACGTTCTCGCTCTACGCCGGCCCCGACAGCCGCACGCCTTTATGGCAGGAAACCCAGAATGTCGAGGCGGACGAGCAGGGGCACTATACGGTCCACCTCGGCGCGGCGACTGCCAGCGGCATGCCACTCGATCTGTTCCATTCAGGCAACTCGCTCTGGCTTGGCGTCCAGCCCCAGGGCGCCGGCGCGGTGGAGCAGACCCGCGTCCTGCTCGTTTCCGTTCCGTATGCGCTGAAAGCAGGTGATGCCGAAACGCTGGGCGGCAGGCCCGCCTCTGCGTACGTGACCCGCGAAGCCATTGCCAGTGCGTCACCGGCGGATTCGGCAACTTCAAAGGGTTCCACCCGGGACACGATCTCAACCACTGCAACCATCGGTGGCGCCGGGACCGCCAACTACATTCCCCTCTGGACAGACGGCGCGGACATCGGCAACTCCCTCATGTACCAGTCCGGGACCAATCTGGGCATCGGCACTGCGGCGCCTTCGGCCCGCCTGCATCTTCTCTCCCCGTCCGCTTCGTCCAAAGGTCTGATCGTCACCGGCGCTGCATCGCAGTCAGCGAACCTTCAGGAATGGCAAAACAGCGCCGGCACGGCGCTGAGCTACGTGAACGCAACTGGCGGAGCGTTCTTCCCTGCCGCCGGAATCGGTAACACCGCTCCGCAGGCTGGGTCGACCCTTCTGGTAAGGCAGAACTTCGGAAACCCCGCGGCAGCTACGGTCAGCGGCGTCAATACGGGGGTGACCATGACCCCGACCGCAGCGACGGCGGCAAGTCTTATCGCCGAGAGCGCGTCCTCCACCATCTCGGGCGCGACCGGAACCACCGGCCCGGTTTACGGTGCCCTCTTTCAGAGCACCAGTTCCGTCTCCGCGGGCGGAACCACAGGCACTCTGTTTGGCGGACGCTTCCTCGCTACCAACGCCGGGACCGGCGCGACCAACAGCATCTACGGCGGGCAGTTCAGCACGAACAATCAGGGCGGCGGAACCGCGTCCAGTCAATTCGCCGGATACTTCTCGAACAGCGTCAGCGCCAATTCGAGCGTCGGGAACCTGTACGGAGCCTTCATTGCAAGTCCTTCGATCAGCAGCGGCACGGTCACCAACGCGTACGGGCTCTACCTGCAGAACACAACCGGCGCTACAGGGAAGAACTACTCCCTCTATTCGGCGGGCGGCACGAACTATTTCGCCGGTAGCGTTGGGATTGGAACATCATCTCCGTCGGCCCTGCTCCACGTCTTCGGGCCCAAAGCGGCTGCGAACGGGAGCGCCCCCGCCGCGCTGATCGTGCAGGGCGGACAGGGCGGCGATGGGGGCAATGCCAGCGCCGGCGCCGGAGGATCAATCAGCCTGATCGCCGGCAATGGCGGTAATGGCGGGATGATCACCGGGGGCGGCGGCTCCATCACACTGCAACCAGGCTTCGGCGGGACCGGCGGTCTGACGCTGGCCGGTCCCGGAGCGCTTCTGCTGGCCCCTTCGGGAGGCAACGTCGGGGTCGGCACTTCGAACCCGACGTTTACCCTCGACGTGAACGGGAATGCCCGGTTCAGCGGCCCCGTGACGTTCAGCCAGGGCATCAGCACCACGGGACAACTCGCGTCGAGTATTGCTCCCGGCACTCCTCCGCTTTCGGTTGCCTAGAGCACGCAGGTGCCGAACCTCAACGCCAATTATCTTCAGAATCTGCCCGCAAGCGCTTTCGCCAGAGTGGTCGGCAATAACACCTTCAACACCAGCCAGTACATTCTCGGTTATCTCGGCGTGGGCACCACCAGCCCCGCGTTCCCGATCCACAATGTCGGCGCCGACGCCACCGGCAAGGGCGTCCAGACGCGCACCAGCAATATCTCGACCGCCGGCAATTCTTTCGCCGCCTTCTCCGCGACGGCGAACAACGGGGCGGTTATCAATCAGCTCGTGTCGGATGGTCTCGGCACAGGCCCGGCGGGCGCGCCGAGCGGCTACGTCGGCACCTATACCAACCATCCATTGGCGCTCGTAAGCAACAACACCGAGCGCATGCGTCTCACCAATGACGGGAAACTCCTGATCCTCACCAAAACCCCGTATGCGGACGACCCATCGTCGCTTCTCTCTCGCGGATCATCTTCGGTTCAGATCATCGCCAGCCCACCCCAGGCCGCGGATACGCTGCTGGTCATCAGCAACAGCAAGTTCACGAACGCGATCGAAGGATACGCGCTCCAGAGCGGAGCGTACGGCGTGGCCGGTATCGATGACCAGCCGAATTCCACCGGCGTGTACGGCGAAGCGTACGTCGAGCAGCTCAACGGCAGCAACAATTACGAGTGCGGCAGTTGCGCGGCCACCTTCGAAGGCAACTCCGACGTCCAGGGCGACCTGTACGTCAACGGCGAAGTTTCAAACAACTTCAGCACCCTGGTGATCGACCATCCGCTCAAGCCCGCGAGCCACTATCTGGCTCATTCCTACGTCGCGTCGTCGGAGATGATCAACGTCTACGAAGGTAATGTCGTGACCGACGCCGGCGGGCGGGCGGTGGTGAGCCTCCCCGAGTACGTGCAGGCCATGAACCGCGATTTTCGATATCAGCTGACCGTCGTGGGCCAGTTTGCGCAGGCCATCGTCGAACAGGAGGTCGCCAACAACTCCTTCACCATTCGCACCGACAAGCCCGGAGTCAAAGTCTCGTGGCACGTGACCGGCGTTCGTCAGGATGCGTGGGCGCAGACGCATCCGCTTACCGTCGAAGCGGAGAAGCCGGCGCTCGAGCAGGGCCACTATCTGCACCCGGAGCTGTTCGGCGCCACGGAAGAAAAGAGCGTGCACTGGGCGCATCATCCGGAGCTGATGATGCAGGTCCGGGCGCGCCGGGCCGCCGCCCTGGCGCGGCAAAAAGCGGAGACGGCCAAATAAGTGTTCAGAAACCGAAGGCGCGGTCCCAGTTGACCCCGTGCATGTCGCCGGTTTCAACGTACTGCCGGTGCAGCGCGTAAGCGGCCACCGGATTGAACGGTGTGCGGCCGTCATGCGCGCGTGACAGATAGCTCTCGAGATCCGGGCGGAAACTGGGGTGGGCGCAGTTTTCGATGATCAGCCGCGCGCGTTCCCGCGGATCGAGCCCGCGCAGATCGGCCACGCCGTTTTCAGTGATGATCACCTTCACCGAGTGCTCGTTCTGGTCCACGTGCGCCACCTGGGGAACGATGGTCGTGATCTTGCCGCCTTTGGCCGTGGAAGGGCAGGTGAAAATCGACACGTACGCGTTGCGCGTGAAATCGCCCGACCCGCCGATCCCATTCATCAGCTCGCAGCCCATCACGTGCGTGCTGTTAACATTGCCATAGAAATCGGCCTCGATCGCGGTGTTGATCGTGATCAGGCCGAGCCGGCGAATGATCTCGGGGTTGTTGGAGAGCTCCTGCGGGCGCATGAGCATGCGGTGCCGGAACCAGTTCACGTCGGCATACACGGCGCGCATGGCTTCCGCGCTGAGCGTCAGCGAGCAGGTGCTGGCGAAGGTCACCCGGTCGCGCTTCATCAGGTCAACCACCGAGTCCTGCACCACTTCCGTGTACATCTGGAACGGCGGAATCTCAGGATGACTGCCCATGGCCCCCAGCACGGCGTTGGCGATGTTGCCCACTCCGGACTGGATGGGCAGGAACTGCAGCGGGATCCGGTCCGCGCGGATCTCCGCAGCGAGAAACTCGGCCACGTTTTCCCCGATTTTCTTCGTCACCGCGTTGGGCTCGGCAAACGGCTTTCCCGCGTCGGGGAAATTCGTTTCCACAATGCCCGCGATCTTCGCGGGATCGATCTTTATCGTCTTCGCGCCAATGCGGTCGGATGGCTTGAAAATCGGAATCTCGCGGCGGAACGGCGGGTCCGCGGGCTCATAAAGGTCGTGCATCCCGTACAGCGTCGTCGGATAGTGCCGGTTCAGCTCGATGATGACCTTGTCCGCCATGCGGGCAAAGGTCGGCGCCGCGCCCACTCCCGATGTGAGCGTGATCTCGCCGTCGGGGGTCACCTCACCCGCTTCGAGTATGGCCCAGTGGATCTTTCCCAGAAAACCATAGCGCACAGACTGAGGGAGCGTGGACAGGTGCAGATCAAAAAAATGAGTTTCGCCGTGATTGATGGCGTCCCGCAGCGCGGGGTCGCTCTGGTAAGGGGTGCGGAAGCTGATTGCCTTCGCGCGCGCCAGCGCTCCGTCCAGCATGTCCGTGGTGGATGCTCCGGTGATCACTCCGATGCGGAACGGCCGGCCTGCCTCGTGCTCCTCTTGCGCCACGCGCCCCAGCGCCTGCGGTACCGCCTTGGGGGTGCCGGCGGAGGTAAAGCCGCTGAAGGTGACCGTCTCCCCGTTGCGGATCAGTCGCGCAGCCTCTTCAGCGCTGAGCTGCGTAAGAGCTTGCGTTAATGTAGCGGGCATAAATCTATCTGTCGTTCCCTTCCGTAAAGCGCGCCAGCAGCTCGCGCGCGGCGCGGTACGCGCTCACGCGGCCATCCATCACGGCGGCCTCCAGCTGCGGCAGCTCGCGCCGCACGTCCTCATTGGCAAAGAACCGGTCCTGCAGCGCGCCGCGGATGGTTTCCAGCATCGCGCGCCGGGCCTGCTCGCGTCGATTCTTCTGCAGCCATCCGCTCTGCTTCATTTGTTGCCGATGCTCGCCAATAATCTTCCAGATTCCCGAGATTCCCTCGCCGCCGCGCGACGAGCAGGTCACGGCCGGCTGCCGCCAGCCGCTGGCGTGCGGGGGAAACAGCTTCAGCGCGCTCTCGTACTGCCGCCGGGCCGCTTCGGACGCGATCCGGTTGTCGCCATCCGCCTTATTGATGGCGATCAGGTCCGTGATCTCCATGATTCCCCGCTTCATTCCCTGCAATTCATCGCCCGCTCCCGCAAGCATCAGCAGCAGAAAGAAATCCACCATCGAAGCGACGGCCGTTTCGGACTGCCCGACGCCCACCGTCTCCACCAGAATGTTGTGAAAACCGGCCGCCTCACACAGGATCATGGCCTCGCGCGTCCTGCGCGCCACGCCGCCCAGGGACCCGCCGGCCGGCGAGGGGCGAATGAACGCGGCCGGGTCCACGCTGAGGCGCGGCATTCGGGTCTTGTCGCCCAGGATGCTGCCGCCGCTGATGGGACTGCTCGGATCGATGGCCAGGACAGCCACCTTCTCCCGGCGGTCGTGGGTCAGGTGGGTTCCCAGCGCATCAATAAAGGTGCTTTTCCCCACCCCCGGAATGCCCGTGATCCCCACCCGAACGGCGTTCCCGGAGTGCGGCAGACAGGCCTCGAGTATCTGTTCCGCTGCTGCCTGGTGCTGTGTCGCCGAGCTTTCGATCAGTGTGATGCCGCGGGAAAGCAGGGCGCGGTCGCCGTTGAGAATGCCCTCGGCAATGGTCTTCGCGGTTTGATGAGCAGGCCGCAGGCCTGCACGCTTCATCACCGGCTCTGCGGCTCCAATGCTTCCACCAGCGCGTGCAGGATGTCGCGCGCGGCGTCGGGGATGCGCGTGCCCGGGCCGAATACGCCTGCGGCGCCGGCCTTGAACAGATCGTTGTAGTCCTGCGGCGGAATTACCCCCCCAACGATGACCATGATGTCCCCGCGCCCGAGTTCCCGGAGCGCTGCAATCAGCTGCGGCACCAGAGTCTTGTGTCCGCCCGCCAGCGTCGAGATTCCGACCACATGGACGTCGTTCTCCACCGCGTGCCGCGCGACTTCCTCGGGCGTCTGGAAGAGCGGCCCGATATCCACGTCAAATCCCAGATCTGCAAACGCCGTGGCCACCACCTTGGAACCGCGATCGTGCCCGTCCTGGCCCATCTTTGCCACAAGAATGCGCGGCCTCCGCCCTTCCATGCGGGCGAACTCCGACGCCGCGTTGCGCACTTCCTCGAACTGAGAATCGCCGGCCGTCTCCGCCGCGTAAACGCCTGTAATAGAACGCGTGGGGGCTTCGTACCGGCCCCAGATCTTCACCATCGCATCGGAAATTTCCCCCAGCGTTGCGCGTTTTCGCGCGGCCTCCACCGACAGAGCGAGCAGGTTGCCGTCGCCGGTTTCCGCGCATCGGGTAATTGCCTCCAGAGCCCGGGCCACCTCGGACCCGTCGCGCTCCCGCCGGATTCTGGCCAGCCGCTCTACCTGTTTCGCGCGAACAGCGGCGTTGTCCACCTCCAGCAGATCGAGCTTTTGCTCCTTGCCCTGGTATCGGTAAGCGTTGACGCCGACAATAACGTCTTTTCCAGTGTCGATGCGCGCCTGCTTTCTTGCCGCCGCTTCTTCGATACGCATCTTCGGCAGCCCCATCTCGATGGACTTTACCATGCCGCCGTGGCTTTCCACTTCCTGGATCAGCTCCCACGCCGTGTGCGCCAGCTCGTGTGTGAGCGCTTCCACGTAGTGTGAGCCGCCCCATGGATCCACCACACGCCCGATCTCTGTTTCCTCCTGGATGTAAAGCTGCGTGTTGCGGGCGATACGCGCCGAAAAATCCGTCGGCAGCGCGAGCGCTTCGTCCAGCGCGTTGGTGTGCAGCGACTGCGTGTGCCCCAGCGCCGCGGACATAGCCTCGATCGCGGTGCGCATCACGTTATTGAACGGGTCCTGTTCGGTCAGGCTCCAGCCCGAAGTCTGGCAGTGCGTGCGCAGCGCCATCGATTTGGGATTCTTCGGATTGAAGCTCTTCACGATCTTCGCCCAAAGCAGGCGGGCCGCGCGCAGCTTGGCGATCTCGCGGAAGTGATTCATCCCAATGTCGAAGAAGAACGACACCCGCGGCGCGAAATCGTCCACCTTCAGGCCGGCGGCGATTCCGGTGCGGATGTACTCCATCCCGTCCGCCAGCGTGTAGGCCAGCTCGATCTCTTCCGTGGCCCCCGCCTCCTGCATGTGATACCCGGAGATGGAAATGGAATTGAATTTCGGCATCTTCTCCGCCGTGAAGCGGAAGATATCGCCGATGATGCGCATGGACGGTCCGGGCGGATAGATATACGTGTTCCGGACCATGAACTCCTTCAGAATGTCGTTCTGAATGGTTCCGCTGAGCTTCTCGGGCGTGACGCCCTGTTCTTCGGCGGCGACGATATAAAACGCCATCACCGGCAGAACGGCGCCATTCATGGTCATGGACACGGAGATCTGGTCCAGCGGGATCTGGCTGAACAGGATCTTCATGTCTTCCACCGAGTCGATGGCCACGCCCGCCTTGCCCACGTCGCCGACCACGCGCGGATTGTCGGAATCGTAACCGCGGTGGGTGGCCAGATCGAATGCCACCGAGAGCCCCATCTGGCCGGCGGCGAGGTTGCGGCGATAGAAAGCGTTCGATTCTTCCGCCGTGGAGAAGCCGGCGTACTGGCGCACGGTCCACGGCCGGGTAACGTACATCGTGGTGTAGGGCCCCCGCAGATACGGCGCGATTCCAGCGGCGTAATTCAGGTGCTCCAGATGTGGGTCATACGCAGCAGGCGCGCCAGCAGCTCCTCGATACGGGATACGCGAAAAATCCGGTCGCATCCTTCAGCCTCCGATTCCCAGCTTCTGCTGCCACGCAGCAAGAGTCTCGACCGCATTGCTGCGGATGTGTATGAAGTCAGCAACGCCGGCCTCCTTCAGCTTGTCGATATCATCTTTCGGTAACCCGGCAACGATCACCGGGCAGGACACGCGCGGGCAAACGGATTTCGCGAGGCCGAGGTATTCGCCGTCGGAGCTGCACAGCACCAGCGCATCCGGCTTTTCAGCCGTGACCGCTTCGATGGCTTCATCGAGCGAAGAAAACGCAGGCCGGTCGGCAATCTCGAAACCGCCGGAGGCAAAAAAGTCTCCGCTGAATTCCGCGCGGGCGCGGCGCATCTTCGCGTCGCCCCACCGCAGCAGGAAGACGCGCGGCGTTTTGCCTGTTGTCTTCTCATGCCGCTCGGCATTGAGCCGAAGCATTTCAAACGGAGATGCCCCGCGCGGAGCATCCGGGATCCGTCTGACATGATCCAGCTCGCGCTCTTGGGGATTGGCATGCGCGTTGATGCCGGTAAACAGCTTCCGCCTCTGCGCCACCAGCGTCCGGCGATTCTCGCGGGCCGGGCGCACCAGCTCTTCGATAAACCCGCCCGCCTCGGCCTTTGCATATCCGCCGACAGCCTCGATGGCCTGAAAGATCTTCCACGCCTCGCCGGCCATGCGATCCGTTAGCGCTTCGATATACCAGGAACCCGACGAGGGATCCGACAGCTCGTCGAAGTGTGCTTCTTCCCGAAGAATGAGCTGCGTGTTCACACCCATTCGGCGGGTGAATTCGTCTGCCGGCGCGAACGCCCAGTTATA
>DASRCB010000119.1:0-2989 GCA_035653295.1 Bryobacteraceae bacterium
CCGCGCTGCGGAGCGTCCTGCTCGAATCGGGCGATGCCTATTTGCTGGAGCACAATGCGACGACCGGCCGGGACTCCACCTGGAGCGACAACTTCGATGGGACCGGGCGGAACCTGCTGGGGAAGACGCTCATGGAACTCCGGGCGTCCATCGGCGGCGAGGGCATCCCGCAGGGCGCTGACGACGTGAGCGAATTTACGAAGCAGGTTCAGGGCAGGTGACAGGAGGAGAAATGGATCGAACACGGATCGCTGTATTGATTTTTTCTTTGCTCAGCGGGGCTGCCGTTATCGCGCAGCAGCGCGAGGCCGCGGTTCCCCCGCTGATCAACTTCGCCGGGGCGCTGAAGGACGCCGCGGGCAAGCCGCTGGCGGGCCCCCAGGCGCTTACGTTTGCTCTGTACAGCGATCCGGAGAGCCGCACCCCCCTGTGGCAGGAAACGCAAAACGTGCAGGCCGACGAACAGGGCCGCTACAGCGTCCACCTCGGCGCCGCCACAGCCAGCGGCATGCCGCTGGATCTTTTCACATCCGGCCAGTCGTTGTGGCTGGGCGTACAACCGCAAGCCACGGGCGCGCCGGAACAATCGCGCGTGCTTCTGGTTTCCGCCCCATACGCGCTGAAAGCCGCCGATGCCGAGACCCTCGGCGGCAAACCAGCCTCGGCTTTCGTAACACGCGACGTGACAAATGCCGCGGGCGGCGAGAAGCTGGCCGCTGCAACGAACACAGCGGCCGCAGGCCTCGGCACGACCTCTGTTCTCGGCGGAAGCGGCACGGCCGGTTATATCCCCATGTGGACCGACAGCGCCGACATCGGCAACTCGGTGATGTTTCAGTCGGGGACGAAGGTCGGGGTGGGCACGACGGTTCCCTCCTACGATTTCGATCTGTACAAGAGCCAGAACCAGGACACGGTGTTCGAGGTCCGGAATCCGAATACCGGAAGCGCGGCGCGCGCCAATCTGCGCATGTTGTCCGATCAGGCGCTGTTCTCGATTATTGCCGGCAGTGTCGCGAACGGAGGCGGCTTGTTTTTCCAGGGCCAGGGAGACAAACTGATGGCGTTCCAGCAGATCGCCAACGCGCCCATGAGCTTCTACACGAATAACGCGGAGCGAATGCGAGTGCTCGCCAACGGGAATGTCGGCATTGGGACGACCGCGCCGGCGGCGAAGCTGGAAGTAAACGGTACGGCGAAGTTCGACGGGCTGATCACCTTCGCCCCCGGCCAGACCTTCCCGGGCGGCAGCAGCGGGGGCACGGTCTTCAGCGTCGGCAGCGGTACCGGACTCACGGGCGGTCCAATCACCGGCAGCGGAACGCTAAGCATCGACACCAGCGTGGTCCCGCAACTGGGTGCTTCCAACACCTTCACCACCGGCCAGACCATCGACGGCGCTCTGGACCTGGAAACCGCGGACGCGATCCATATCAACGGCTTCCCGGCTCTCCAAATTCCTCTTGGACACAGCGATGTATTCGTTGGCACCGAGACAGACGAATCACAAACCGGGACAGTGAGCAACAGCGCTCTGGGCCATGCGGCACTCAGCCATTTGACGGGCACTTCACCAACCGCAAATGCCAACACGGCAGTGGGGAACCAGGCGCTGGAGAACGTGACCGACGGGGGCTTCAATACCGGAGTCGGCAATCAGGCCCTCTCCACCCTGAGCACCGGTGGCGAGAACGCCGCCGTTGGGGCTTATGCCGGGAACACGATTGTGGCGGGCAACTACAACACCTTCCTCGGCGCGAGCGCCGATGCAACCGGCGATTTCACCAACGCCACGGCTATTGGATACAACGCCAAAGTGGGCGCAAACGACTCTTTTGTGCTGGGCGGATCGTATACCGACAGCAACAATACGGTGCATCACACGTATGTGGGCATCGGTACGTCCACGCCATCATATCCTCTCACCGTTCAGGGAACCGGCACAGGTACCCAGAACCTCGTGGGCTTCAACGACAGCACCGGTACAACGATATTCGACGTGAGCCTTAACGCAAGCTCAAACGGTACAATGCTTAGCTTCGACGAGACGAACGTTACCACAGGTCGAATCAGCATTCTCCCCGGCGGCCACGTTGGAATCGATGGGGCCCCGGATACCTCCCACGCTCTAACCGTGAACGGTGACGTGCTTGTGAATGGCGCGCTGCAGGTGACCGGGGTCAAGAACTTCCGCATTGACGACCCGCTGGATCCGGTTCACAAGCAACTGTTTCACGCCTCCATCGAATCTTCCGAGATGAAGAACCTGTACGACGGCACGGTGCGGCTGAACGCGCACGGTCAGGCGACCGTGGAACTGCCCAAGTGGTTCGAAGCGCTGAACGGGGATTTCCGGTATCAGTTGACGGCAATCGGGCGGCAAGCGCCGGGGCTGTACGTCAGGGAGACGGTCCACGACGGGCATTTCGTCATCGCCGGCGGCAAGCCAGGGATGCAGGTGTCCTGGCAGGTGACCGGCATCCGCCACGACGAGTGGGCCCGGCAGCACCCCATGAGCGTCGAAGTCGAAAAGGCGCCGGCGCAGTAGCGAATCGCAGAACGCAAGGAAGAGGAGCAAAAATGGACCGAACCCGGATCGCTGTATTCGTTGTTGCTCTAATCAGCGGGATGGCCGTTATCGCGCAGCAGCGCGAGGCCGCGGTTCCCCCGCTGATCAACTTCGCCGGCGCGCTGAAGGACGCCGCGGGCAAGCCGCTGGCCGGCGCTCAGGCGCTTACGTTCGCTCTGTACAGCGATCCGGAGAGCCGGACGCCGCTGTGGCAGGAGACCCAGAATGTTCAGGCCGACGAACAGGGCCGCTACAGCGTCCACCTGGGCGCCGCCACGGCGAGCGGCATGCCGCTGGACCTGTTCACCTCCGGCCAGTCCCTCTGGCTGGGGGTCCAACCGCAGACCACCGGCGCGCCGGAACAATCCCGCGTCCTTCTGGTTTCCGCCCCTTATGCCCTGAAGGCCGCCGACGCCGAAA
>DASRCB010000120.1:0-15888 GCA_035653295.1 Bryobacteraceae bacterium
AGCCCCGTTTAGCGCCGATTAAGACGCCCAGCGGTTGCAAACTACGCAACGAACAACGAATCGAACAATCTGCTCAGCCTGGCCAGCCTTCGCATTACGATCTTCGCAAAGCCGAAATGGGCTGGATATGGAAGTTGTTGATTCGATTCGTACGATTCCGCGTGATCGCCCCAGGGGCCGGGCATGCTAGCATAGGGTTTCCACAACCCTCGTTGAAGACAGGATCTCGCTCGATGAAAGTGCTTTCCCTCTCGTTTCTTATGGTTACAGGGCTATTTGCCCAGGCGACGGCGCCTCCGGCAACGCGGCCCGCTCCGGGGACGATGCAGACCTCGCCCGGGACGGCGGCGCCTGGCGCGGAGCAAAAGCCGACCACGGGCCCCACTACTCCGGTGAGCCCGGATACCGTGGTGGCGAAGGTTGGCGGGAAGGATTACACGGCCGCGGAGATCGACAAGATGCTCAGCGATTTCCCGCCGCAGGTGCAGCAGGCCATCGCGCGGCAGCCGCAGCTGCTGTCGAATTTCTTCATGTTCCGAACCCTGGCGCAACAGGCCGAGTTTCAGAATCTGGACAAAGAGCCGCGATACCGGCAGGAGCTTGCGTACCAGCGGATGACGGTGCTGGCGCAGGCGGAGATCAATCACTATCGCGAGAGCATTCAGATCAAGCCCGAGGACGAGAAGGCGTACTACGAGCAGAACAAGAACCAGTACCGGACGGCGACGGTGAAGGCGATTTATGTGAAGTTCACGCCTGCGCCGAAGGGGCCGGCGGCCGCGGCCACGCCCGCCACTCCCGCCGCGGCCGACAGCCGCACGGAGGCGGAAGCGAAAGCCAAGATCGATGATCTTCGCAAGCAGATTCTCGCCGGGGCGGATTTCGCGAAGCTTGCCACGGAGCAGTCCGACGACAAGATCTCGGCGGCAAAGGGCGGCGACTACGGCGAAGTCTCGATGACCGGCAACTACCCGCAGAAGGTGAAGGAAGCCATCTTCAAGCTGAAGGCGGGCGAAGTGAGCGAGCCGGTGCAGGAGACGGGCGGCTTCTACCTTTTCAAGGTGGTGGACATGACCGTGCAGCCGTTCGAGAAGGTTTCGGGGCAGGTGCTGCAGCAGATGCAGCAGGGCGATTTCCAGGCGTGGATCGCGGGCCTGCAGGCACGCAACAAGGTGACCATTGAGAACCCGGGCTGGTTCGCCGTCCGGAACGCTCGTTGACCGGATTCCGCGGCGCGTGCTGCGCCGCCTGCCGGCCATCGAGGGGCTGCCGATTCAGCTGCGCTTTCTGCCCGGGCTGCGCGCCTCGCGTGACCGGCTGACCGGCGATGGCGAGAGCTTCGGGCGCGACTGGCCGGAAGTACACGCAGGCACGTTCATTCGGCGCCGGGACACGGTGGTGGACGCGGCGCTTTGCGCGAAGTCGAACGAGCTGGCGCGTATTCTGATTCACGAGCTGTTCCACTATGCATGGGCGCGGCTGGGGAACCCGGCGCGGCGCTCGTTCGAGGCGGTGCTGCTGCGGGAAATCGAGCAGCGGGCGCGGGGCGAGCTGGGCTGGTCGGCGGAGATGCGAAAGCGGCGGCTGAGCGTAACCGCGGGGCGGCAGTGGCGCGAATACGTTTGTGAGGCCTTCTGCGATACGGCGGCGTGGCTGTATTCCGGGATCCGGCGGCACGATGAGTTCACGCTGGCGGCACGGCATCGGGCGGTGCGGGCGCGCTGGTTCCGGGACGTATTCGGCGGACGCGGGCTGCGCGTTTAAGCGCGACTTTATAATTGTTGAGGAGGATGCGAGTGGCTCACCCGAGGCGCTTTGCCGAGTTTGGCCTGGTCCTGATGGCCTGCATGGCGATTGGCTGCCATTCGGCCAGCGTGGAAGCAGCGCCGCCGGATGTGAAAGCGGCGAAGCAGCGCAAGCCCGCGCCGGAGTTCACGCTGAAAGACAGCAACGGCGCGAGCGTGAGCCTGTCGGAGTATCGCGGGCGGGTGGTTCTTCTCGATTTCTGGGCGACATGGTGCGGTCCGTGCAAAATCGAGATCCCGTGGTTCATGGAATTCGAGCAGACTTACAAGAACCGCGGCTTCGCGGTGGTGGGCGTGTCCATGGACGACGACGGCTGGGAAGTGGTCAAGCCATACATCCAGAGCCACAAGATGAACTACCGGGTGCTGCTGGGCAATGATCATATCGGCAGCCTGTACGGCGGCGTGGACTCGCTGCCGACGACGTTCCTGATCGATCGCGACGGCCGCATTGCCGCGGTGCACGTGGGATTGTCGCGCAGCAAGGACGAATTCCGCAATGAGATTGAACATCTGCTTTCCGAGCCGTCGCAGCACGCGGTTCAGCGCGAGGCGAGAGTTGCTGCTCCTGACCGCGGCGCTGCTGGTTCCGGCGGCGCGGGCTCAGGGTCCTAACGTTCTGTCGATCGGCGAGGTCCCCACGCTGCACCTGCAGCGCGGGCAGGCGGCGGAGCAGAAGCTCACGCTGCAACTGCGGCCCGGCTTTCATGTGAACAGCAACAAGCCGAACGACGAGTTTCTGATTCCTCTGAAGCTGACGTGGACGCCGAACAGCGCGGTGGAGGCGGGGGCGGTGCAGTATCCGGCGCCGAAGCTGGAGAATTCCAGTTTTTCGGACAAGCCCTTGTCGGTATACGACGGGACGTTTCAGATCGTGACGCCGGTTCGCGCGGGGGCTGGCGCGGCGCCGGGAGCGGGCGTGCTGAACGGGAAGCTGCGGTATCAGGCTTGTAATAACCGGGAGTGTCTGCAGCCGAAGACGGTAGATATCAAAGTGCCGTGGGAGATTGAGTAGGCGATTCAGGCCTGCACTGGCGCGGCGCTGGAGACGGTGAAGGCGCGGAGCACCAGATCGAGCATGTGTGGGACGTCCTCGACCTTGTATGCGGCGGGGAAGCCGAGGCGCTCATAGAGGAAGTGGTCGCGGAGCAGGCCCTCGGTCATGCCGAAGATGGCGGAGCGCACCATCTGCGGGTCGAGCTGGCCGCGCAGGGATCCTTCGCGACGCATATCGGCCAGCACGCCGTCGAACAATTCCACGAAGCCGATATAGCCCTTGCTCATGCTGACGGCGTGGTCCTCACGGCGGACGCGGCGGCCCTCGAGCAGGAACAGCAGCTCCAGTTCGGGGTCGCGCCTGACGTAATCGAGGAAGGCGCCGAGGAGGGCGCGGACTTTGTCCGGCCCGGTCGCCGCGGCGTCGGCGCCGGCCCTGGCGGCAGCGGTGATATGTATCCAGGCCTCTTCGAAGATGGCCTGAAGCAAGCCCAGCTTGGAGCCGAAGTACTTCATCATCTGCGATTCGCTGGTGCCGGCCTCGCGAGCGATGGCGGAGGTGCTGGCGTGCTCGTACCCTTTGCTGGCGAACAGGGTGCGCGCGCTGCGCAGAATGCGTTCTCGCGGGCTGTTGGCAGGCTGGGACAAGGCTCGTCTCCAGTATACGCAGTGCGCAGCGCCGGAAGGCGAAACTCACTCCGGAACAGCGGAAAGAGATCGCGCGGAAGGCGGCAGAGAAACGGTGGACCGTGTCAGTCGTAATAAAACAGTGAACCTTGCTGCGTTCTCGGCGGATAGAGCAGAAATGCGTGTCGTACTTGTCGATCGTCTCGGATTCGAACCTTTGCCGGAACTTGTCCTGCCATCCGTCTGGACCGTACTTGTCCCTCCAACTTCTCCATGCCGCTCCAATCTCGCAGTCTGTGCACGACTGCCGCAGGATCGCAATTTGCCTTGCCGTCCAACTCTGGCCCGCTGGCTGTATGAGGAGCCGATCATTTCCACGGAACTTTCCAGTGATAACGCCTGGCAGCCACGAAAAGATTACGTCTTCCCCCCTGAAAAGGCGGAGCCTATGCGCACTCAAGCAGCAGCGCGACGCTGAGGGTACCCGACGTTGGGATTATTCAAGCCAGCGAGGATTGCGAAGCGCGGGAACAGGCCGTCTACGAAGCGGCGCACCGGGAAGCGGATCGAGCGTCGATACGAAGCGCTCGGGCCGATGTTGGGGCATTCATTGATCGCCGGCGCTGTAGTGATTCCGAAGTATAATTGGACGGGCTGTAAAACAGAATAAAAATTGAGTGTTTAATGGGGCAGAAGAAATACCCGCCTTTAACCCCCGACGAAGTGACTGCGATCCTTCGAAGCCTCAATTTTTCTCTCAAACGCCAGGATGGCTCTCACGCCCACTACGAATGCCCCAAAACTGCATCTCATCCGCGTAGCATCGTTACGGTTGACATGTCCTGCAGCGCGTTTGCGGATGATCTCATAAAGAGCATGATCCGGCAGTCCAACAGGACACGGGACCAGTTTTACGGCGCTACGAAGCGAACGGCTAAGCGGGCATCCGTTCCATTTCTAAAACTCAGTGCATGTGCGGACCCTGATTAAGTTCCACTACCTGGAATCCACTCTTGCTCGTGGTACAGTTTAGATGGATAATGAGTTCGCTGGAAGGAGGGCGCTTCTTGTGTCTGCCGTAGCTGAAGACCGAAACATGCAGCATGAAAAGCAACGCAAGCCCTTCATTCCCAAGGGCTTCGTGCTTCGTTGCGTAGCATTTCCTGATGGTCGCGGCCAATACGCCGCCGAGTGTATCGACCTGGACATTATGGTGTCCGGCCCTACCCTTGATGATGCTCTCGAATCGTTGAAGCAGGCCGTCCACGGATATTTGTGTGTCGCTTACGAAGGGGAGCTGGATGGGCTCGTCCCGCGTCCCGCTCCTTTGGGCCATCGTGCCCGTTACCATTGGTACCTTCTTCGCGCGTTGATGGCGGTGGGTCTGCGGCGCAACTTCCTGCTGAGCGACTGTTCGCCAAAATTCTGCTAGTGCGCTAAGAACTGCGCCTGTTGCACTTCTCGACATTTATCGCTGGGAATCACACCGTTGATGATCTTTCGAGACACATCTGGATGGATACCGCCTGTTCGTCATGCCGACCCGCAGTCCTGAGCATCGGGCGATTGGGAGTTCTGTTCAACGCACCTTTCAGGGAGCACCCGCGGATTTGCGAATCGGACGGGTCTGGCGGACACTGGAAAAAACTTGCGCAGTTCTCTTTTTTTCGCACTGCTGTGGGCCGCCGCGGGATTCACGGTTGCCGCTCTCGCGGTGGCGCGCTGGGTTGGGGTGGAGTCACCGCAGCGCGCGCTGGCCAGCGCGGGGATCCTGTTCGGGGCGGGCGCGCTTACGGCGTGGCTGCTGGCGCGCGAACACCGGCGGCGCGTGATGATGCTCAAGCGCTGGGCTGACAACCTGCTGGAGGAGCCTCGTCCACCAGATGAGGAGGCGCTGCACGGCGACGACGAAATCGGCCAGCTGGCGCGCTCGATGCAGCGCATTCCTCCGCAGATTGCGACGCTGATGCAGGACCTGGGCGCGGAGACGGCGCGACGCGACGCGATTCTGGCCGGCATGCAGGAGGCGCTGCTGGCGGTAGATCGCGAACTGCGGGTCATCCTGTGCAACGACGCGTTCGCGCGTTTTGCCGGCGTGCCCGGGCCGATCCCGCCGGGAACGCCGCTGGTGCGTCTAGCGCGGGAGCCGGAACTGCTGGACATGATCAACGGGGCGTTGCGGGAAGGGCGGACGAGCAGCGGCCGGCTCGAGCCGGGGCACGGCAATCAGGCCTGGCAGATTACCGCGGGTCCGCTGCCCATGCCCACGGGGCGGGGGGCCATTGCGCTGCTGCACGACATCACCGATCTGGAGCGGCTGGAGCGGGTGCGCCGCGATTTCGTGGCCAACGTCTCGCACGAACTGCGGACTCCGCTGGCAGCAATTCGGGGGTATGCGGAGACGCTGCTCGACGGCGCACTGGAGGACGAGGACAATCGTTTCCGCTTCGTGGAAATCATCCTCAGCCACGCGATCCGGCTGAACAATATCGCCTCCGACCTGCTGGCGCTCTCGGAGCTGGACGCGAAGCAGGGCAGGGAACCTCCGGCGCGGGTGCAGCTGCACGCGGCAATCGACTCTTCGGTACGCAGCGTCGCCCAGGAAGCAGCGCGGCGCGACGTCCGTGTGGTTATCCCGGAGGCCTGCGCACTCGAGGTGCTGGGGTATCGAACCCGTCTCGAACAGGTGCTGGTAAACCTGCTGGACAACGGCATTAAGTTCAACCGGCCTGGGGGAGAGGTGCGCATCGAAGCAGCCGGTGAGGACGAGCAGGTCACGATTACGGTGACAGACACGGGAATCGGGATTCCGTCGTCCGACCTGCCCCGCATTTTCGAGCGGTTTTATCGCGTGGACAAGGCGCGATCGCGGGAAGTGGCGGGAACGGGGCTGGGGCTCTCGATCGTGAAGCACGCGGTGGAACAGATGAACGGCTCCATCACCCTGACAAGCGAACTGGGACGTGGAACGACGTTTCGAATCGTACTGCCAGCGGCGCAGCCGCGCGATGCTACGGCGGCTGTAACCGTATCGTAACCAAGCCGTCACAAAGTGCTAATGCAGCGCCGCTATCCTTTCGTTTCTGGTCGTGTGACCACGCGGCCAGGCGTGTCCTGAACTTAAAGACGAAAAAGACGAAAGGAGCAGCCAGCACGAATGCGCAGGAATGTGCGTGGAGTACTTTTGTGTGCGGGCGCCGGTATTTTGGCAGTCATGAGCGCCGGCAATCTCGGCGCGACTCCCATCGATGCAGATGGCGATTCGAATCACGCGACAACGATCCAGGAACTGAAGGCGCTCGTCCTGTCCCAGCAGAAGCAGATCGAGGAACTGAGGACGACTCTGGCGAAGCAGCAGCAGACGCTGGACAAGCTGGCCGCGCCGGCGGCGAGCCCGGCGGCCACCGACTACTCTCTCCCGAACGCGAAAAAACTCGGGGAAGTAGCCACGGCGACGGCGATGATTCCCGCGGGGCCGGGGCCGCAGAAGACCGAATTGACCAATCAGCCGCCGACGGAAACCAAGGCGCCGCTGAGCTGGCAACTCGGGGACGCGACATTCACGCCGCTGGGGTTCATGGATTTCACGAGCGTGTGGCGCTCGACGGATATCGGCACGGGCATCGGCACGACGTTCAGCGCCGCGCCCTATAACAACACGGTGCTCGGCCGTATGCCGGAGAACCACTTCAGCACGCAGAACTCGCGCGTGGGGTTCAAGGTGGATTCCGAATACCACGATATGAAGATTCGCGGCTACCTGGAAGCTGACTTCCTGGGCAACCCTGCCGGGAGCCTCGCGGTGACGAGCAATGCGAACACGATGCGCATGCGCCTTTACTGGGTAGACCTGACCAAGAGCAACATCGAGTTTCTGGCGGGGCAGTCGTGGAGCATGATGACTCCGAACCGCAAGGGGATTTCGCCGATGCCGGGCGACATCTTCTATTCCCAGGACATGGACACGAACTACCAAAACGGCCTGGTATGGACCCGCGCGGCGCAGGTTCGCGTTCTTTACCATGGCGGGGACCATTTCACGTGGGGCTTCGCGGCGGAGAATCCGGAGCAGTATGTGGGCGGCGGGGTGGTGTTCCCGGCCACGCTGCCAGCCTCATTCGCGCCGGAGTTCAACGCCGGCTCAAACACGCTTGCGACGCCGAACTACGCGCCCGATATTCAGTCCAAGATGGCGTTTGATGGAAAGCACGCGCACCTGGAGATTGCAGGCCTGTTTCGGTCGTTCCATTCTTTCCTGCCCGGCACGTCGACGACACCCGCGAAAACGGACACGGCGATCGGCGCGGGCGGCGAGATCAATTCCAATTTCGAGATCGTTCCAGGCCTGCGGCTGATCGAGAACGCGTACTGGAGCGACGGCGGCGGCCGGTACATCGGCAACACGGGTGCGCCGGACATCATCGTTCGGCCGGACGGATCGATTTCGCCGGTCCACTCGGGTTCGACGGTGGACGGGTTCGAATGGACTTTCGGGCCACACAAGCAGAGTCTCCTGTACGCGTACTACGGGGGCGCGTTTATCCGCCGCAATCTGGCCATTGATTCGGCCGGCAAGGTAAGCGGTTATGGCGTTCCCGGAAACGGCGGCGCGAACCGCTCCATTCAGGAGGGGACCTTCGGCTGGGTGCAGACGTTCTGGAAAAACGAGCGGCTGGGGGACATGAAGCTGATCACGCAGTACTCGTATCTGTGGCGCTATCCGTGGCTGGTGACCGGCACGAATCCACGCGCGGCTCACAGCAACATGGTTTGGCTCGACATCCGGTACGACCTGCCCTGAGCTGGCTGTAAGGCGCGCCCTGGCACTTATCCGGGGCGCAGCGATCTGTAACCTCATTGTAATTTTCGATTGCGAGACTTGGAGAAGAAGACGACTATGCGCACAGCTTTGTACATGCTGATCGGGTGCAGCGCGGCAGCGACGCTGGGGTTCGCGACGGAGAACATTAACGCCGCGGGCGCGACGTTTCCCGGCCCAATTTACCAGAAGTGGTTCGAGGAGTACCGCCAGGCTCATCCCGATGTGCAGATCAACTATCAGGCAATTGGCTCGGGCGGAGGAATCAAGCAACTTACAGCAGGAACGGTCGATTTCGGCGCGTCGGACATGCCCATGAAGGACGAACAAATCGCGGCCATCAAGAAGTATCATGTTTTGCATTTCCCGACTGTCCTGGGCGGGGTGGTCCCTACTTACAACATCGAGGGAGTGAATGATCTGAAGTTCAGCGGTCCGGTGCTGGCCGATATCTTCATGGGCAAGATCACGAAATGGAATGACGGCGCTCTGAAGAAGCTGAATCCGGGGGCCAGGCTGCCGGATGCCGACATTACCGTGGTGCACCGCTCGGACGGCAGTGGGACGACTTTCGTTTGGACGGACTATCTGTCGAAGGTGAGCCCGGAGTGGAAGAGCAAGGTGGGTTCGAACACTTCGGTGAGCTGGCCGGTGGGGCTGGGCGGCCAGGGCAACGAAGGCGTTGCCGGGCAGGTGAAGCAGACGCCGAATTCAATCGGCTACGTGGAGCTGATTTACGCCATTCAGAACCACATGGGTTATGGCTCAGTCCAGAATGCCGCGGGTAAGTTTCTGAAGGCGGACCTGAGTACGGTAACGGATGCAGCGGCGGGCGCGGCGAAGGACATGCCCGCGGATTTTCGTGTGTCGATCACCAACGCACCGGGCGCGAACGCGTACCCGATCTCGACCTTCACGTGGCTGCTGATTCCGGATAAGTTCGACAACGCCGGCAAGCGGGATGCTATCAAGGCGTTTCTGAAATGGATGATGACGACGGGGCAGAAGGATTGCGCGGCTCTGAGCTACGCGCCGCTGCCCAAAAGCGTGGTGACGAAGGAAGAAGCTCAGCTGACTAAGATCCATTAATCGTCATGGCGACAACCGCGGTAAACTCCGCGTCCCCCGGGGCGCGGAGTTTATTACAACGAATCCGCGCCGGCGACGAAATCGCGTGGCTGATCACGTTGATATTCGCGGCGGCGATTATCGGGGTTACAGTCCTGCTGGTGATGGAGCTCTGGATCCATTCCGATCCGGCACGCTCGAAGTTCGGCTTTGAGTTTCTGAAGCGCTCGGTGTGGGATCCGGTGACCGACGAGTTCGGCGCGATGCCGTTTATCTACGGCACGGTCGTGACATCAATGCTGGCGCTGTTGATCGCTGTCCCGCTGGGCGTGGGCGCGGCGATTTTTCTGTCCGAGCTCGCTCCTCCGCGGGTGTCGAATGTATTCACATTCCTGGTGGAACTGCTGGCCGCGGTGCCGAGCGTGATATTCGGTCTGCTGGCCATTTTCGCACTTGTGCCGCTGATGCGCTCGTACGTGCAGCCGTTTCTGATTCACACGCTTGGCTGGCTGCCGTTGTTCAAAGGCCCGGCGTATGGGGTGGGGGTGCTGACGGCCAGCGTGGTGCTGGCGATCATGATATTTCCGTACATCATCTCTATTTCGCGCGAGGCGCTGATCCAGGTTCCGCGCGAGCAGAGAGAGGCCGCGCTGGCGCTGGGCGCTACGCGCTGGGAGGCCACCTGGGACGCGGTGGTTCCTTTCGCGAGGCTGGGCATCATGGGCTCGGTTTTCCTGAGTCTCGCTCGCGCGCTGGGTGAAACGATGGCGGTGACGATGGTGATCGGCAACGAGCCGCGGATTCACGCCTCGCTGCTGGCGCCGGGCTACAGCATCGCCGCTGTGATCGCCAACGAGTTTCGGGAGGCGACCGGGGACACGTATTTGTCGGCGCTGGTGGAGCTGGGACTGGTGCTGTTCGTGATCACCATCATCCTGAACGGTATGGGGCGGCTGCTGATCGTGGCCACGACGAAACCGGGGACGGCGCGATGAGCACGGCAGCCGTGGCTCTGCGCCGCCCGCCCGTTCATCTGCGGCATCGCCGGCGGGTGGTGAATTCAGTGATGCTCACCTTAACGCTGCTGTGCACGATCATCACTGTATCGGCGCTGTTCCTGATTCTCGGGTATCTGGTTTGGAACGGCAGCCGTTCGCTGGACTGGAACTTCTTCACGAAGCTTCCGCTCAGCCCGGGGGAGACCGGCGGCGGGATGGCCAACGCCATCGTGGGCAGCGCGAAAATGGTCATGCTGGCGGCGGTCATCGGCGTACCGATCGGGTTCATGGCCGGCGTTTACACGTCCGAATTCGGCGGGGCCACGATGGGATTTCTGGTGCGCTATACGGCCGATCTGCTGAACGGCGTTCCGTCGATCGTGATCGGTATCTTCGCGTGGACGCTGGTTGTCGTGCCGATGAAGACGTTCTCCGCCGTGGCGGGTGGAGTGGCGCTGAGCCTGATGGTGATTCCCATCACGATGCGCAGCACGGAGCAGTTTCTGCAGCAGGTACCGTTGTCACTTCGCGAAGGCGCGCTGGCGCTTGGGGCGAGCAAATGGCGGACGATTGCGACGGTGGTTGTTCCGGCGGCGCGGGCTGGAATCCTGACCGGCATTATTCTCGGGGTGGCGCGCATTACCGGCGAAACGGCGCCGCTGCTGTTCACGGCTCTGAACAACCAGTTCTGGAGCAACGGCTGGAATCAGCCCACCGCGTCACTGCCAGTGATGATCTATTACCGGGCGCTGTCGCCATACGAGGATTTTCATCGCCAGGCCTGGGCGGCCGGTCTGGTGCTGCTGACTTTGGTGCTCATCGCCAATATCGCTGCCCGAATGATTTTGTCCAGAGGAGCCGTTGCGAGCCGAGGATGAAGCCAACAATGAGTACAATACCGGGGCCTCGAACCAGGGAGGAGGCGGTCGCGCCGGAGGAACGGAGAGCAAACGCCGTGGCGCCCAAGCTGCGCGCCCTTAACGTCGATTTCTTCTATAACAAGTTTCAGGCGCTGCATAAGATCAGTCTGGATTTCCCGGAGCATCAGATTACGGCGCTCATTGGACCTTCGGGCTGCGGCAAATCGACGTTCCTGCGAACCCTGAACCGGATCAACGACACGATTCGCGGCGCGCGCATGACGGGCGAGGTGCTGCTGGATGGCGAGAACATCACCCAGGCGGATGTTACCGATCTGCGGCGGCGGGTGGGGATGGTGTTCCAGAGGCCGAATCCCTTTCCCAAGTCGATCTTCGACAACATCGCCTATGGCGTACGCATCAACGGGCTGGCGCGGCGCAGCGAGATCGCGGACGTGGTGGAGCGCAGTTTGCGGCGGGCGGCGCTGTGGGACGAGGTGAAGGACAAGCTGCAGCGCTCAGCGTACGCGCTGTCCGGCGGACAGCAACAGCGGCTGTGCATCGCGCGCGCGCTGGCGGTGGATCCGGAGGTGCTGCTGCTGGACGAGCCCTGTTCGGCGCTGGACCCCATCGCCACGGGCAAGATTGAAGAGCTGCTGCTGAGTATCCGGGACCAGACCACGCTGATCATCGTGACCCACAACATGCAGCAGGCGGCGCGCGTGGCGGACCTGACCGGGTTTTTCCTGCTGGGCCGGCTGATCGAATTCAACAAAACAGACGTTATTTTCAAGACCCCGGCCAAAAAAGAGACGGAAGATTATATTACCGGGCGATTCGGCTGAGGCCTCGCGCGAACAGGAGAATCGATTTGCGGCACTTTTCACTCGAGCTTGAAGGACTGCACGAGCGCCTCCTGCAAATGGGCGGACTGGTGGAGTCGGCCATCCGCAAGAGTATCCGGTCGCTGGTGGACCGGGACAAGAATGTGGCGGACCAGGTATTCCAGGACGAAGAGCGGATCAACCAGCTGGAAATCGAGATCGACAATCTGGGGACGCGGCTGCTGGCGCTGCATCAGCCGGTGGCGCGCGATCTGCGCTTTTTGACGGCGGCGCTGAAGATCAACACCGATCTGGAGCGCATGGGCGACCTGGCGGTGAACATCACCGAGCGCGCGCTGTCGCTGATGGCGCTGCCGCCCATCAAGCCGCTGATCGATATTCCGAAGATGGCTTCTCTGGTAGAGGCCATGCTGCTGCGCAGTCTGGACGCGTTCGTGAAGAGCGACGCGGAGATTGCCCGGACGGTGCTGTTCTCGGACGACGAGGTGGACGCGCTGCGGGACGCCATTTACAAGGAGCTGGTGACGTTCATGCAGCAGGATTCCAGCAACGTGCAGTGCGCGGTGGACCTCATGTTCGTGGCGCGGGATCTGGAGCGCATCGCCGACCACGCCACGAATATCGCCGAGGACGTGGTTTACCTGGTGCAGGGGATCGACATTCGCCATCGGGCGCTGGAAGCGCGGTAAACCTGATTCATGGAGCAGGTGGCGCTGGTCACCGGCGGGGGCCGGGGGCTGGGGCGCGAGTTCGCCGTGGCGCTGGGGCGGGCCGGGATGCGTGTTGCGGTCGCTTCGCGAAGCGCGGAGCAATTAAACGCCACGCTCGAACTACTGCGCTCGAACGGCATCCCAAGCACGGCTGTTTGCACGGATGTTACCGACGAGGACGCGGTCCGGAAGATGGTATCGCGCACCGAGGAAGAGCTCGGGCCTGTCGGCGTGCTGGTGAACGCGGCCGGCGTGGGGCCGCCGTTCGGTCCGACGTGGGAGACGGAATCCGCCGCGTGGTGGCGAAATATCGAAGTCAATCTCAAAGGGCCGATGCTCTGCTCGACGGCGGTGCTGCCGGGCATGATCGCGCGGCGCGGCGGGCACATCATCAATATCGCGAGCGGGGCCGGGGCGCGCGGCATTCCGTATATGTCGGCGTACGTGACCGGGAAAACGGCGCTTATTCGATTCACCGAGGTGCTGGCCGCTGAAGTCCGCGAACATGGGCTGTCGGTGTTTGCAATTCAGCCGGGCACGGTGCGGACGGCGATGTCGGAAGAGTTGATGCAATCGGACGCGGGCCGGCGCTGGCTGCCGTGGTTCGGGAAAGTGTTCGAGGAAGGGCGCGACGATCCGGCGGAAGCGGGGGAGAAGCTGGTGCTGTACCTGGCATCCGGAAAAGCGGACGCGCTGTCCGGACGGTTCTTCGCGGCGCCGGGAGCGCCGGACGACATCGATGCCGATAGGATTCTCAGGGATCATCTGAACGTGCTGCGGCTGCGCTCATAGAAGATGCAGGGCGAGATACAGGTCAGTGGCGCGGTGCTGAAGTACGAGAGATTTGGCGCCGGCTTGCCGCTGGTCGTGCTGCACGGAGGGCCGGGGGTCGGTTATCGATACATGCTGCCCGAGTTGCGGGAGGCGCTGAACGGCTGCGGGGAACTCATTTTTTACGATCAGCGGGCGAGCGGCCATTCGACGGGCGCAGAGAGGCCCGATTTGCTGACCATAGATGTTTTTGTGGAGGATCTCGCGCAGGTCTGCCCGGCGCGGGCGATGATCCTGGGGCACTCATTCGGGGGCCTGCTGGCGATGCAGTTCGGGGTGCGGCATCCGAACCGCGTTTCGGCCATGATTCTGGTGGATGGAGATCCCGCGAGCAGGAGGTTATGGCAGCAGCATACGGGGCGGATTGGCCCTGTTACGGCGGACAGGGCGGGCGATGCGGCGGCGTGGTGGCAGGCGGCGATGGCGCCGCGATTCGCTAATCGCGCCAGCATGCCCGCAGATTTCGGACAGCGGCTCGCCGACGCGCGTCCGGAGAACCTGCTGGGCGTGGCAGCCGCGGTGCGGGCGAGCCTGGGTGACTGGGACCTGCACGGTGAACTGCATCGCATCGCGAGTCCCGTGCTGGTGGTTCGGGGCGACAAGAGCATTTATCCTGATGAGGCGTTCAGCATCCTTTGCGCGAACCTGCCGGATGCGGAACTGGTGACGCTGCCGAACGCGTCGCACTTCCCCTTCATCGAAGCGGCGGCGGAGTTTCGCGAGGCAGTGCGGGGCTTTATTCGACGCGTAAGGCGTCCAGCGGATCGATCGCCGCGGCCCGCCGCGCAGGGATGAAACCGGCCAGCAGCGCGCACGCGGCGAGCACGGCGATGGCGATAGCGAGAATCGCCGGGTCGTAGCTCTTGACGCCGTACAGCTGGCTGGCGATCATACGTGTGCCGGCAAGCGCCGCCGGTATGCCGATCGACAGTCCGACAGCGAGCTGTAGTGCGACGCCGCGCAGCACCAGGCGGACCACGTTGAGTCCTGTGGCGCCGAGCGCAACGCGAATACCGATTTCACTGGTGCGGCGGGCTACTGAATAAGCGGTGACGCCATAGAGGCCGACGCCGGCGAGGATCAGCGCGAGAACGCCGAAGAGCTCGGTGAGGCGGGCGATGAGCCGGTCCTGATTGAAGTTGCGGGCCACCTGCTCGGGCAGGCTCAGGAAATCGAGGACGGTGAGGTTTGGGTCCACGTCGGCGAGCGCGCGCCGAACCTCGCTTTCGAGATTCTCCGGATGACCGGCGACGCGCAGCTCGATGTCGCCCGCGTAATGGGAGCCGATGAGGAATTGCTGCTCCGGGTCGCGGCTCATCTGCAGGAAGGGCAGGAAGAACGTGGGATATGCGGGTCCGCGGGGGTCCTGATATTTCGCGTCTTCGACCACGCCGACGATCTCGAAGTCGGCGGCGTGCTTCGGCCCGCCCATGCCGAACCTCTGGCCGATGGGATTCTCCCTGGTGAAGAACTTGTGCACGAATGCCTCGTTGACGACGGCGACCTGCGGCGACGTTGGCGTGTCCCCGGGGCCAATGGCGCGTCCGCGCAGCACGCGGGTGCCGATGGTCTCGAAATAGCCGGGGCTGATGCGATCGAAGGAGGCTCCGTCCTCGTCGCGCGCGGGGCGTCCGGGGAAGGATACGTTGAGGGACCAGTTGTCGCCACGCATCGGGCTGTAGATGGACCAGGCCGCACTGATGACGCCCGGGATCCGCGGCAGCCGTTGGCCGAGGCGCTGATACAAGGCGTAAAGCTGCTCGGGTTTGTATCCCGCCAGAGCCGGATTCATGCGCACGACATATCGGCCCTGCGGCTGGAAGCCGAAGCGTTGTTGCTCGAGGTTGCTGAGGGTGAGGGTGAGCAGTCCGGCGCCGATGAGAAGGACGGCGGAGAGCGCGACCTGAAGGACAACCAGTGAGCGGCGGGCGAGGGAGGAGCGGTCGCGCGTGGAGCGGCCGGCGCCGCGCAGAGCTTCGGCGGGATCGGCGTGCGAAGCGATCCATGCCGGGGCGGTACCGAAGACGAGGGCCGTTACAAGCGACAGCCCGAACGCGAACGCAAGCAGGGGCAGCGACGGCGAAGTACTGATGGGCACGAACTGCGAACCGCGGAAGGCAAGCAGGAGAATGGTGCGGGACCCGGCGAACGCCACGAGCAGTCCGGCGAGACCGCCGGCAATCGAGAGCAGAACGCTTTCGGTAAGAATGTCGCGAACCAGGCGTGAACGCGGTGCGCCGAGGGCCACGCGAATGGCGATCTGGGTTCGCGCAGCCGCGGCGCGCGCCAGCAGCAGATTGGCGATATTGGCGCAGGCGATCAGCAGCAC
>DASRCB010000121.1:0-18333 GCA_035653295.1 Bryobacteraceae bacterium
CCGGGAACGGTGACGCTGTTGATGCCGGCGCGCGGCATTTCCCGGATGCCCTGCTTCGCCAGGAATTCAGGCGAGAGGGCTCGCGGCGCGGGTCCGGACGCGTTCAGGCCAGTGAGTTTCTCGGTTTTCGCGTCCCAGTAAATGACGAACAGGTCGCCGCCGGGTCCGGTCATCATCGGCTCGACAACGGCCAGCACGGCGTTGGCGGCGATCGCGGCATCGACCGCGGACCCTCCCCGCGCGAGCATCTGCGCCGCCGCCTGCGAAGCGAGAGGCTGGCTCGTCGCGGCGATGCCCTGGCGGCTGATCACCATCGAGCGGCCGTAGTTACGTCCGAATTGCGCCTGCGCGATAAGAGGGCTCACCACCAATGGAAGCAACAGAAGACAGGAACGGGCCATCGTCCGCAGATCGTAGCATGTCTCACTGGCCGCCGCAGACCGCGACGTTGATCACGAATCGCACCATTGGCTGCCACGCATCGCCGCTGCGCTTCTCGATGTCGTAGGTCGACGTCCTGGCGTCCGCCCGAATGCGCCAGTCCGAGTTCTCGTCGCTGAGGCGCGCCGCCTGTGACGCGAGCGGCTTACTGCTTTTGGTCTGCAGCGTCCATTCGGCGCCGCCGGTGCGCGTCTGATAGAGCTCGTGGCGGTCGCCGGGCGACTCGGTATCGAGAACGAGCACGCCTTCGCTTGCGGAGCGAAACTGAAAACTCTCCACCGCGCCTGGGTGATCCTCTTCGAAGACGAACTGCCGTTTCCAGGTTTTCCCGCCATCGGCGGTGATCAGGAAGAAAGGATCGCGCGGAACCGGTTGCGCGGTTTCTCCGGCAATCCATCCATGCTCGAAATCGATGAACTGGATGCCTTCGAGCGCGGTAAGCGGCAGGCGGTCGTATGGCTCCGTCCAGGTCTTTCCCTCGTCGCTGGTGCCCAGCAGGATGGAAGAAAGGGTGGCGTTCCGGGTGTGCAGGTTGCCGATGACGAATACCTTTGCGCCCACAACCTCCAGCGCGGTCAGTTCGAGGTACACATGACAGGGCCGGTCCGGCGTGCAGTCCAGGCCGGCGGCGTCCAGCTGCTCCGCATCGCATTTAAATTGCACGGCGAGCGGCGCGCCGGTGTTGGCCATAGGCGGCATGTCGGCTGCCGCGGCCAGCGCGGCGGCGGCGAACGCCAGAGCGATCGAACGCACGTGAACATGTTATCCAGAAACCATGAGGGCAGGGCGCCGCGCGTTTCTCAGGGCGCTTGCCGCCGCAGCGCTCACTCGCAACGCCTTCGAAGCAACCTCTAAACCGTCCGTTACGCTCGTTGTCGGCGATCGCTGCCGCGCCGGCCGCCTGCACGCGCCGCCCGGATTCGCCGTGTTCACGCGCGCCTACACCGTCTGCCCCGAGCCTGAGCGCTGCCTGCAATCGATCCTGACCGGCCGTTACCCGCATTCACGGACTGATGAGCAGACTCCGACCGTGCGCACCATCCTCGATAATGCGGGCATTCGCTGTGAGGTGATCGATCTCTCGGGCCAGCAAACCTATTCGGGCAGTGTCGCCGCGCTCGAGTCGGAGGCCGAGCGGGTTGCGTCCCGGAGCGATCCGAACACCATTCTGGTCATCACCGCGACGCGCGGGGCCATGCTCGGCGCGCATGATTCCGATACCGACGATACCTGGTTCGAGGAAGCTGCCCGCGTGCCGCTGTTGGTGCGCTGGCCCTCTCGCGTCCGCGCCGGCGATCTTGATCTGCTGTGCACCAGCGTCGATATCCTGCCCACCATACTTGGGCTGTGCGGGGTCGGCCGTCCGGACGATCTGCAGGGACACGATCTATCGCCGTTTCTCGTGGGTGGCAGCGGCAACCGGCCGGAGTACGTTTATGGCGAAGGCGGGTTCGGAACCGAATGGGAATGGCGCATGCTGGTGCGCGGCCTCGATAAAGCCGTTTTTGACGCCAATGGCGAGCTCGAGCACCTCTACAACCTCGGTGAAGACCCCGCCGAGGATCACGATCTTGCCGGCAACCCCGATCAGGAGCGCCGGAGGGACGAACTGACCGCTCTCGCCGCGGACGTGCGCCGCCGTCTTGGCGACCACATGGACCCGTCCGGGCTGCGCCGCCGCCGCTGACCTTTGCAGGTCAGCGTAATCACCTAACAGCGCAACGCAAAACGCCTTACCTGCGGAGTGTGCCGTGCGCGGGCGGACGATAGCACTTCATAAGACTCATGCCCGTGGATGCCCCCGCCCGCCCTCGTGACGCCGGCACGCTGGAGCGAATCCTCGGCGCCTTCGATCGGCAGCCGGAGGCCGCCGGTGACGCGCTGCGGCGCTGGATGCAGTGCGACTCGGGTCAACTGGCGCAGCTCGCGGTCCGGCATCTGGGCCGCACTCCGGCCGGTCCGGCGGAACGCAGTCTGGCTCGATTCCTCGCGTCCAGTGGTGTGGCCGTGCCGTTTCTGTTGAACCCCGCGGTTGTGACCGGGGCGGAGGCAATCGCCGCCGCTCGAATCCTGTGCGAAACGGACTTCCGGTTCTGTCGCCGGCTCACCGATGCCTGTGATGGCGTCAACACGCCCGAAGCAATCATGCGGACCTTCGATATTGTGGTCGCGCTGAATCGCGTGGCCGTAGTGGTCCCCTGGCTGCAGACGATGACACGACACCGAGACGCTCGCGTGCAATCGAAGGCGTCGCTGATCTTCTGCCGCCTGTACGCGAATCCGCTTCTGGTGGAGCGGCAGCTTGGCTCCCCCGATTACCGGGTGCAGGCCAATGCCGTGGAGGCGCTCTGGAACATCGATACGCCGTTCACGCGGCACATTCTGGACAAGGCCGCGTCCAGTCCGCATCACCGTGTCGCCGTCAACGCGCTTTTCGGTCTGTATCTGCTCGGCGCACCCCGCGCCGCGGGGAGGCTGATCGCCATGGCCGACCGTCCCTCGGTGCGATTTCGCGCCTCGGCGGCGTGGGCCATGGGACGAACCGGGGATCCGCGCTTCGAACGATGCCTCAGGCGGCTGACATCAGATCCCTCGGAACACGTGCGCCGCGCCGCAGCGGTGGCGCTTCATCGGCTGGCTTGTTCCGACCCGGGGTCAGGGCGTCCGGAGCAGGTGGCGCCGGTGGCGGGCCGCTGAAAGTCGATGAACGGGGCAGTTTGGTGCGGGTTCCAGCCTAGCGGCGGGCGCCGCGGACCGAGCCCTTCAGCCGCGATTGCCGCAGTTTGGCCCGCTTCCGCTTCGGCTTGGTGATGATGAACGTGCCGCTGCCCAGGTACTCGGCCTTGAAGAGGTTCTCCTTCTGCTTCGGCGCCTCGGCCTGCACCCCGGCCGCAGACGCGACCTTTCCGGCGGCCTTGCCGATCGCCTTCGCCGCCGTTACCAGCGCGCCTTCATTTTTCGCGGTGTTCTTCTCGTCTGCCAAGCTTTTCTCCTTCAATCATTCTAACCGGCGGCGGCATCCGACCTGCTATTCTGTGCGGGTGAACGCCCTTATCGAGGCGTTGGAAATCGAGGAGCCGATCGGGGCTCTCGATCGGCCCGCTCTCGATCTGGCCGCCATCGAGTACCCGGACCTCGATCCCGAGCCGTATGTCGCCCTGCTCGATAACCTGGCGCGCCGCGTCGCCGCGCGCATGAACGCCTCCACCGGCCCGGCATTCGTGGAGGCCGCGGCCGAGGTTCTGTTCAATGAATTCGGCCTGACCGGCAATCAGACCGACTACTACAACCCGCGTAACAGCTTTCTGAACGACGTGCTGGACCGCCACACCGGCATCCCCATCACGCTCTCGGTCATTTATATGGAGATCGCGCGCCGTCTGGGCAGGCCGGTTTACGGGCTCAGCCTTCCCGGCCACTTTATGGTGCGCTACGAAGACGGCGATTACTCGGCGTATATCGATCCGTTCAGCGCCGGGCGAACAGTCGATCGCCGGCAATGCGTGGAAATAGCGCGGTCGATTACGTCGGTGGACATCAGCGGCGACGAGAACGCGTTCGCCCCCGCCACCACGCGCGGCATTCTGGTCCGCATGCTGAACAATCTGCGCACCATCTATATTCATCGGGAGCAGTGGGACAAGCTGCTGCCGGTGCTCGACCTGCTCATCCGCGCGCTGCCCGGACGCGCTGAAGATCACAAGCAGCGCGGTGTGGCCATGGCTCAGCTCGGACATCTGCAGCGCGCCGCCGCTGAGTTCAAACTTTATCTCGATCTGGCGCCCGCGGCGGCCGATCGCGGCCAGGTTGCCCGCCAGCTGCAGGCGATCCAGGCCGTTCTGGCGCGCCTGAACTGAAATCGCCACGGCGGGCGGGGAAATTCCAAATTTTGCGCATTTCTGGCGCAGGAGCGCCGGCCGGATGATAACGTTAAGCTCTCACGAAAAGGGGCAAAGCATGGCCACTCCAGCCAGTTCGGGTTCACAAACCTTTCCCATCGGCGGGACCCTTTGGGGATCCCCGGTCAAAGCACAGCTCACATTGCAAGGCGGCGATGGCAGCCCTCTTGCCGCCGCCGTCGCTGCCAACACTCCATTCCCGTCGGGAAAAGTGTCGCTCGGGGGGATCGCGTTGGCGGCGAGCACCGGCGAAACCATTCCCTTCAGCGCCGGCCCCGACAAGGGGACGGTCGCATTCAAAGCGAGCGCGAGCGGTTTCTATGAGGCCGGAATTTACCCGAACGCCTCGGATTTGCTGCACGATCTGTCGCCGGAACGCGACATTGCCAGCGGCCTCGCCCTGCCGGCCGTCGCCGGGTCGCGGTTCCTGATGCTTCGCTGCGGCTACGACGCCAGCATCACGGCGAAAGGCGCGATGGCGCTGGGATTTGGCGCCACCGCCAACTTCGGCGCTTCGGCTTCATCAGCGGCCGCGTTTGCCGTTATCCATCGAGTCGACGATGGCGACGGCGCCCGGGACGTTCTCGCCGAAACCGCCGGGAGCTGGATCCTGCCGAATCAGATCGACGGTCCCGATCGCCTTGCGCCAGGAACCTGGCTGATCGCGGAAGTGGACGGCAGCGTCGCCCTGCACCTCGGCATTCAGGCTGGCTACGACTACTCCTGGCTGCGCCAGTTCGCGGACGGCGCTCTCAAAGGCGACCTCGGCCTGAGGGTGCAGCTCGCGGCGAACGCAGCCCTCGGCTTCTCGGCGACGGGCAGTTTTGCCGTCGCGGTGTCGCGCGACACCGACGCCCCTGTCATCCGGCTGCGGCTGTTCCGGCTGGCGAAAAACGGCTGGAACTTCGCGCTGAACGCGTCCGCCGGTGAACAGGTGGAGCTGCCCGATATTTTCCAGCCCGGGCACGACATAAAGGAGCTGATCTCGGCTGTCTTCGGCGTTCATGTCGCGCAACTGGTCGAGGACCTTAGCGCCCCCGGCATCAGCAGCGCTTCCAGTGTGGCGAAGTTCATCGAGCAGCGCGGCATGAAAGAGTTCCAGAGCCTGACCGGCGTCAGCCCCGATCAGCTGTTCGCCGCCGGGAAAGCCAAAGTCGACGAGCTGATCGACCACTGGAACGCTCTCACGAATAAGCCTGCCACCATGCTTGCGGCGATTCTGAAGAAAGATCAGGACGTGGAGAAGCTGGTCGCGTTCCTGAACGCGCTTCAGGGCAAGGACGACAGTGGCGTCAAGGCGCTCATCGCGAAAGCGCTCGGCAGCCCGGATTTCTTTCAGACCGTGGTGGGAAAGTGGATCGAATCGGTTGTTCCCACCACGTCGCTCGCCGCCGTAACCGGGCCGGACGACTGGAAAATCGTTCAGGAGCTGTCCGCCCGAGCCCTCCAGATCGTCAACGGCCAGACGCTGCAATCGCTAATCGATTACGCCGCCAAAGAGCTCGGCCTGGACAACATTCAAAAGGTCAGGTCGGACGTGGACGCCTTCAACCTGGACCCGTGGCTGCAGGCGAAGCTGGCCGCCTTCCTCGGTCAAGATCCCAGCGCGAAGCTGGTTCTCCCCGATATCCAGAAAGTGCAGAAGGCGCTCAACGCGCTGCTGGCGCAGGCCGACAAATTCTACGCCATGGCGCTGAAAGCGGTACAGAAGAAGTACGAGATCGATTTTGCGGCGACGTACCAGGCGTCGGACACCAGCACCGCTCTTCTGGACGCGACCTTCGATCTTTCCGCGGCGCCAGGCGCGCTCACCGCTTTGCATCGCGCCATCGACGGAGACATGCGGCAGCTGCTGCTCGAGCCGATCCCCGGTGTAACCATAAACATCGCGACGCTGACGCACGACATCAATCGCCAGAGCCATGCCGATCTCACCATGCCGTTTGTGAGGCTGACCTCCGGCGACGTGGCCGATTCGCTGGCCAGTGTGTCGCCGTTTGAAGACGGCGGACGCGTGCTGATGTACAAGCTGGACGCCACCGACGACGCGCGCGATTCCCAGGCTCTGCTGCATGCCCGCACCGTCTCCGACAGCAGGCTTGCGTTGACCGCGCAGCTTCCGGTCAGGGCGGGCGTGAAGACCTTCGGCGCGCCCTCCGCAAGCTGCGGCTATACGCTGGCGAAGGCGTCTACCGGGATGGCGTCCACTCAGCTGCTGCAGGAACTCGAGCCGCTGATCGGCGAGTACATGCCCGGTTTGTTCGCGGATGGCAAGCCGCCGCTGAGGGACTGGGTAGATGCGCTCGATGCTCTGGTGAATCCTGCGAGGAAGGGAACACTCGGCGAGACGCTTTTTATTTTCGATGTGAGCCTTCCCGCCGGCGTGTTCGACGCCTGGTATCAGGCGCCGGAATCCGGCCACGACCCGCGGTATTTCAACATGTCGCGCGCGCTTCAGGCGCGGCTGCGGCGGATGATCCCCTTCTATTACTTCCAGGATCCCGCGTTCTACGACGCCGGCCTGGTTGCCGATGCCGTCCTTGCGTACGGCGCGCTCCCGCCGATGAACGGCTTCGACGGCACAGGCGGCCGCGTTGGTCCGCCGAAGAGCGACATCTACTTCGATCTCGACGGCCTGGATCCGATTGCGGCGCTGATGAACACTCCGGAGTTCGATGCGGATCTGGTGCGCGCCATGGAGCGGATCGAAAGGATGCTCTCCGGTCTGGGCCTTGCCGACGCGGCGACGTCTTACCGCTTCAACACGGATAATGTCCAGCGCATCGCGCGACACGCTCTGCACATGCCAAATGATCGGGTCAAGCTTCCGCAGGTTCTCGGTCCGCTGCTGTTGTTCGAGTTCGAGTTGGTCCAGGGCGCTCTCGCCGCCGCCACGCAGCTGGCGAAGTTGCGATCGCAGGCTGCCGCAGACCCCTCGGCCGCCATCGCCGCCCTCTCCGATTTCGGAGACAGGTTCGTGCGGGCGTTCAACGGCCGCCTTGGGGTCAATCTCATCGCGGGCGCGCACCTGCGGCCCATGGGGATCGCGCTCATGGTGGAGACGGCGCGCGCGCTGGGACAGGGAGCGGCCTTGGCCGGCAAGCCGTCCGGCCTGTTCCGGCTGACGGTTCTGAACGGAGCAAAGCCTGTTGCGGCGGACGATTTGCTTGCCGGGAGGTTTGATCCTTCTCAGGTTCTGGTCCGCGAGACATTAACCAGCCTGCGGTAATACTGAAGTCGGCACTTGACAATCCGGGGATCCCGCTGCATACTGAAGTAGCCGCTTCAGTAATGTGGGGTGGCAAAGAGGAAACGAAAATGCCGGAACCCTCAGTCATCCATAACACCTTCGTTCTCGAGCGCAGCTACCCGAAACCGCCGGAACGCGTTTTCGCCGCCTTCTCCAACCCCGCGGTCAAGCGCAGATGGTTCGGCGGCAGCGACTCGCACGAGATTGCCGAATTCGAATCCGACTTCCGCGTCGGCGGCGCCGAGCGCCTCTCGTTCCCGCTGGGGAATCAGACACCGTTCCCGGGCGTGTTGCTCACCAACGAGGTGCGCTATCAGGACATCGTTCCCAACCAGCGCATCGTAACCGCGTCGACCATGGATATTGGCGGCAAGCGTGTTTCGAGTTCGCTGATCACCTTCGAGTTCCTTCCCACCGACAAGGGAACCGATCTGATCTGCACGCACCAGGGCGCATTTTTCGAGGGCTCCGGAGGTCCGAAGATCCGCGAAGACGGGTGGCGCAAGCTGCTCGACAGCCTGGCCGCGGAACTGGAGCGCTGACGTGTTGGACGGTATTCACGAGGCCGTCGTCCCGCCGATCGCATACCGGGGCGCTCTGTTGCACGCTCAGGGTCAGAGCGTGCCGAAGGACGAGATCGGGGGCGACGTTGCCGATCTGGTGGACACCGGCCGGGAACTCGTCGGCTGGATCGCGGACGTTTCCGGCCACGGCGCGCGGGCCGGCTTCCTCACTGGTGTGGTGAAGACCGCGGTGCGCTACGGACTGCGCGTGGGCCGGCCGCTGCCGGTCATCCTGGAGGACATGAACGCGCTCCTGCCGGCGGTGAAAGAGACGTCCATGTTTGTCACCATGGCCGCGCTTCGCTTCGACGGATCGGATGACGCGGAGTATATCTCGGCGGGACACGTACCCGTGCTTCAGTATCGCCGACGCCAGGGCGATGTCGTGCGTTGGTCGATGTCCCAGTTCCCCCTCGGCCTCTTTGCCGGCGCCGCATACGCCAGCCGCCGCATCCGCTTCGAGCCTGGAGACATTTTCGCGCTGGTGACCGATGGCGTGGTGGAAAGCGGGGCGGACCAGGATGCCGACCTCGGTCTCGAACGGCTGGAGCACATCCTCCGCGGTATGGCCGGCTCGCCGCTGCCGGAGATCATGAAGGCGATCAACGCCGACGCCGGAATGCAGCACGACGACCGCACGGTTCTCCTTCTGCGCGCGCCCGCCCTCGAGTGTCCGGACCAGGCCCGCTGGCGAACCATGCTGGACACTCTGGACCTGGAGCTGTCGCGGACGTGATCCCGAGCGAACAGGGGACCGTGGATATCAACCGCGTCTTCCACGCCCTCGGCGATCCGACGCGGCGGGCCATCGTCGAACGGCTCACCGAACATCCGCTGTCGGTCACCGCGCTGGCGACGCCCCTGAACATTACCCTGACGGCCGTTTCCCAGCACCTTCAGATTCTCGAAGAAAGCGGCCTGGTTCGCACCGAAAAGGTCGGCCGGGTCCGGACCTGTAGTCTTGCGAGCGCCGGTTTCAGGGCCCTCGAACAGTGGATTCGCGACCGCCGATCGCCCTGGGAGCGCAGGCTCGACCGCCTCGGGGATATTCTCGCCGAACCCGACGGCGAGTAGGGTAATCCGCCCCACTCAGTGTGTTATCGTCCATCTAAGATCAGCCACGACTGGGTGCGTTTTGAACGGGGAGACGTCCCATCAGGTAACTCAACTTCTGCTTGACTGGCGCGGTGGCCATCGCGAAGCTCTCGACGCGCTCACGCCACTGGTGTATGACGAACTGCGGCGCATGGCCCGGCGCCACCTGCAGCGCGAACGGCCCGGACACACCCTGCAAAGCACTGCGCTGGTAAACGAAGCTTTCGTCAAAATGATCAACCAGGAAGTGAGCTGGCAGAACCGCGCCCACTTCTTCGCCATGGCGGCGCAGTTCATGCGCCGGATCCTGGTGGATCACGCCCGCGGTCGGCACGCCGCCAAGCGCGGGGGCGAAGCGGCGTGCAGGCTGACGCTGGACGAGGGCGTGGCCCTCACCAGCCAGCGCGAAGTCGATGTGATGGCTCTGGACAGCGCTCTGGAGCGCCTGGCGGCGCTGGATCCGCAGCAGGGGCGCATCGTGGAGCTGCGCTTTTTCGGCGGCCTGTCGATCGAGGAGACCGCCGAAGTGCTGGAGATCTCTCCGGCCACGGTGAAACGGGAATGGGCCATGGCCCGCGCCTGGCTGTTCCGGGAGCTTGGCTCGTGAGTCCCGAGCCCGCGCAAACCGACTGGCAGCGCGTCAAGCACGTCTTCCAAACCGCCGTCGATCTGCCCACCGAGCAGCGCGGCCGTTTCCTCGACGAGGCGTGCAAAGGCAAGCCGGATTTGCGCGCGGCGGTCGAGTCGCTGTTATCTTCACACGACGACGCAGGCGACTTTCTGGAAGAGTCTCCCGCTGTGGTGAAGAAATCCGTTCCACGCCCGGTCGTCACTCAGGACTGGGCCGGGCGGCGCATCGGATCGTACGAAATCATCGAACGCATCGGGCGCGGCGGCATGGGCATTGTCTATCGCGCTCGCGATGTGCGCCTCGGTCGCGATGCCGCCCTGAAACTGCTTCCGCACGATCTCGCCTGCGACCCGCGCGCGCTCGAGCGCTTCTATCGCGAGGCGCGCGCCGCGTCCGCGCTGAATCACCCGAATATCTGCACCATCTACGGCATCGAGGAAGTTGACGATCAGGTGGTGATCGCCATGGAAATGCTCGAGGGCCAGACCCTCGAGCAGCGCATCGGCGGCCGTCCCCTGCGCGTGGCCGAGCTGCTGGATATCGGCATTCAGGTGGCGGAAGGACTCGAAGCCGCCCGCAGCCGTGGGTTCATTCATCGCGACATCAAACCCGCCAACACCTTCATCACCACCAGCGGCGTGGTCAAGATTCTCGACTTCGGCCTCGCCAAAGTCGCCCCGGACCAGAAGACCACGCAATCGGGCGTGAACCCCAGCGGTTTGACAGGCACGGGCATGGCCATTGGCACCGTGGCCTACATGTCCCCGGAGCAGGCCCGCGGTGAGATGCTGGACGCTCGCAGCGACCTGTTCAGCTTCGGCGCCGTTCTCTACGAGATGGCCACCGGCCGGCAGGCCTTCCAGGGCGCCTCGTTCGCGGTGGTGTTCGACGCCATTCTCAACCGCTCGCCTGAGCCGCCGTCATCACTGAACCCGGCCATCCCCGCGGAGCTGGAGCGCATCATCAACAAGGCTCTGGAAAAAGAGCGCGATGTTCGCTATCAGACCGCATCGGATCTTGCGGCGGATCTGCGGCGGCTGAAGCGCGACACCGAATCGGGCCGCATCGAGCGGCTGCTCGAGCCCTCGCGCGCACTGCGCCGCCGCGGCTTCAACTGGGTCGCCGTTCCCGTCGCGCTGGCCAGCATCGTGGCCCTGCTGTTCGTTCTCGCTTCCCGACCAGCGCCGATGCCGCGGGTGCTGCGCACGGTGCAAATCACCCAGGACTCTCAGGACAAGCTCTTGTACCAGCCCGGCGGCGTGGTCACCGACGGATCCCGAATCTATTTCTCCGAGGCGACGCCCGGCGGCTCTTCCGTGCTGATGCAGGCCTCCGCGCAGGCCCAGGGCAGCGACACCATTCGCGTTCCATCGCCGTTTCCGAATACGGGAGTGCTGGATATCAGCCGCAAGCGCTCCGAACTGCTGGTGGTTGCCTTCGTGCAGAACGAGTCCGAATACGCGCTGTGGCGCATGCCGCTGATCGGCGCGCCCCCGGCGCGTGTCGGCAACGTCTTTGCACACGGCGGCGCGTTCACTTCCGACGGGCAGCAGATCCTGTTTCTTTTTCACGACGGTGTTTACCGCGCGAACGTGGACGGTTCCGATGTGCGGGCCGTCGCCAAACTGCCGGGCACGACCTGGGACCTGCACCTCTCGCCCGACGACCGGCGCGCCAGCGTCTCGGTGAATCGCGCCAACGGGACCGAGCTTTGGGAAGTGAGCCTCCACAACGGAAGGGCGGCGCCGCTGCTCGCGGGCTTCAGCAATCCGCCGGCCGAGTGCTGCGGGTCGTGGACCAGCGACGGCCACTATTTCCTTTTCCAGACCTGGCGCGGCGACGGCACCAAAAACATCTGGGCCATGCTGGACAACAGCGGCTGGCTGCGGATGTCGGGTCCCCGGCCTGTACAGGTGACTGCCGGCCCGTTCAATTTCTGGCGGCCCGTCGCCTCGCCCGACGGCCGCCGGATCTTCGTCATCGGCGATAATCAGCGCGGCGAGCTGCTGCGGGTAGACACGCGGAGCGGTTTGTTCTCGCCATATCTGTCGGGCATCTCGGCCGAGGGAGTGGCGTTTTCGCGCGATGGGCAGTGGGTGTGCTGGATCTCCTTTCCCGACGGCGCGTTGTGGCGCAGCCGC
This sequence comes from Bryobacteraceae bacterium, assembly GCA_035653295.1. Taxonomy (GTDB): domain Bacteria; phylum Acidobacteriota; class Terriglobia; order Bryobacterales; family Bryobacteraceae; genus DASRCB01. The sequence continues at coordinate 12,021 of DASRCB010000121.1, forward strand.
AACGACGGAACCGAGCGCCTGCAGCTGAGCAACGCTCCGCTTACCGCTTATCAGCCGCAGTGGTCGCCCGATGGCACGCGCATCGCGTTCATGGGCAAAACGCCAACCACCGACTGGAAGCTGTATATGGTTCCTGCCGACGGCGGCGTTCCTCTTCCTTTGCTGCGCGACGATCCGCGGCCGCAGGCCGATCCGCAGTGGATGCCCGACGGCAGCGCCATCATCTTCGGCCGGTGGGCGTTCGCGGAGGAGCCCGGCGCGCAGGTGGACATTCGCGCTCTCGATCTGGGCACGAACCAGGTCCGGTCGCTGCCCGGAACGCACGATCTCTGGTCCCCGCGCGTGTCCCCGGACGGGCGCTGGCTCACGGCGTCCGCCCGGAATGCGTCGAAGCTCATGCTGGCCGACACCAGCACGTGGCAATGGGCGGAGCTGGCGCCTCAGGATGCCGGATTTCCGAACTGGGCGCACGACTCCAGCGCGGTGTGGTTCAGTTCGCCGGAGGGGCGTGACATTGGCCTGTTCCGCGCCGACATCCACAAACGGCAGGTGGAGCACATGACCCGGCTGGATCTGCGCCTGACCGGGTCGGTGGGCCGCTGGATCGGGCTAACCCCGGACGACCTGCCGCTGGTGCTGCGCAACGCCGGCAGCCAGGAGATCTACGCCATCGACTGGGCGGTGCAGTAGATCGGACCGCGGCAGGCGTCAACGAACGGGCAGCGGGCAGACGGGCGGTGGCAGCCCGAGTGCCGCACTGAGCCGGTACTCCGGCTAACGCCGTACTTCCGGCTAAAGTATTCGCCTGGAAAAGCCGAGGCAACGACTAGCACTCGTCTGCCGCATGGTGCTCAACGCTCATTCCATCGCCTGGCTCCTGCTCGCTGCCGCCGCGGCGGTGGCCCTCAGCTTCGGGCTGAGCGCATTTCGTGCGTACGCACACCGCCGCACCGCGCGCGCCCAGGCTCTCTGGAACTGCTGTGATGAACTGTTCGATCATTCGCCTGTCGCGCACATGCAGGTTGACCGCAATGGCATCGTACGGCGCGTGAACCGCCGGGAATGCGATCTGCGGGGCGTCACCTCGCAGCAGCTTCTCGGGCGTCATTTCGCCGACCTCAGCCCGCCGGCGTCGCGAGAGCAGGACCGGCACGAGCTCGGCCGCAGGCTCGCACTGCAAGCCCCCCTGGTACCGTATCACCGCAGGATCCAGCGCGGCGGCGACGTGGTCACGGTCGAAGTGCATGAAACGCTGCTCTGCGACAGCGATGGCCATGTGACCGGCATGCACATTGCATCCCTCGACGTCACCGCGCGCAAACAAGCGGAGGAGGAAACGGCCGTGACAAGGCGCGAGTTCCGGTCCGTGCTCGCCGCGTGCTCGGAACTCTTCGTGCGGGTGAACGCCGCCGGCGAGGTGCTCGGGTGCAATGGCGGAGGCTCGGGCGAGCGCCTGCTTGATCCCCAGACGTTTACCGGCAAGCGGCTGAACGAGGTCCTTCCGGCTGAGGTCGCGCAGCGCATCGTGGATGCCATCGGCAGAGTGCGCACGACCAACGCTCCCGAGACTCTGGAGTATGCGATCGAGCGCGCCGATGGCCGGCAAAGCTGGGAGTGCCGCTTGGTCCCGTTGTACTGGGACAATGTGACGGCCGCGTTCCGGAATGTGACGGCGCGGAAGGTCGCCGACGACAAGCTGGAGCAGCTGGCTCTCGATCTGAAGAAGAAGAACGAGGAACTCGAGACCGCCGTAGTTACCGCGCGCGACGCCACTCGTCTGAAGAGCCGATTCCTGGCCAATATGAGCCACGAGATCCGCACGCCCATGAACGGCGTACTGGGGATGGCCGATCTCCTGCTGGCCACCGCCATGACGGCCGAGCAGCGTGGGTACGCGGAATCCATCCGGCAGTCGGCCGACGCTCTGCTCTGCGTGGTGAACGACATCGTCGATCTCTCGAAGATCGAAGCGGGCAAAATGCGGCTGGAACGCACGCCGTTCCACCTCGGGGTCGCGGTGGAAGAAATCGCCGCCGCGTTCACCACGCGCGCTCGCGCGAAAGAGCTGAAGTTCCGGGTCGACATTCCATCGCGCATGCCTTACCTCGCCATCGGCGACCCGGGCCGGCTCCGCCAGGTGCTGATTAATCTGCTCGGCAACGCGCTCAAGTTCACGGATCAGGGCGAAATCGGAGTGCAGCTCGAGATCCTCGCGGAGCTGAAGGACGAGGTGCGTGTCCGTTTCACGGTGCACGATACGGGCATCGGCATTTCGAAACAGGATCAGCGCGAGTTGTTTCGCAGTTTCTCGCAGGTGGACGGGTCGGGCACGCGCCGGCACGGCGGCGCGGGGCTCGGACTGGCGATCTCGAAAGAGATCGTGACGCTGCTGTCGGGCCAGATTGGCGTGACCAGCGAGCCCGGACAGGGAAGCAGGTTCTGGTTCACCGCGGTGTTCGGGAAGCAGGCCGCGGAGCGGCTATCCCGAGGCGATTCCGCGAATCCCTCCGTGCGCGACGTGCGTGTTCTGGTAGCGGCGCACGCGGCCACCAGCTCCGTGGTGATGCGGCTGCTCGAAGTATGGGGTTGCCGGACCGTCGAACTCGCCGGCGGGCAGGCGTTGACGACCAGTCTGCGCGATGCGGCTGCACACGGCGATCCCTTCCGCATCGCCCTTCTCGATATCGATGTGCCGGAGTTGAACGCTGTTCCGGCCGCGGGCTCGATTCGGCGGGACCCAGCAATTCGCGACCTGCTGCTGGTAGGCATGACGTCATCTCCACTTGCCGGCGATGGAAACGAGGTTCGGCAGGCCGGCTTCGCCGGTTATGTACGCAAGCCGGTCCAGACGCTCGATCTATACAACACGCTGGTGGAGGCGCTGCGAGGCGCCCCGCCGCGGGAGAAGACGACGCCCGCGGCGGTTGCGACGCGCCGCATCCTGCTGGCTGAGGATAACCAGATCAATCAGCGCATCGCGATGCGCCTGCTGGAGAAGCTGGGGCTCCATGCCGACGCGGTGGCGAATGGACGCGAAGCGGTGGAGGCGCTGTCCCGCGCGCAGTATGACCTCATCCTGATGGACTGCCAGATGCCGGAGATGGACGGCTACGAAGCCACGGCCGCGATCCGCAACAAGGAGCGCAATACGCGCCGCACGCCCATCTGCGCGCTGACGGCAAACGCGATGGACGGCGATCGCGAGCGCTGCCTCGCCAGCGGCATGGACGATTACGTGAGCAAGCCGATCGCGCTGGAGAAACTGCGGACAGTGATCGAGCGGTGGGTGAATTAGTGCATAGCGGGCCGTGTCCGGCACACCTGGCTAATCCCGCGGACTAACCGTCCAAATCATTTGCAGGGTGGGGATCACCCGTGATAATCTCACTCCACTCATAAGTACTCACAGTACCTGGTCCGCATTTTTTCTAAGTCATCTGCATATTGAGCAGCGCCAGCCTGGTCTTTTCACCGTTCGCTAATTGAAATTTTCCATTGAGCCGCAAAGGAGTCGCATTATGACGGTTCGAGCGCCTGTTGCCGGCATCCTGGCCTTCGTGCTCGCTGCCGGATCCGGGTTGGCGTCGGAAGGTGACATACGGGCAGCAGTGGCCCGGATCAAGCCCGGTACGCGTATCGATGTTCAGGCGATGGATGGATCGAAGACGCGCGGGTACATCGCGGTAACCAACGATACCGAGGTCCAGGTCCGTGGCGATGACGGCGCAGTCCGGACATTTCGCTACGACCAGATCAAGCGGGTACGTCCGGCAACGCATACATCCCGGTTTGCCTGGATCGCGGTCGGCGTGATCTCGGCCGGGATTGCGATTGTAGTCGCAGTGGTTTTAATCGAGAGGCACAACGAGTGAGGCGATCTGCCCGGTAGTTCGGAACGATCGCGAGCCGCGGCAGGCAGGGGCCCCCAATTCACGACGCGGCCACGGCCACAGCGTCGCCGAGGGTTATTCCCAGCAGCCGTTCACCACCGCTGTCCGCGAATGCCTGCCGGGCTTCGACATCCAGCGCAGCCGCCCGCGCCAGCAGGTCCAGGAACTCACTCCGCGAGCGCAGCGATTCCAGCCAGCGATCGTTCAACAGCGCGTGCCGGCATCGATACCCCTGATCGAGAGCCAGCGACAGATACTCCAGAGCGCGCTCCGGGCGCTGCAGCTTCGCCATGAGGCAACCGTAGAAGAAGTGCGCTTCCGGATCGTCGAATGCGGGCGGTCCCTCCAACGCTTCCGCGCCGTCGTCGTATCTGCCTTCGAAATAGGCCTCGTACGCAGCCGCCGAAACTCGCACCCCCTCGGCCATATGCGGCTCGTTTTCTCTAAGCAGCGTGAGCGCCTCCTTCTGCCGTCCAAGAGCGTCGAGCGAAGGCGCGATGAGGATGGCATCCGTGGGCGCGGGGCAATGATCCAGCGCTCGCTGGAACTGGCCCAGGTGAAAGTACGTGTAAGCGACGCTGGTGCGGACGTACGGATCCAGCTGCCGCGCGCGTTCGTGTGCAGCGACCGAGGCCTCCAGCAGACCGCAGTACCGGCAGGCCTGCACCAGCCCGGTCAGCAGATGCGGATCGTGTTGATGCGTCTGCGCCCGCCGGAGGAGCCGCTCCATGGCCTGCAGCGACCGCCCGGAGTCGGCCTCCAGCCCCGTATAGAAGTTGTGCGCCAGGGCCAGTTCGGAGTTCAGCTGGAATGCTTTCTGAAAGGCATTCTCCGCTAATTGCAGATTGTGCCGCTCGCCGGCGACGAATTTCCCGACGTATCGATAAGCGCGCCCCAGACACGCCCAGGCCGGCGCATACTGCGGATCGGCGTCCACGGACTGAATGTAGAGATCCCGCGCCAGCGTCATATTCCGCAGGTTGTAACCGGTGTTGATCAGCTGGTTGGCCCGCAGATAGAACTCGTATCCCGCGGCATTGGCGGGAACGTCACGATTGAGGGCGCGCCGCTCGCGATCGGTGAGCGGCAGCGCCAGAGACTGCACGATGCGGTTCACCAGCTCGTCCTGGAGCTGGAACACATCATTCAGCGAAGCGTCGGACGCATTCGACCACAGCAGCCGTCCGTCCGTCACGCGCACCAGCTGCGTGTTCACCCGCAGACGATCGCCACTGGAAAGAATGGTGCCGGTGACGATGGCGTCCACCTGGGCCTGCTCGCCCAGGCTGCGGAGGTCCTGCGTTTCGGAGGCGGCCAGGTGAGCGGCGGTCATGGTCGATCGCACCACCAGCGAGTCAATCTCGGCCAGCGAGGTGGTGATGGCGTCCGGCAGGCTGACCGAAAGGAAATCGGACGAGGCGTCGGCGCGCAGGATACGGAACGGCAGCACCATCAGGCGAGTCGGCGCACTACGGGCGGGCTCGGGACAGGCCATGCTCTCCAGCACCGCTTCCGCCGATTCATACCGCTCCTCGCGATTCCTGCGCAGCAGCCGCTCCACGACTCCGGACAGCGGGCCTTCGAAGGGGACCGGCTCGTCGTGCAGAATGGCGTGCATCGTGTCCACGCTCGATTCGCGCGGCCACGGATGCCGGCCGGCAAGCATTTCGTAAAGGATGATCCCGAAGGCGAACAGATCGCTGCGGCCATCCAGCTCCTGTCCCAGAATCTGTTCCGGGGACATGTACGCCACCGTGCCCACGATCTGGCCGGAGGCGCTGATCCCGGACTGCCGCGGAACGGCGCCGGAGGTGTGCTTGGCCAGCCCGAAGTCCAGAACCTTGGCGTAGCCGTCGAAGCGAACCATGATGTTGGCCGGCTTCAGGTCGCGATGCACGATGCCCGCCTGATGCGCGGCCCGAAGCGCCTCCAGAACCTGGCGCGCAATCTCGATGCTGCGCTCCGCCGGGCGCGGCTGCCTCAGCCACTCGCGCAAGGTCTCGCCTTCGATCAGCTCGGTAACCATGTACGCCGTGCCGTCAGGCAGAGAACCCACGTCATAGAGGGTGCAGATGTGCGGATGATTGAGCGCCGCGATGGTGCGCACTTCCTGCTCCAGCCGCGCGGTATATCGCTGGTCGGATATTTTGATGGCCACGGAGCGGTCCAGCCGCGTGTCCACGGCGCGATACACGGCCCCCATGCCGCCCTCTCCCAGCAGACCGGCAATCCGATACGGTCCGATACGTCGGCCGGGCAGTACGGTGGTGCGTGTCTCCGAGACCGTACTGTGTCCGAACATGGTTACAGATTCGATGCGGCGGCGCCGTCCCCGGTCGCGGCGCGCGGCGCCGTTTACGGCCCTTTTACGGCGCCTCGACACTGTGCCGTGGCGCACGCACACGGCTGGTTCGGACGTACCT
>DASRCB010000122.1:0-36847 GCA_035653295.1 Bryobacteraceae bacterium
GTGCTGGCGATTCCTTTCGTTGGCCTGATCCAATGCTCCTTCGGCCTTCTGAGCGGAGTTCGCTTCGGCTGGCTGCTTCAGGCATGGGAATTCCCATATGCGGTCCAGTACGACCGCACGGCGTGGCCTCACCAGGCTCTGCTCGCGGATATCGCGCGCCTGCGGCCCGCTTCGCCCGGCGCCCGATCACTCGTCACGATCGCCACTGACAGCGAGCGCTTCAATGCCGACAATTTCACGCTCGCCGCCCTCGTTGGCAGACTTCCGTTCGATGTTTCCACGACGGCATGGGCGCCGAATGCAGACGCGGCAGTCCGGCAGGTGTGCGAGTCGTCCTACACCCTGTACAGGGAGGGCGGCGAGGACAGGTCCCCTTACGACCGCTTTGGCGCGGCTGTCTTCCGCGAGCTGCAGGACCGCTCCAGGTTCATCGAAGTACCGATCTCCCGCAAACTGCCGGACGGCGGCATTGCCCATGTCTACGCGAACCTGCAGATCGGCCGGTTTCTGCGGAAGTCCGCGTTCTTTCACAGCGCGGCCATGCAGCTCGCGGACGATGTTCCCAGTCAGACCCTCGTTTTCGGAGGCCGACTGCGGCTGGAGGCATTTTCGGCAGACACGTTGCCGCCGGGAATGCGCGTGCGATTCCTGTGGCGCAGCGTCCGTCCGCTGGATTTCAACTGGCGCTGCTTCATGCACGTGCTGAACGAGCGCGGTGCAATGGTGAACGTCGATCACCATATCCTCGCCGGCCAGCCGCCGCTCACAACCTGGCGCGCGGGCGATGCGGCGTACGAGGAATTCCTCATCCCCTCGGCCGAGTTGCCCCGCGGCATCGCGTTACGGCTCAGGTTCGGGTTCTTCCGCCCGGACACGGGTGAGCGGCTGCATGTCGACGCGAGCACTCTCCCGACGACGGACGGTGAAACGGCCATCCTGGCTGCAGCAAGCGCCCCATAACGGTAAATCGCGGCTGCTACTCTTGACTGAGTGCCCGACGAAGCAAACCAGAGCGCACCCGAGGAACCTGCCGCTGCGGCGCCCGTGGCGACGAATCCCGCCTGGGAACGAGTGCTGCTGGCGCGGCACCCGAAACGCCCCCACAGTCTCGACTACATCGAGCGCATCTTCACGGACTTCCACGAGCTGCACGGCGATCGCGCGTTCGCCGACGATGCCGCGATAGTTGGCGGGTTTGCATTTCTGGATGACCGTCCCGTGATGGTCATCGGTCAGCAGAAGGGCCGCGATACAAAGCAGAAACTGCACCGGAACTTCGGTATGCCCAAGCCGGAGGGATATCGCAAAGCGATGCGCCTGATGCACATGGCGGCGAAGTTTTCCCGGCCGGTGATCACTCTGGTGGATACGCCCGGCGCATACCCAGGCATCGACGCCGAGGAGCGCGGGCAGGCGGAAGCAATCGCGGTAAGTCTGCGGGAGATGGCGCGCATGGCCACGCCGATCATCGTGGTGATCATCGGTGAAGGCGGCAGCGGCGGCGCGCTGGCGCTCGGCGTCGGCAACCGCGTGTACATGCTGGAAAATTCCGTCTACAGCGTGATCTCGCCGGAGAGCTGCGCCGCCATCATCTACCGCGATTCCGCGCAGGCGCCGCGCGCGGCCGAAGCGCTGCGACTCACCGCTCAGGACCTGCTCGGCTTCGGACTGGTGGATGGCGTGATCCCCGAACCGGAAGGCGGCGCTCAGAACGATTACGATCAGGCCGCCGCGGCAGTACGCGAGACGCTGCGCTCAGCGCTCGCGGAGCTCACGCCGATCCCCGGGGCCACGCTCATCGACGAGCGCTATCGCAAGTTCCGCGCTATGGGCAATTTCTTCGCCGGAGGTCCGGCCTGAGGCGGCCCGCCGTCATTCTGCTGATCATCGCGGCGGTCATCCTGCTGATCGTCGTCCTGTTCCGATTCACCATGAGCCAGGCGCGATACCGCGTCGAGCTGTGCATCGATTTCCAGGGACGAAGCAACTGCGCCCGCGCGGCCGGCAGCACCGAGCAGTTCGCCACCCAGGCCGCCACGACAAACGCCTGCGCCACCATCGCGTCCGGCGTGACCGAGGTCATGGCCTGCGAACACACCGCGCCTTCCCGTGTGACCTGGCTCAAGAGGCCGTGAGCGCGATACTGTTCGATATATGCGCCTGGTCGAGATCAGCGCAACCGAGTCGGGACGGGGCGACGAACTCGCGGCCGAACTGGAACAGGGCAATATCCTCTTCCTGCCCTCCAGCCCGCTGCTGCCGTCCACCGGGAAGACGGCCATCCTGCGCGACCTGAATCGCGTGGACACGCGCGTCCATAAAAACATCGCGTACAAGCCGCAGCAGGACCGCGTCACCGGCCTGAGCGGCGCTCCGAAAAACGCCGTAAAGGATGTCGGCGGCGTGCTTCGCGCATACTCGCGCGATGCGGTCAGCCTGGTGCAGAAGCTGATCCCGAGGTACGCCGCGAACTGGCACATCGATTACGCCAGCTTTCGGCCGCAGGAGGAACAGGGTCGCGACCTGCCATGGAAGAAGCGCAACGACCTGCTGCACGTGGACGCTTTTCCCACCCGCCCCACGCGCGGCGATCTGATCCTGCGAGTATTCACCAACGTGCACCAGTCGAGGACCCGCGATTGGCTGACTTCGGAGCCGTTCGCCTGGATCGCTCGTCGGTACGGCAAGGATGCCGGGCTCGAAGGCTACGCCCGTCAGGCGCGGTCCGGCGGAGCGAAGTTCAGGCGGACCCTGGCCGGCGCGCTGGGGCGAATCGGCTTGCCGTTCCGCGACCGCACGCCTTACGACTCGTTCATGCTGCACCTGCATGACTACCTGAAGCACCGCGATGACTACCAGGCTTCCTGCCCCAAGTACGACTTCCGGTTCCCTCCAGGTTCGAGCTGGATGGTCTTCACCGACATCGTCCCCCACGCCGTCATGGCCGGCCAATACGCGCTGGAGCAGACCATCATCGTGCCGCGATCGGCGCTGGCGAAGCCGGAAGCAGCCCCGGCGGCGATTCTCGAACAACTGGCCGGCGTGAGTCTGACGGACTGATCAGAGCCGGCCGTCGCCGGCGACAATCGCGGCAAGCAGGCCGTCGATCGTGAACTCGGCTGCTTCGACGTCCACCGCTACGCCGTTCGCGCGCAGCGTTTCCGACGTCACCGGGCCGATGGACGCAACACGCAGGCCGTTCAGCGCCTCGCGCCCGGCGATCTCCAGAAAGTTATTCACCGTCGATGAGCTCGTGAACGTGATCCAGTCGGGCCGGCGCGCGCCTCTGAGGATCTCCCGGGCACGCTCCTCTGCGTCCGCGGGAACGACGTTCCGATACGCTTCGACCACATCCACCTGAGCGCCAGCCTTCGCCAACGCAAGCGGAATCAGGTCCCGAGCCACCGCAGCGCGGGGGATCAGCACGCGAGAGCCTTGCAGGTCCACGCCGTCGAAGGCGGCTACGAGGCTCTCAGCCACATAGCGGTCCGGCATCAGATCGACTTTGAGATGCAGTTCCGCGAGAGCCCGGGCGGTCGCCGGACCGATCGCGCAGATGCGCGCCCGCGTGGCCCGCATGTCCAGCTTCGAGCGATCCAGCGCCTCGGTAAAGAACCGCACCCCGTTCGTGCTGGTGAAGATCAGCCAGTCATAAGCACTGAGACGCGCTATGGCTTCTTCGAGCGGTCGAGGGTCCGGCGGAGCTTCCAGCGATATGACAGGCAGCTCCAGGACCTCTGCGCCGAGTGCGTGCAACTTATTACGAAGCTCGGAGGCCTGGGCGGCGGCGCGGGTAATCACGATGCGCCGGCCGAACAGCGGCAGGCGCTCGTACCAGCTCAGCTTCTCGCGCAGCCGCACCACCTCGCCGATGATGATGGTCGCCGGCGGTTTCATCCCCGCCCGCTCGATATCCTGAGCCAGCGTGGCCAGCGTGCCGGTGATCGTTTGTTGATCCGGCCGCGTGCCCCAGCGCACGGCCATCGCGGGCGTATCGCCGGAGCGGCCGCGAGCCATGATTTCGCGCGCGATGTCGGCGAGCGCGGTCAGGCCCATGAAGACCACCAGCGTCTCCGAAACGCCCACCTTGTCCCAGTCGATCTGTGGAACGGAGTGGCCGGTGACGAAGGTCACCACGGACGTGTGTTCGCGATGCGTGAGCGGCACGCCTGTGTAGGCGCCAATGCCCAGCGGCGAGGTCACGCCGGGAACTACCTCGAAGGGAATGCCGGCGGCCGCCAGCGCTTCCACCTCTTCCCCGCCCCGCCCGAACAGGAACGGATCGCCGCCTTTGAGCCGCACCACCGTGAGTCCGCGGCGCGCGCGTTCGATCAGCAGCGCCGTGATCTCTTCCTGTGTGAACGCGTGCGCGGATTTCTTCTTACCGACGTACAGGCGTTCTGCATGCGGCGGCGCGAGCTCCAGCAGTGACTCGGGGGCGAGATGATCGTAGAGCACCGCATCGGCAAGGCCCAGAACACGCCGCCCCTTGACGGTGATCAGCTCCGGATCTCCCGGACCAGCTCCAACCAGATAGACCCGGCTCACACGCCCCTTCGCGCCGCATGCTGGCCACAAGGCCAGCCTTCGTTTTTGTGGGGCAGGAACTCTGCCTCCGGCGGGCTCTTAGCCCGCGTGGTCGGGTCGGGGCGCATGCCAAACCGGCGTAAGCCGGCCGTTTCGGACGGCCGCCGCCATCCGTGCAGCCGAAAAGGCCTGCACCGCGCGAGAACCATGGGTTGCAGTTGCCTCACGACCGTCCGTAAACCTCATCCAAAATCTCCCGCGCTCCCGCGGTCAGCAACTCCTCACCGAGCCGCTGCCCAATCGCGCGCGCCTCCGACGCCTCGCCGCGCGCGTTCCGGCGAATGATGCACGCCCCATCAGGCGCGACCACCACTGCGTCCATCTTCACTGCACGGCCATCGACCACGGCATGCGCGCCGATAGGGACCTGGCATCCGCCCCCGAGTGTCGCCAGCACCGCGCGCTCCGCCGTCACCGCCGTCCTTGTGTTCGCATCGTCAAGGCGCCCGCAAAGCTGGAGCGCGCGACCGTTGTCCGCCCGCGTTTCCACCGCCAGCGCTCCCTGCCCGACGGCGGGACACATGAAATCCGGATCGAGCACCTCGGCGATGCGTCCGTCCAGCCCCAGCCGCCGCAGTCCCGCCGACGCCAGCACGATCGCCTCGTATTGCCCTTCATCCAGCTTGCGCACACGCGTGTCCACATTGCCCCGGATGGTTTCAATTACCAGATCCTGGCGATGAGCCCGCAGTTGCGCGGCCCGCCGCAGCGAGCTGGTGCCCACCCGCGCGCCCTCCACCAATTCGTCCCAGCGCCGGCCCACCAGCGCATCGCGTGGATCTTCGCGCTCCGGAATCGCCGCCAGCGTGAGCCCGTCCGGCAGTTCCGTGGGCATGTCCTTCAGGCTGTGCACCGCCACATCGATGTCACCGCGCAGCAGCGCCTCCTCGATCTCTTTCGTGAACAGGCCCTTCGTCCCCACCTTCGATAGCGGCACATCGGTGATCTTGTCGCCGGTGGTGTGGATAATCTCGATCCGCGCCTCTTCACCGAGCGCCGCCAGCCGGGACTGGATCCAGCGCGCCTGCCACACCGCCAGCTGCGAACCTCGTGAGCCGATGGTCAGCATCACGCGCCCAGCCGGAACACGCGCCGGACGGCGTTCAGCAGTTGCTCGCCGTCGGGCTCCGCGGCATTGCGGCGCAGCTCCGAGATGGGCCCGTGCGCGATCTTGTTAATCAGTCCTCGGGTGAGCGCTTCCAGAGCTTCCTCCTGTTGCGGCGTGAGCGTTCCGAAGCGGCCCTTCATCCTCGCTACCTCGGCCGCGCGCATGGCTTCCAGCTGCTCCTGAAGACTGACAATTGTAGGAACCACCTCGCGCGCCCGCAGGCGGACGAGCATGCGGTCCACCTCTTCCTGGATGATCTGCTCCGCCTCGTTCGCCACCTGCTGGCGATGTTCGACATTGGAATCGACCACCCGCTGGAGGTCGTCGATGTCATAGAGAAAGACGTTCTCGACCTTGTTCACCGCGGGGTCGATGTTGCGCGGGACGGCGATGTCGATGAGGAACATGGGCCGGTTCTTCCGGACTTCCACCACTTTCTTCATCTGCTCGGGCGTCAGGATGTAATGCGGCGCCCCGCTGGAGGTGATTACGATATCCACCTGCGGCAATACGCTGTTGAAGCGCTCGTAATCCACCACCTGGCCATCCCACTGCCGGGCCATCTCCGCCGCGCGTTCGCGGGTGCGGTTGGTGACCATCAGCCGCGGCGCGCCGCAGCGGCGCAGGTGGCGCGCGGCGGCCTCGGCCATCTTGCCGGCGCCGACCACCATCACCGTGGTGTTCTTCAGGTTGCCGAAGATCTCGCGCGCAAGCTCCACCGCGGCGAAGCTCACCGATACCGCGCTGGAGCCGATCTCGGTTTCGGTGCGCACCCGCTTGGCCACGCTGAACGCCCGCGTAAGCAGCGCGTCCAGGAATCCGGAGATCGCGCCGTGCTCGCGCGCAACAGACCAGGCCGCTTTCAGCTGGCCGAGAATCTGCGGCTCTCCTACAACCATCGAGTCCAGGCTGGCCGCCACACGGAACAGGTGATGGATGGCGTCGCGATCGGCGAATCGATACAGATACGGCGTCACCCATTCGCGCTCCACATGGCGGTTCTCCGCCAGAAACTCGTCGGCGCAGCGCGCCGCCTCGGCGCCATCTTCGGTGGCAAGGGCGATCTCCACGCGGTTGCAGGTGGAAAGGATCATTCCCTCCAGCACCCCCGGCCGGTGCTTCAGATCGCGAAGCGCGTCGCTGATGTTCGCTGCATCGAAGGCGAGCCGCTCGCGCACCTCGACCGGGGCCGTGCGGTGGTTCACGCCTGTGATGCAGAATTTCATTGTTCGAGTATCGAGCGCAGGCCCACATGCGCGGCCCATGTCAGAGCCGCGCAGCACAGTACTGTTATGGCCATAACCGCGGCTTTGCGTCCGCGCCATCCCGCCGTCGCCCGCAGGAACACCATCAGCAGATACACCAGCCAGGTCAGCAGCGCCAGACCGATTCGCGGATAACCGATCCAGCGCGATCCGGTTTCAATGAACGCCCACGTGATCGCCGCGATCACGCCGAGGGTGATGAACAGGAACCCGAAGCTCATGGCGTGCGTGATCAGGCTGTCGAGCGTGGCCAGAGGCGGGAGGCGGTCGAAGAGCGCGGACGGGCGCTTCCGCTTCAGCTGCCGCTCCTGAATCAAATAGAAGATCGATCCCACCGCCGTCAGCAGCAGGCCGGCATAGCCGAGAAGGATCAGCACAACATGCAGCAGCAGCCACGCATCGCGAAGGCGCGTATTGGGCCAGGAGGCGATGGGAGTTTCCATCGAGCCGATCAGTGTCATCAGAAACACAACCGGAAAAATGAACACACTCAGGCTGCTGAACCGGTATTGCAGGTAAACAATGAGGAACGAAATGCCGATGATCAGTGCACACAGTGAGATGGTTTCGAAGAAGTTGTTCACCGGCAGATGGCCGAGCGCCAGCGATGATTCGACGACGGCTACGATCTGCAGAACCACACCCGTGTAGAAGGCGAACAGCGCGGCCGGGAACAGCGTATTGCGCCTTGCCGTAACCACCGTCACGGCATGCGCCAGACCCACTGAATAGAGCACTGCCGCCACGCGCAGCCACAGCACTCCAGTCTCGTGCATTTATTTCAGTATAAGCAGGACCACTGTTTTCTCGCCGATTTTACATGCCGGCGGAAACGAAGCGGAGTTCATTGCGCGGCGAACGCATCAAAGAGATATGAGAACTGCCGAACCTGCACTACAGAACATGAACGTCGTTGTGACCGGTGGAACGCGCGGCATCGGCCGAGCGATTGTCGAGGCGGTGCTCGACGCGGGCGCCAACGTCGCTTTCTGCGGCCGCTCACAGCAGAGCGTGGATCGCGCAGTGGGCGAGTTGCGGCAGCGTGCGCCGCGCGCCAAAGCAGCCGGTTTCGTGGCTGATGTCTCCCGCCCGGATCAGGTCGCAGCTTTCTTCCGCGCTGTCGATAAGGAACTCAACGGGATCGACGTGCTGATCAACAACGCAGGAATCGGGATCTTCAAAAGCGTGGCGGACTTGTCGGTGGAAGACTGGCAGCACACCATCGACACCAATCTGTCGGGCGCCTTTTACTGCTCGCGGGAAGCTCTGACGCGTTTTCGTCAGCGTGGCGGCGGCTACATCGTGAACATCAGCAGCCTCGCCGGTAAAAACCCGTTCGCTGGTGGCGCAGCTTACAACAGTTCGAAATTCGGGCTCAACGGATTTAGTGAAGCGATGATGCTTGATCACCGATATGAAAATGTGCGCGTGAGTTACGTGATGCCAGGCAGTGTGGCGACCGAATTCGGATCCGGCGCCGCGGCGGAGTGGAAGATCCAACCCCAGGATGTCGCGGAGATCGTCATGATGCTGTTAAAAATGCCAGCGCGGACGCTGGTGAGCCGGGTCGAGGTGAGGCCTTCCAAACCGAGCAGGTAACGATGCTTAACGGAAGCACGGAATTATGGCACGAGACTTGCTCAATGGAGGGCAGGAGCGCTTGAGAAAGGGGCACAAGATGACAAGAACAAACATTCCCCTGGATCCGACGAAGACGGGTCGCGAAGCCGAGAGCCTGGAGGGCAACCTCCGCAAGCTCATCGTCGGTCAGGACGAGGCGATTGAACAAATCGTTAATATTTACCAAATGCACTTAACCGGGATGAGTGCTCCCGGCCGTCCTGTAGGGAACTTCCTGTTCCTTGGCCCGACTGGCTCCGGTAAAACCCGTATCGTCGAAGCGACCGCCGAATGCCTGGTGAAGAACGCCCGTGCGGTGATCAAAATCGACTGCGGCGAGTTCCAGCACAGCCACGAGATCGCGAAGCTGATCGGCTCGCCTCCCGGATATCTGGGGCATCGCGAGACGCATCCGCTGCTCAGCCAGGAAGTGCTGAACCAGTATCACACCGACAACGTGAAGCTGAGCTTCGTGCTCTTCGACGAGATCGAGAAGGCCAGCGACGCTCTCTGGAACCTATTGCTCGGTATTCTTGACAAGGCCACGCTCACGCTCGGCGACAACCGTAAAGTCGATTTCTCGCGCGCCATGATCTTCATGACAAGTAATCTCGGCGCCGCCGAAATGACCGCGCTCCTGAGTCCGAAACTGGGTTTCGGAGCTTCCGAAAAAGCACGCCAGTGCGCGGCCGGCGCAATCGACGAGAAGACGAACAAGAAGCTCGGCAACAGCGGCGTAGAAGCGGCGCGCAGAAAGTTCACGCCCGAGTTCATCAACCGGCTCGATAAGATCGTGACTTTCAAGCCGCTCGGAAGCGATGAGCTCAAGCGCATCCTCGACATCGAGTTGAGCCTGGTTCAGCAGCGGGTATTCAACACCAATACCGACCGTGCGTTCATTTTCAAAGTGACCGAAGCTGGAAAGAACTTCCTGCTCACCGAAGGCACGGATATGAAGTACGGCGCCCGGCACCTGAAACGCGCCATCGAACGGCTGATTGTTCAGCCCATGTCGAACCTGATCGCCACTGACCAGGTCCGCGGCGGCGACTGGATCAAAGTCGACTTCGATGATGTGCGCAAGGTGATGTGCTTCACCAAAGAAGCCGAGGGACTCCCCGTCCACGCAATGGCGGATCTCATGGACCACACCATGTCCATCCCGGCGTTTGCCATGGCCACCGGCGCGACCTTCGAGCCGGCCCGCACGACAAACGCCCGTTCTACGCGTCGCAGCTAAACGACTTCGCGCACCTGACTAAAAGGACGTAACGGCCTCCGGGGTTCATCCTCCGGAGGCCTTTTTCTTTCGTTCGGTGGCTTTCCACCAGCGGTGGTGAGAATTGCGCGAAACTCAGCGGAAACTCAACCGGCGCACTCGCCGCGCCCGAGCTTCAGCGAGAACGCGGTATCGTCGCCCCAGTCCTGATACATCTCCGGAGCGAGTTCGGCCGGCTTCGCCAGATCCATCGTGAGGCCGCGGAAGGTCTCCACTTTGTGGCGTACCACGTAATCCCGAAAACGCTCCCCCGCCACGCGATTCGCGATGAAGTGATCCAGTACGCGCCTGACCGCCTCCGGCGCAAGCCGTGCCGGAACGCTTTGCACCGCCAGCCCGAAACGCATCACGCCGGCATCGTCGTACCCGCCTCCGAGCAGCATCTGATAGTACGGGACCTCTTTGCCGTCGATCTTTCGCGCGTTCCCGTAAAACCCGATGTCGCCGATCCAGTGCTGACCGCAGGCGTTCGGGCAGCCACTGGCATTGATCTTCAGCTTCCGCACCTCAGGATCGGTGAACTCCCGTACGGTGTGCGACAGGGCCTCGCCGAGATTCATCGTCTTGGTGAGCGCCAGATTACAGCTGTACGCGCCGGGACACGTCGTAATATCGTCGATCTCGCGTACCCCCGCCTCGGCCAGACCAATGGCCTGCAATGCGGCGTACACACGCCGGATGTTCCGCACCGGGATCCACGCCAGGACCAGGTTCTGGTCCATGGTGACCCGAAGGGCGCCGTCTCCGGCATCCGTGGAAATTCCTGCCAGCGCGCGCATTTGCCCGGCTGTCAGATTTCCCTGCGGGACCTTCACCGTGACCAGCGAATAACCGGTCTGCTTCTGCTCTCGAACGTTGGTTTTCAGCCACCGATCGTACTCGGGGTGGTGGTGGTCGTGGTTGTCCAGCACCGGGAGGAGGTGCCCGTACCCCAGCGGCGGTGGTACTGAGCGAAAGCCCCCAAATCCCTCCGGAACGGAAGGGGATAGTTCAATACCCCCGTTGGCCAGAATTTCCGCGTATTCGCGCTCGACCTGCTCCCGGACCCACTCCCAGCCGCGCTCCCGAAGGACGAATTTCAGACGCGCTTTGTTCTTGTTCTGCCGGTTCCCGTGCTTGTTGAACAGCCGCAGCACAGCCTCGATGCGGTGAACCAGATTCTCTTCCGGGACAAACTCGTCAAGCAGATGGGCTTCGCTGGGCAGCGGACCGAGGCCGCCCCCGATCACCATGCGGAACCCGCGGCGGCCGTCCACGATCCGCGCCCGCAGGCCGACATCGTTGATCGAGGTCGCCATGCAGTCTTCGGCGCACGCCGAAAAGGCGATCTTGAACTTCCGCGGCATGCTGTCGGTAAGTTCCTTGTGCAGGAACGCGAAGGCGATCCGCTGTGCGTACGGCCGGACGTCGAAGGGCTCCTCCGGCAGGAGGCCGCTCAGGGGGCAGGCGGTGACATTGCGCACCGTGTTGTAGCACGCCTCGCGCGTGGTCAGGCGCGTATCCGCAAGCTTATGAAGCAGATCCGGAACCTGCCGCAGCGGCACGAAGTGGAACTGCATGTTCTGGCGCGTCGTCAGATGCCCGCGGCCGCCGCCGAACTCGTCGGCAATCGCCGCCAGCTGCTCGAGCTGGCCCGCCGTCAGCATTCCGCCCGGGATCTTGGTCCTGACCATCTGGACGCCCGGCTGGCGCTGGCCGTAAATGCCGCGCCGGAGCCGGAACGGGCGGAACTGGTCGTCGGTAAGCTCGCCGCTAAGGAATTTATTGGCCTGGGACCGGAAAAGCTCGATGTCGTCGCGAACGATGCGATCGTACTCGGCCTCGGTGTGGTTGGTTGCGTAGAGGACTGGTTCGGCGACGGACATTGTTCCCTATGTCCATAGAGATTACTACATTTCCGGTTTGGTTTCAACGTTCCCGGCAGGGCGGCAACTGTCCTTCGGCGTAGTAGTTCAGGCCGTACTCAAGATCCCGGGTCGCTCCAGTGGGTATGCAGCGCTGGCCGTTGCGCCACGGTGTCCGCGCGGAATCGTGCTTATCAACAACAGGCAGGATGATCACAACGGCCAGAACCACGTACGTAGCCACCGCGGCTCCGACCAGGGCCACTGCCGCCATGCGCCGGCCCGCAACGTCAAGCAGAGTGGCGATAGCGGCGATTGCAAGCGGGATGGCCAGTTCTAACCATCCGATGGCCAGATCTCTGACCCGCGGTCCGCGTCCGAGCGAATACGGCAGCATCTCGGCAGCGATTTCGAACGCGAGTACAAAATACCCGCAGAAGAGGAATATCCAGGCTGCCCTTTTAGCACGCTCCAGCCCCACTCCCGCGAGCGCACAAAATGCCGGCACAAGCGGCAAAACATAACCCGGCAATTTGTTCGTGGATGCCGAGAAAAAAATAAACCCCCACACCGCCCACGCGGCGAGAAAAACCAGATGCCGATCCCGCCGCCATCGAACGCGCACGGCAACCAGCGCCGGCGTCCACGGCAGCAGCCCAATCAGCAGGATCGGGACATAGAACCAGAACGGCTGTACATGCTGCCGCTCTGTCGTGAAGAATCTTCCGAACTGCTGGCGAAGGAATAGGTCCTCCACGAACGGCGAGCCAGCGCGCACGTACATGGCGATATGCCACGGCGCCGCCACGATCACGGCAATCACGAGCATGAGGGCCAGCATGCGCCAGCGGCGGCGGCGCAGCCACAGTGCCGGCAGAACCAGCACCACCGGCACCAGCGACTTCGCCAGGATCGCCAGGCCCAGCAGCACGCCGGCCGCGGCGAAAACCGGCCAGCTCACGGCCGTCGCCAACAGCAGCATCGCCCCGCCGAACGTAGCCGCCAGCGGAAGGTCCGTCACGGCGACCCGGCTGTAAGCGATCCAGCCCATGGATGTCGCCAGCATCAGCGTGCTCATCGCAGCCGCGCGCTCGCCGAACATGCGTCGCAGCCGCACGAAAAAGAACGCCAGAAACCCGAGGCTCAGCAGCGCGACCGGCAGCCGCGGCGCAAGCTCCGGGCCCAGGCCAAGCCGAAACCCGATCGCTGTCATCCAGTACAGCAACGGCGGCTTTTCGAACCACGGTCGGCCCCACAGCAGGGGCATGATCCAGTCGCCCGATTCGGCCATGTGCCGGCCGATCGCCGCATAGCGCGGCTCATCCGTGCTCAGGATGCCGACGCGATTCAGACCGCTCAGATAAACGAGGCAGAGCGCGCCGAAACCAACGGCCAGCAGGGCCGCGCGCGCGCGAGGGTGCTTCGGCAAGTCTCAGTATAATGAGGCATGCCCCGGTGTTTCGCGCGCATGCTGTTCGTGTGCGCGGCTCTGGTTTCCCTGTCCCCCGCCGACACCCGCATCGTCACCTGCGCCTGCGACCACTCCCATCCCGACACCCTTCAGGCCCGGCAGTGCGCTCTGTGCCGTGAAGCCGAGAAGCAGCCCGCCGATACGGCGGTCTTCTTCCTCAAAGACATCAACCCCACCAAGCCGAATCGGTGGCTCGCCCTGCCGCGCAAACACTACGCCTCGCTCGCCGACATGCCCGCCGAAGACCGCGCCGCGTTCTGGAAGGCAACGATCGCCAAAGCACAGGAGCTATATCCCGATAAATGGGGCATCGCCGTGAACGGACCGCGCCTCGTTACCCAGTGCCACCCGCACGCGCACATCAGCATCTTCATCACGGCTGTCGAGAACAACGACGCGAAGACCGTGTCACGCCTCGAAGATATCGTCGTCCCCGAGGACGCCGGCATCTGGTTCCACCCCGTGCCCGGCGGCTATCACGTTCACTCCGGAGAGCAGATCACCGAAACCGTGCTGCTGCGCTGATATGGGCTTACTCGAAATCGCCAAACTTCCGACCGCCGAAAACGCCGCGCTCCATCTGAACCCAGCCGACAATGTGGCTATCGCGCGCGTACCGCTCGCCGCCGGACAAACAGTGCGGATCGAAGGACGCGAAATCCTCGTCGAGGAAGCGATTCCCGCGGGGCACAAGATCGCGCTGGCGCCCATTGAACCCGGCGCCCCGGTGCTGCGCTACGGACAGGTCATTGGGCGCGCGCGTGCTCCGATCGGGCCCGGACGGCACGTTCACACGCACAACCTGGCCTTCGAGGAGCTGGGATTCGAATACGAGTTCCCGGCCGGCGACAAGCCTTTGCCGCAGGCTCTGCGCGACTCCCCCACTTTCCTCGGCTACGCTCGCGAGGACGGCCGCGTGGGCACGCGCAACTACATTGCCGTGGTCGCCGCCAGCAATTGCGCCGCGCATACTGCCGAGCTGATCGCCGCGTCGTACGACGATGAACACCTTCCCCCCAATGTGGACGGTGTCGTCGCCTTTCCTCACGGCGAGGGTTGCGCGCACTCCATCGGCCCCGACACCGACCAGCTTCGCCGCACCCTCGCCGGTGTGCTCGACCACCCCAACGTATCGGCCGCCATCATCCTCGGCCTCGGTTGCGAGACCAATCAGATCAGTCATTATCTCGGCGGCCCCGCGCCGGCAACGGACCGCCTTGTCGGCCTTACCGTGCAGTCCAGCGGCGGCACGCGCGCGACAGTGGAAGCCGCGCGCCGCGATATCGCGCGCATGATCGAGCGCGCCGCGGCCGAGAAACGCGTCGAAACGCCGGCATCGAAAATTGTTCTGGGCCTGAACTGCGGCGGCTCCGATTCCTTTTCCGGAATCACTTCGAATCCGGCCCTCGGCGTCTGCTGTGACCGGCTCGCCGAGTTGGGCGGCGCGGCCGTACTCGCTGAAACCACCGAGATTTTCGGCGCCGAGCACCTGCTGGTGAAACGCGCCCGGAACCGCGCGGTAGCCGAAAAGCTGCTCGGCTTCGTGCGCGGGTATAAGCAGTACCTCAACCGCTTCGGCGGCAGCTTCGACGACAACCCGTCACCGGGCAACAAAGAAGGCGGCCTGACCAACATCCTCGAAAAGTCGCTGGGCGCTATCGCCAAGGCGGGGTCGAGCACGCTGAACGAGGTGGTCGACTACGCCGAGCGCGTGCACGGTCCCGGTTTCGTGTTCATGAATACGCCCGGCTACGACCCGGTCTCCCTGACCGGCCTTGCCGCAGGCGGCGTCAACCTGATCGTCTTCACCACCGGCCGCGGCAGCGCCATCGGCTTCCCCACCATTCCGGTGATCAAGATCGCCAGCAACACCGCCACGTTCCGGCGCATGCGCGACAACATGGATGTCAACGCCGGCCGCATCGCCGACGGCGACGCCACACAGGCCGCCGTGGGCCGCGAAATCCTCGACCTGCTGCTGCGCGTCGCCTCCGGCGAACGCACCGCCAGTGAACGCCTGGGCCATAAGGAATTCGTGCCCTGGCGCATCGGTCCCGTGCTCTAAGAAGCCGCGGTGGGGCAGGACTCCAGTCCTGCGGCGGGCGTCCACGCCCGCCTCGGGAATTTGGAGATTCTGCTGAAATGCCGATTGTGGCGCAAGCCTTCGGCTTGCAGCCGGCGGGCGTCGACGCCCGCCTGGACGCTCTTTGTTGAGTACAAACGCAGCGGAGTGGACGTCTGCCGCCGTCGTGCAACAGCACAATAAAAGCTAAGTGACCCTCAATGGGCCGTTAGGCGTGCGACGCGTTAGCAAGCACGCACCGGCGAAAATGCGGACCGGAACCTCGCGGGAACGTCATTCTCCTGTGCTGGCGAGAGAGCTGATTCCGGCGTTCCGCCCGAACGCGCAGCGGTGTTGAATCTCGATGTCCCGCTGCGCCCACAAAAAACGCTTACCAGGTGTGCGCTCAGGTTCCGTGATTGGGAACAAACGCACAGCCCGTCTGTCACTGCGCTTCGCGGCGCGAAATGAGGCGGTAAGCGAATGATACGGCTCTGGAGAACGTGAATTGCAGCCATTGTGCCTACCATAAGGAAGGTTGACCATGCCCGATAATGACATCTCACGTATAATCGTCTTTAATAAAAATGGAGCGACCGCGAAAGGCGCGGCCGCCGTGGCGTCCTCATTTCCGAAATCAAGCTCGCTTTTCCCCGATCTCGGCAGCCACCGCGCCGCGAGTGTTCCGCTGAGCTACGTAAAAGAGGCCGATCGAGCCAACGCCCCGCTCACTTTTCCGAACCTCGGCATCACGCTCGGTTACGGCGATCAGTCGACCCTCAAGAAGCTGAACGATCATCCAGCGGTGAGTTACGCCGCGCGAGCGCCGCGGCTCGGCAGCATCCGGCCAGTGAGAGTTGCGCAGGCCGTTCCGCCCAAAGGGCTCACCTGGGGATTGCAAACCCTGGGGGTGCAACAACTATGGAAGCAGGGACTCAACGGCGAAGGCGTCATGGTCGGGCATCTCGATACCGGAGTCGATGCCAGCCATCCGGCGCTGAAAGACCGCGTGGCCGAGTTTGCTGAGTGGGATTTTCTCGGCGGAAAGGTCGGCAAATCGAGTCCCCACGACTCCGCCACCCATGGCACACATACCGCCGGAACGATCTGCGGAGTTCGGGTGCAGGGGCGCTCTGTCGGAATTGCTCCCGGAGCGAAGCTGTGTTCCGGCCTCGTCATCGAAGGCGGCGATGCCACTGCGCGCGTCCTCGGCGGTCTGGACTGGCTCGTCGGGCTCGGTGTTCGGGTGATCAGCATGTCGCTCGGGTTCCCGGGCTATAATCCCGTGTTTACCCGGCTCGTGGATATACTGGTGAGCCGGAACATCGTGCCCGTTTTCGCCATTGGGAACGAGGGGCCGAACAGCAGCCGGTCGCCGGGTAACTATCCGCAGTCCTTCGCGGTTGGGGCCATCGATCAGGACGAGCATGTCGCGTTGTTCAGTTCCAGCCAGCATTTCGATCGTAAGGACGATCCGGACAAGCCGGACTGCGTGGCGCCGGGCGTCGGAGTGATCTCGGCAAAGCCGGGCGGGGGCTGGCAGGAGATGGACGGAACTTCCATGGCCACCCCTCACGTGGCCGGCCTCGTGGCTCTGCTTCTGCAGGCTAAACCCAACGCCTCCGCGCCGGAGCTGCAAGAGGCGATTTTGGCGTCCGCTGTGCCCATCACGGGCGAGCCGCCGCTTCGTTACGGCCACGGAGTGGTACACGCGGTCGAGGCCCTGAAGGCGCTGCAAACCCCGCACAGCGCTGCGGTTAAAACTCGGCCGCCGCGCAAGGTAAAATCTAAGCGTGCGCGGAAGGCCAAGGGCTAAGTCGAAGGTCCAGGTGGATCCAAGACTGTCCGCGGCGCTCAAATCCGCAGGCGACGAGGGCACCGTCGAAGCGGTGCTGATGTTCGACAATCCGGCGAGCGCCTCCGGCAACCAAAACAGCGATCGGATCAGGAGCGAGATTTCCAGAATCGCCGGCGGCGAAGCAGTGGAAGCCAACTACTTTCCCAACCTCGGGAGCGTCGCCGTCCGCGCCAAGGGCCGAGTAGTCCGCAAACTCCTGCGGCAGCCGGGTCTGGCAGTGGCTTCGCTGAACCGGTTGTAACCTGCTCCGAACCGCGCCATTGACCATGTAGGAATTCGTGCCCTGGCGCATCGGTCCAGTGCTGTAGAACCCGGCAAACATCACCTTAATCACTGGATATAAGCGCCCGTCCGTCCGATGGATGCGTCATGAAGCCATTCGTGTGCGCGTGGCTGGCCATCTGCCCGCTGTACGTCGCCCAGGAGCCCGTCGTCACTCAAACCAAAGTGATCAAAGGCGAGGATTGGAAAACGGATGTCACCATACGCAGGATCAACGGGCGCTGGTGGAGCCCGGACGACCGTGAAGTCTACCCGCCCTCCTCAGGCAGCTTCTTTTGGACTCTCGATTCCAAACCCGGAGTGGTCCGGTTCTTCCACCATCGCCCGTTCCAGCTAGCCCTCGCCGAGTCCCTGCACCTGTTCATGGCGCCCGATGAAGTGAAGGCGGCGCTCGGTCAGCCCAACCGCATCTTCGGTCAGGACGCACACGCGGTTTGGTATTACTACGCGGCGAACGGAACAAAACTCAGCGTGCGCTTTATGGATGGTGTGCTCGGCGAAGCCACATACTATTCCATCGGAGAGACAAGGACTCCCGTGGCGTCCATCGAACGTGAGCTCGATGGACGGAGCATTTACAAGGTAATGGCCGACCGCGCTGCCCGGAAAACCTGGGGCTGGCAGGCGCAAAAGGCCGAAGAGAATCGCATCGATCAGTCAGTGCGCAGCGCGGCGTTGCGGCATGGCATCCGTCCGGGCGCGCCTCCACACGTCGAAGTCGTCACCGTCGCGGCCGCCGAGCCGGCACGCCCGGCTGCGAAGCGCCTGGTTTCCGCCGCGGCCGTTTCGAGAATTGCTGCCGGCGAGCGTCGCGAAGATGTGCTGAGCCGGCTTGGCGAGCCCCGAACGCGCTACTCCATCACCGGTGATGACGGCGTCCAGGAAACCTTTGCCTACGATCTGGACAGCGGCGAAAACGCCATCGTCCGCCTGCTCGACGGAAAAGTCACCGAAGTCCGGCGGCAATGATGCAGCCGATTACAGCCGCCGGCGCGGCCCTCAGCCTGGGCGTTCTCTTCCTGCGCTATCGCGCCGGGCGAACGAACCCTCGCCGACCGAATCCGAAACGGACCATTATGCTGGCGAAGGCCGTGGCGCTCGCGCTGCTCGCATGGCTGACGGTCAGTTTCTCGCTCCAGCACATGTTGGACAACATGGACGGAAGAACCGGCGACCCATCGCCTCTCGAACGGGTAGTCTCTTCCCTGTCAAAGTAAGTCTCATCGCAACAAACGTCCGATATCCTGATTCCGTGCACTCCTCCGCGATCCTTCGTGCGTGCGCTGCCGCCGGGTTCGTCGCCCTCGCGCTCGTTTCGCAAACCGCGCCGCGCACTCAGGTCGGGCCACTGCCCGACGGGAGCTTCCTGCTGAACAGCGGCTGGCGCGTGAAGCCGGTCGGCCGCCAGTTGCCCCTCGATACCTTCCCAATGTCCTGCGCGCTCTCGAAGGATGGCCGATTCCTGGCGGTGCTCAACGCCGGCTATCGGCCGCCATCGATCAGCGTCATTGATGTGAAAGCCGAGCGCGAAGTAGGCCGCGCCGGCATACCCGACGGCTGGCTGGGGCTGACATTTTCGCCCGACGGACACACCCTGTGGGTCGGCGGAGGATCAAAAGCAGCTGTGTTCGAATACGCGTTCAACGTGGAGGACGGCTCGCTGCGCCCCGGCCGAACCTTCACTTTGGCCGATAATCCCACAGCTCGTGAGTTCATCGGCGACGTGGCCGTCTCTCCCGATGGCCACCTCCTGCTCGCGGCCAGCCTGTATCGCGACGAGGTCCTGGTCGTGAACACGCAGTCCGGCACCATCCTCGACCGTTTTAAAACGCACCGCCGGCCGTACCGCATTCTGTTTCATCCCAGCGGCAAATCCTTCTTCGTCACCAGCTGGGCCGACGGCACGATGCAGCAGCTTCAGGTCTCCAATGGTTTTCAGATCGGAGTGGTTCGCCTCGGAGCGCACCCCACAGACATGATCTGGAGCGATCGGAAACCGGATGCCTCAGGCGAAGCCGCGCCCGAGTCGCAGCCGCAATGGCAGGCGCGCATGTTCATCTCTTCCGCGAACACCAACAACGTTTACGTTGTCGGCGTGGGCGAAAGCACTCTCACCAATCTCGAGACCATCAATCTCGGCATGACCGCGCGCCACCCCCTCGGCATGACTCCCAGCGCGCTGGCAATCACGCCCGATCAGAGGATGCTCTATACCGTCTGCTCCGACGCCAATGCCGTCGCCGCGGCGGACATCAGCGAGCTGCGCACGCACGTCGTTGGCTTCATCCCCGTAGGCTGGTATCCCACCGCCGCCCGCGTCGCGGCCGACGGCCGGCTGTTTGTGCTGAACGGCCGCGGCGCGCGCAGCTATCCCAATCCCGGCGGCCCAAGCCCATTGCAACAGCCCGAACCGGTTCATGTGGGCATCCGGGAGGTCGAATACGTCGGCCGTATTCAAAAAGGATCGCTGTCAATCATCCCGCCGCCCGATGACGCGACGCTGGCGACGTATACCAACGAGGCGCTCGAGAATTCGCCCTATCGCGACGAAAAGCTGGATGGCGTCATGGGGCCGCCCGGCAATCCCATCCCTCTGCGCCCCGGCGGGCCCACGCCCATTCAGCACGTGCTCTACATCGTCAAAGAGAACCGCACCTACGACCAGGTGCTGGGCGACATCGGCAAAGGCGCGAGCGATCCTTCGCTGACGCTGTTTGGCGAGCAGATCACACCCAACCAGCACAAGCTGGCGCGCGATTTCGTCCTTCTCGACAACTTCTACGTGAACGGCGATGTCAGCGCCGACGGCCACAACTGGAGCACCGCGGCGATTGCGCCCGATTATGTGGAAAAGATGTGGCCCAACAGCTACGCCAAACGCCGCCGCACCTATGATTACGAGGGCGGCGAACCGGCGGCGTTTCCGCCCTCCGGTTATCTGTGGACCAACGCGTCGGCGCACGGCGTGAGCATGCGCAATTACGGCTATTTCGTAAGTAATCGGCCGGAGCCCGGACCCGGCGGCATTCAGGTCGGGGCGGTCCGCGACAATACGCTGGCGCAGTGCACGAACCTGTATTATCGCGGCTTCGACCTGAACTTTCCCGATGTCGAGCGCGCGAAAGTCTTCCTTTCCGATCTGGCGTTCTTCGCGAAGAGCGGCAACATGCCCCGGCTCATGTTCATGCGCCTGGGCAACGATCACACCTATGGCATGCAGCCGGGCAGGCTTTCGCCGCTTTCGCTCGCGGCCGATAACGATTATGCGCTGGGAATGATCATTGAAGCGCTGTCGAAAAGCGTGTTCTGGAAGAATACGGCGGTTTTCGTGGTGGAGGATGACGCGCAGAACGGGGCCGACCACATCGATTCGCATCGCTCCACCGCGTACCTGGTATCGCCATACGTGCGCCGGGGCTTTGTCGACAGCACGATGTACAACACCACATCCGTACTGCGCACCATGGAGCTGCTCCTCGGCCTGAACCCGCTGACGCACTTCGACGCCGGCGCCACGCCCATGTTCAACAGCTTCACTCCCAGTCCCAACTTCACCGCGTGGCAGGCGGAAAAGCCGCGCACGCCGCTGGACCTGCGCAATCCGGCAAGCCCCGAACGCCTGCCCTCGGAAAGCATGAACTTCGAGGAAGCGGATCAGATCGACGACGACGCACTCAATGCCGAGCTCTGGCGCGGAATCCGCGGTACAGACCCGCCGGCGCCGACCTCCAGCTTCTTCAGCCGCTGACGATGCCGCACATCTACCTGTGCTTCGTCTGGCACATGCATCAGCCCTTCTACAAGGACCTGATCACCGGCGAGTATCACCTGCCGTGGACGCGCATGCACGCCCTCAAGGATTACTACGGCATGGTGGAGGTGCTGCGCGACTTTCCGGCCGTGCGCCAGACCTTCAATCTCGTGCCCTCGATGCTGGCGCAGATCGAGGAGTACGCCGCGGGCAAGGCGTCCGATCCGTTTCTCCATGCCGCCCTCAAACCCGCCGAGGACCTGACCGAAGCCGAGCAGGAGTTTCTGCTCCGGTATTCGTTCCAGGCCACGGCGCGCGTGATCGGCAGATTCCCGCGATATCAGGAGCTGAACGATCACTGGCAGGGATCGGGCCGAAACGCATCGCGCGCGCGGCGCATGTTCGGAGCGCAGGCCTTCCGCGACCTGCAGGTGCTGTCGCAGCTGGCCTGGTTCGATGAGGAGTTCCTGGAGCGCGACAGCGCCGTTCGCGAGCTGGTGGCCAAAGGCCGCGGCTTCAGTCGAGCGGATCAGGAACTCATCGGCCGCAAAGAACTCGAGATCGCCGGCGCGGTGATACCCGCCTGGCGCGAGTTTTCCGCCCGCGGCCAGGTGGAGCTTTCGACAACGCCGTTCTACCATCCGATTCTGCCGCTGATCTGCGACTCCAATATCGCCACCGTTTCGCACCCATACGTGCCGCTGCCGCCGCGCTTCTGCTGGCCCGAGGATGCCCGCTGGCAAGTGCAGAGCGCGCGCAAATACATGACCTCGAAGTTTGGCCAGGCGCCGGCTGGGCTGTGGCCGTCGGAAGGGTCGGTTTCCGATGAGGTGCTCGGGCTTGCAGCCCAGTGCGGGTTCCAGTGGACTGCCACGGACAATGGGGTGCTGGCGCGCAGCATCGGCGAGGAGCCGACGCCGGAGCGGACTTATCAGCCGTGGTTGTGGTCGAAGGGCGGCCGTAACATCCACGTGCTGTTCCGCGACCACTACCTGAGCGACCTGATCGGCTTCGTGTACTCGAAGATGACCGCGCGGGAGGCGGCTCACGACTTCATCGGCCGGATTCGCGCCGCTTCTGAGCCGCTGCTGAAGTCCGGCCGCGATGCCTTGGCGCCCATCATTCTCGACGGCGAGAACGCCTGGGAGTATTACGACCGCAACGGGCGTCCCTTTCTGCGAGAGCTATACGGTCTGATATCCGAAGCAAAAGACCTGACCGCCGTAACAGTCTCCGAAGCGATCGCGGCCGTACCCGCGGCGCCCATGAACCACATCTTCCCGGGCTCCTGGATCAACGCCAACTTCGACGTGTGGATCGGCGCCGAGGAGGACAACAAGGCGTGGGACCTGCTGCTGCAGGCGCGCCAGACGTACGATGAGATGCACGCCGCCGTCAGCGAGGAAGCGCGGAAGCTCGCCTGGGAGGAGCTCATGATCGCCGAGGGCAGCGACTGGTGCTGGTGGTACGGGCCCGAGCACGGCTCCGAAAACCGGCCCGAGTTCGACCAGCTGTATCGCCAGCACCTGGCCAATGTCTGGCGCGCGCTCGGCGTCAGCCCGCCGGAGGCGCTGTCGCGGCCCATTCTCAAATCGGAACAGCGCGCCTTCGACCAGCCGCCCACGGCGCCCCTGAAGCCGTCCATCGACGGGCGTGTGACCAGTTACTTCGAGTGGATGGGCGCCGGACGCTATCGCCCCGATACGCGCTCCGGGGCCATGCATGGAAAGCGCCTGGTCGCTCGCGAGGTCATGTACGGCAGCGACGGGCGCAGCTTTTTCCTGCGCATCGATTTCGAGGAGCAGGTGAAGGACTGCGAGGTTCGCATCGCGCTGCGCGGCCGCGATGGAAACCCGCTGCAGATGCGGGCCGTGGTCGTCGATGGCGGGCGCGTCGATTTTCCGAACGCAGCAGGACATCCGGTCGCGGCCGCGGACCGCATCTTCGAGTTCGCGCTGCCGCTGAGCGACGCCGGGATCGGCGCGGGGCAGCGCGCGGCGTTCCAGCTCTCCATCTGGCGCGATGGCCTGCCGCTCGACGCCATCCCACAGCAGGGCTGGATCGAGTTCTCCACCGCCGACCCCTCAGCGTAGGCGGTACGCGAAGCGGTTCGGATTCGTGGTGAGCAGGATCGCCGCGCCATCGCGCCGGACCGGGTCGGTTTCCAGCACGCGCCCGTCTTCATTGAGCGATTCCACCGTGTGCGGCTCCGGCATGGACCACGGCAATGCACTCCACTCGAGGCGGATGTCCATGCGCGCGCTGCCGGGAAGCGGTGTCACCCGCACGGAGCTATCGTCGCGATCGATGCGGTAATCGTCGCGATACCAGCCTGAGGCCGATTTCGACCATCGCACTGTTTGACTACCGCTGCGCTCGATCGCACTCTCGACACCGCCGGCTCTCGCGTAATACCCGTACTGCGGCAGCGTGTGGCCGGCGACCGTCCAGTCCTCGGCGCCGCGATTGACCCACACCTCACCGTTCGACCACGTCACATGCTGACGATGCAGGTTGCCGCCGGCGAACTCGAAGCCGGTGATGTGCTGCATGGCTAGCGCGCGCCCGAGATCGTGCAGGAGCCAGTAGACCCGAACCGCATCGCGGCCGAACGCCTCGGAGACCATCGCCGGATGTCCGGTCATGACCTCGGTGGTGATGTAGTCGTCGCTGTAGATGCCGTGCTCGCGTCGATCGAGGCCTTCGGCGTAGCGGTCTTCGTATCCGGCGCCGTGCTGCACAAAGCGGTCGTGGTTGACGGCATCCATCCACGGGATGCGCTCGCTGTCGGCGGCGTGGATGGACCACACCATGCCGCGCTGCGGAGGCTCGGCGACACGCAGATGAACAGAAGTTGCGCCATCGAGCCAGCCGATCAGCGCATCGTGCCCGGCCTCGGAGATGGTCGGCGCATCGTTGCCGAGGAACCTGCGTACCCACGCGAAGGCCTCGCCCCAGTAGCGCCGGTTATCGGAGGCGCTGACCAGCTTCGCGTCGGCGCTCCACTGATCGAAAGGCTCGATCGAAGACATCACATCGATGAAGTAGGCGGTGGGCGCGATATTGTCGCGCAGCAGGCGGACGTTGCGCTCGAGGAAAGGGCGGAACGAATCACCCAGCCAGCGGTAGGACTGGGCATTGCGTTCGCGATGGAACCATGCAGGCCACGGCTCGGCGCCGGGTTTCAGCATGGCGATCTTCGAGTAGGTGAAGCCATCGGCGTCGGGGTAGAAATCGTTGTAGTTGTCGTGCGGCGCGAACAGCACCCCGTTGTCTTTGCACAGCTGCGCCAGCGCTTTGAACTCATCGGCAGTTCCGACATCGGGATCCGGCGGCCAGATGTCCGGCAGGCGGTAGTCGTAGCCCCAGCGCTGCCACACGTGCCAGATCACCAGCGAATCAGTAAGGCCGTAGCGGAACGCGCGGCGGAGTTGAGCGGCGGCATCGGCGAACGTGCCGTCCCAGAGATCGAAGACGAAACGCCCGGCGAGTTTCGGGACGCCTGGGGCGGCATTCTGGCCGTCGATCTCGCGCCAGTGCAGCGCGGCGGTCCAGACGTTGGCAGCGGGAATCAGGCTGATGGTCTGGATGTGCCGCGCGGTGAGGGTGCAGATGCGCTCGGCCGGATTGACTTCGAGATGATCCGGAGGAACGTCGGTGGCCTGGAGGATAGATATGCCCGGAAAGTCGAAGGCGACATAGCTGGTCGCTTCGCGGTGACCATCGGCGGGCAGGTTGAAGGCGGCGGGGTGATCGATGACATTTCCCTGCCCCGCATAGACGCGCAGAGCCTCTTTCGACCAGCGGCCCACACCGACGGCCTCGGGGCCCGGGTCGCTGAGCAGATGAATGCGGACGGCGCCGCCCTCCATGGTCACGGCGGCATGGGTAGCCGGAAGCTCGAACGACAACTCCGCGCCGAGGCCACGGAAGAGGACGTGGCGCGCCGTCGTCAGAACAACCTCCCAGGGCCCGATCCGGCCCAGTGCGCCGGGTTTAGCCGATGGGGCATCGAACACACCGCCGCCGTATCCGGCGCCCACGGGGGGAACGCGGGCTACCTTCGTTTCGATAATGGCGATCGGATGCGCCGTGTACTTTACGGCGTCCTGCTCGAAATGAACGTACGCGTGAACGGGGTAATGGGCCGCGTACGTTCTTTCCGCGGGCGTGATCACGAACTTAATCACGATCTGCGTCTGCGCCGGCGCGTGGAGCTGCGCCTGCGAGGGCGCGATGGTCCAGCCGTCGATGCCGCGCAGTTGGTACTGACCGTCGATATCGCGGCTGCTGTCGTTAATCACCACCATGGAGCCTGGGAACGGAGCAAGCGACTGAAGTGTCGAAGGCACGCGAAGCGTGACAGTGAGCGGTCCCGCGGTATCGACTGGCGGATTCCAGGCGAGCAGACTCGTAGCGGTGCAGAGAAGCGCGAGACGAATGCTGCCATAATATCCGATCAACGATGGATCCTCTTTTCACTTCGCGGCTCGTTTTGCGGGAGCTCGCGGCGGACGACATCGACTTCCTTGCCGGCATGCTGGCCGACACCGAGGTGATGCGCTACTGGCCCGCGCCACTGACGCGGGCCGAGGCTGAGACCTGGATCGACAATCAGCAGAAGCGCTATGCGCGCGACGGCTGCGGTTACTGGCTCGCGGCTCGGCGCGAAACCGGCGAGCCGGTGGGCCAGGCCGGCGTACTGATGCTCGACTGGACAGGCGAGTCCCTGCCGGCCCTCGGCTACATGATCCATCGGCCGTTCTGGCGCATGGGGTATGCGACCGAAGCGGCGCGGGCGTGCTGCGATTTCATCTGGAATGCACTGAGGCAGCAGACGGTCTACACCCTGATCCGTCCGGAGAACGAGGCCTCACTGGCGGTCGCGCGGAAGCTGGGCATGAGCGCGGGCGAGCACATCCAATATCACGGTTTTGAGCACGTCGTGTTTCGCCTCGATCATGGGTTCGGACTCTGAATTGGATTCGGACTGGCGCCGGGGTTGGGAGCGGGAGTGGTATTGGAGTTTCCGGACTGGAAAGGTGAGCCGGACTGGAAAGGCGAGCCGGGCTGCTGAATCCCATTCTGCTGGAGTCCTGGCCCATTCACGGGCTGGCCCGGTTGGCCGGGCTGCTGCTGCCCGTTCTGCATCATTTTCCTGACGTCGAAGAGGAACTCCCACTCGTTGTATTTGGTCTTGTCGTTATAGACCTTGATGCCTTCGCCCTCGGCCTTGCTGGCGACGCCGGCGATGAATGTTCCACCGCCACCGCCGGAGAACGGACTGTTGTTGCCGTTCGCGCCTGGCCCGTTGGTAAATGGACTGGCATTGGCCCCGGTCGCCCCGCCCGGGCCAGCCGTCGGATTGGGGAACATGGGATTCGGCTGCTGCTGGCCAACCGCGCCCTGGGCGCCCTGGGGGTTCGTGAGCCGCTGCATGATCTGCTGAGCGGCGGGATTCATGCCGGGCTGGCCCTGCTGGCCGACAGGGAACGGCTGCCCGAGCGGTGGGTTGTTCGGATTCAGGCCGGGGAAATTTCGGCCCATTCCGGGATTCATGCCCGGCTGGTTTGGCTGACCGTTGGCCGCCGGAGGGGGAAAACCGGGAGCGCCGGGCATCTGCGGGTATGGCTGGCCGGGCTGACCCTGTCCTGGCTCAGGCTGTCCAGGCTGGGCCTCACCCGGCTGAAAGGCCTGCCCGGGTAACTGCTGGCCCTGCTGGGGCTGACCCTGATTGACTTGCTGCTGTGCGTCCGCGGCGCCGGCATCCGGCGGGTACTCGGGCTGTGCTCCATTGTTATCGGGCATGCCGGGGCCACCTCCGGTAAGCGCGCCGGGCGGGGTCTGTCCTCGGAGATGCCGCGCCCAGGCAGGCTGTTGCTGCTGTTGCTGCGGATTTCCGGAGGCGTCCGCGCCGGTTGCCGGTTGCTCCTGACCGGGCGTCGTGCCCTGCAGCGAGTTGCCGAGGGTCGAACCGGTGAGCGAGCCGAACTGGCTGGTTTGTGCCGCGGTCTGCTGCATGGTGGTAGGCTTCTGCGTTTTCGAATCGGTCAGCATGCCCATGGCATTCGCGTGCACCAGGCGCCACTCGCCGGAGGAGGTCATGGGGTCCTTGTAGCGGCGCCGAAGAAACCGAATACCCTGGAAGCTCTCCAGTTCGTCGAGGGAGGAGGGATAGCGGCCGGTCTTGGTATAGAAGCGGCGGATGGCGAGGGAATACTGCTCGCCGCGGTCGATGAGCAACTGCTCGCGGTCGCGCTGCGCCTCGAACATAAGGTTCGGCAGGGCTTCGTACATAGCGATGGCGATCATGGCCGCCATCACCAGCACGAGGAGCATGGCGTAGCCTCGTTCGCTGCTGCGCGCGCGCGTCATCCGGCGTTCTGCGCCTCCGCGACAAGAGGAAGGGTCTGCTGGTTGTTGCTGAACTGGGTGTCTTCGACAACAGCGGAGTTCACGCCAATTCGGACGATTTTATAGCGCTTTTGCAGCGTCTCGCCTTCGGTGGCAACGAAAATATCGTCTCCATCGAGGAAAAATGCGCGGCGGTCGCCGGTCTTCCCGGGATTGATGAAACCGTAGAACTTCAGCGGGATGGGTGGGGGTGGCGGCGGAGGCGGCGGGCCACTGGCGACGGCGGGCGCCGGTGTGGGCATTGGCTTAACCGGCCCTTTCGGCTTCACGGGCGCGACGTCATTGATCGGCTGCGGCGGCCCGGCCTGGGCTTCGAAGAGCGAGCGCATGCTGCCTTCGAGCTTCACGTTCTGCAGCTTCGCCAGCAGGTCGAGACGAAGGGTTGGATCGACGCGCGAAGGATCGGTGTTGGCCAGGCGGATTTTGCGCAGTGAGGGACGAAACTCCTCCACGGTGTCGCGATTCCGCGAGCTGGCGGCGCGGCGGGTTATAGTGGGCGGGCGCATCTCAGGACCCACGGCCGGGGCGCCGGTGTCGGAAGCGGGCAAAGACGCGGCCGCTCTCGACGACGGGCGCGCCGGGGCGGAGCTCTCATCGCCATGGGAACTGGGCCACAGGAAGTACACCAGAACGAGCAACAGCGCCGCCAGGATCCCGACCTTCCACGGCTCGAGTCCAACCCCCGATACCTTCCAGTTCATTGGGCGCGATCTCCCGGTGGTAAGTTCTGCGCCGACCTGGCGGGAGCACTCTCCTGCTCCTTTGGGAGCACCAGCGGGCCGCTGGCGTTGTCACGAATGAAGCCGTTCAGCCGTAGGTTGATGTTCAGCGTGTTGCCGCCCTGCTGCGGCGCGGCGGCGAGGCTCTCGATGATGAG
Source organism: Bryobacteraceae bacterium (assembly GCA_035653295.1). Taxonomy (GTDB): domain Bacteria; phylum Acidobacteriota; class Terriglobia; order Bryobacterales; family Bryobacteraceae; genus DASRCB01. The sequence goes on from DASRCB010000122.1 coordinate 28,419, forward strand.
GAGCCGGTCAGAGCGGTCAATTTTGTTCAGCAGCTTCATCAGGTCGGCGTATGTGCCTTCGAAGTTTGCCGAGATGGTGAGCATGCTCAGGTCATCGGTGCCTTCGACCGGCTCAGGGGCGTAGGTGGTTTCCTTCTGGCGCAGGCCCGATGCTTTTGCGGCATCGACCACTTCGGCCACAGCAGTGGAGGCGAGGGTCCGGCGATCGAGGAAATACGTGTCCATGAAGCTCTCCGCTTCGGTGCGACCGGTCTGAACCTTGCCGGCGATGTCGCGCGTGCGTGTGAGGGCGCGCTGATGCTGCTGGACCTCCGTGCGAAGCTCGGAGGCCTGCGCGCTCAGCTCCTGCGGCGAACCGCCGATGGGGCGAAGGACAAAGATCAGGGCGATGAGGTTGGCCAGCAGAAGAGCGGCGGCGCCGGCCCAAAGGCCGGAGACCAGGTCGCGCGGCGGCCAGATGTCCTTAAAGCTTTTGGGCATATTTCACCGTGATCCGATAGCGCAGCAGCTTTTCGTTCTGGCTGGGCGGAATGGAAGTATAAGGCAGCGGCGAGCCGAATTCGGGCGCAACTTCGAGGCGCCGCATGAATTCGATGACCGGGCCGGGGTCGGTAGCGCCGACCACCATATCGAGCAGCACCCGATTCTCGGAGTCGATCTGCGGCAGACGTACGCTGACCAGCTGGACGTTCCAGGGCAATACCTTTTCGAGGTCTTCGAACAGCCGGGTCCAGCTGATGGCTTTGCGCTGGATCAGCGAATTGAGCAGCAGGCTCTGGTCGAGCACGGCGGCGTTGTCGGGGCGGCGAAGGGTAGCCTCAAGCTGGCCCTGCTGCGCGGACATGCGCTGCAGCCGGGTGTTGAGGTGGTCGATTTCACCGCGCGTGCTGCCCGCCTGGCCGCGCTGCGCAAACACGAAGGACAGCTGGAGGAGCAGCAACGCGAACAAGAGCGCGCAGGCGCCTCCGGATGCGGCGACCGCGGCGCGGGTGCGGCGGAACGGCTCAGTCGCGAGATTAACGGGTATGCGAATCATGCGGCGAGCGACTCCATGTAACCGGCGAGGCCGGCCGAATTGTCACGAAGCGCGCCGAAGCGCGATTGCACGGGCTGCACAGGAACGCTCCATTCGCGGCCCCACTCCTCGGAGAGCTCCGGGGCGAGGCCGCCGAAGCCGCAGGTGATGACGCGTTTCGCGCGCGAACCGAGCTCATCCTCGATATACACCATGGTGGGATGCAGGACGGACATAATGTCGGCGGGGGTGGTGTCGTCCATCTCCACGCAGCGCGCCAGCTTGAGCGTGGGGCCATCGAGCACCATGACGGACAGTGCGCGGCCGCTCAGTTTCGCAAACACGGTGATCTCGTCGGCCGAGAGCAGGTTCAGCGCGGCCAGCGAAGACGGAACGATATGGCCGGCCTGATAACCGGCGGCGCGGAAAACCTCTTCAAACCGGCCGACAATCTCCCGGGCGACGACCGCGACGACGACGTCGATATGTCCATTGCGGCGCGTCTGGGGATAGTAACTCAGAACCGCGGCATCGAGATCGAAGGGCACGCCCTTCTTGATGCGGAAGCGGATGAGCGACCGCTGCTCTTCGGCGGAATCGGGAAGGCTGTCGAAATCGAGCACCGCGACGCGCGCCGCGTAATCGGGCAGCACCAGCGCGGCGCGGCGTTTTTTGCCTTGCTGCACCGGAGCGAGGCGGCCTAGAGCCTGGGTAAGCTCCTCGGCGTTTTGCACATTGTCGTGCAGCGGCGAGACCTGGAGCGCCCCGTCCGGGAGCGGCTGAAACTTCACGTCCTGCGGAGCGGCGGTTCGCGCGAAGGCAACGCCCGCCTCCGAGATTTCGAAGGCGAAGGCCGGCGGCGGATCGTTCAGGAGGCGGTCGAGCAGCGACATTCGGCGGTTTATCCCTCGATGAACGTGACCTTGTTGATTTCCTTGAGCGTGGTGATGCCCGCGCGCGCGCGCTCCACGGCCGATTCACGGAGGAAGGTCATGCCCTCTTCACGGGCAACGCGGCGGATCTCCGCGCCGGGGCGTTTGTTGAGAATCATCTCGCGGATGTGCTCGCTGAGATCGAGCAGCTCGTGAATGGCGGTTCGGCCGCGGAACCCCGTGCCCCCGCACTCAAAACAGCCGCGCCCTTCGGCGAATTCGAAGGCGCGCCATTCATCGGGGTTGAGCCCGCTCTCGACGAGAACAGACTCCGGATAGCGCACCCTCTGTTTGCAGTGCTGGCAGATGACGCGCACCAGGCGCTGGGCCAGGATGCAGTTCAGGGCGGAGACGAAGTTGTAGGCCTCGACACCCATGTTCAGGAAGCGGCCCAGCACGTCGAGAACATTGTTGGCGTGAACGGTGGTGAAGACCAGGTGACCGGTCAGGGCGGAGTTGATGGCGATCTGCGCGGTTTCCTGGTCGCGAATTTCGCCGACCATGATCTTATCCGGGTCGTGGCGCAGAATGGACCGCAGACCGCGCGCGAAGGTGAGGCCCTTCTTCTCGTTGACGGGGATCTGGGTGATGCCCTTGATTTGATATTCGACGGGGTCTTCGATGGTGACGATCTTGTCTTCGTCGTTCTTGATCTCGCTGAGCGCGGCGTAAAGCGTGGTGGTTTTGCCGGAGCCGGTGGGCCCGGTGACCAGCACCATTCCATAGGGCTCTTTGATGTAGCGGCGGAAGCGCACGAGGTCGGACTCGGAGAAGCCGACCACATCGAGCGTGAGCTTGGAGAACTTCTCGCTCATCGACTCTTTGTCCAGCACGCGAAGCACGGCGTCCTCGCCGTGAATGGTGGGCATGATGGACACGCGGAAATCGATGAGGCGATTTTTGTAGCGGACGCGGAACCGGCCATCCTGAGGGACGCGGCGCTCGGCGATATCGAGCTCGCTCATGACCTTGATGCGCGAAATGATGGTGGAGTGCCAGTCCTTGGAGATGGGCGGCATGGCATAGTGCAGGACGCCGTCAATGCGGTACTTGATGGCGACTTCCTGGTCGCGCGTCTCGATATGGATGTCACTCGCGCGGCGCTCGAGGGCGTTGAAGATGGTGGTGTCCACCAGCTTGATGACGGGCGCGATGTCGCTGTCCGCGGACGTGAGCTTGTCGATGGACAGCGTCTCGTCCTGATTCTCCTCGTCGCCCACGACGTCGAGCGTGAAGCCTTCGGTGACCTCCTCGAGGACGCGCTGGGACTGCTCGGTCTTTTTCAGCAGGTCGGCGATCTGGGAGAGGGTGGCGACTTTGACGCGCAGCTTCTTGCGAAGAAGGATGGAGAGCTCGTCGATGAGGTTGAGGTTGCGCGGATCGGCGAGGGCAATATCCAGGGTTCCGTTCTGGGCCGCCAGGGGGACGAAGTTATAGCGGAACATGAGGTCGACCGGGACGGAGTGGAAGAGGTCCGGGTCGATGCGGACGCTGCGGAGGTCGACGAACTCGCAGCGGTAGCGTGTGGCGACGGCCTGGGCCTGGACGGCTTCACGCGCCGGGTCAACGAATCCGATTCTGTCGCTGGTGGCCATAGGTGGTTTCGTTTCTGCTAGTTAGCTGATGCGGGCACACCACGGCATTGGGGCGGTTCGCATAAATTACTGGACGATTTCCCGGGGCGCAACGTGGAGAAGAACCTTTTGCGGGGGTGGACGTTTTCATTGTAGCGAATGGGGGACGCGGCCCGAAAAGCCCGTGGCCTGTGGTCCGTGGCCCGTGGCCCGAAAAGCCCGTGGTCCGTCGGCCGTAGCCCGACAAACCGGGGCCCGGGGTCCGGGGCCCGGGGTCCGCTGTGTGCTGAGCCGGTACGCCGTTCCTGGGATCGACTTCGGGTGTGCTGGACGAAAGGGCCATCGCGTGGGGATGGTGGTCCGTGCCCTGTCGTCCGTGGTCCGCTGTGTGCTGGGCCGGTATGCCGTCCTCGGGTGGGATTTCTGGTGTGCTGTCAATCGGTTGCGCGTCTGTGGGCAGGTGTTCGATTGTGGGATTGGGTTCGATTGGCGCGTTTTCCGGGTCGTAGTCCATGAGCGTTTTGTATGCCCTCGCCATCTGGCGCTCGTAGCGGGATTCGTAGCGGCTTAGGAGCTCCAGTGCGCGGGTGAAATCGGCCATGGCGCGGAAGGAGCGGTAGGTCTTTTCGTCGGGCGGGAGCTGGCACGGACCCATGAGACCGGCTTCGTATTTGTACGCGGTCTTCTCCAGCGCCCAGACGCGGCGGATGCGCCAGGCGCAGGCGGCTATTGATTCGACCTGAAGCCGCTGGAACGGCGTTGAGGGACGGAACTCGTCTTCCAGTTCGGTGGACAGTTGCAGGAAGCGCTCGGCCGGCTCGGTTGGAAGCACGATGATTTCGCTTAGCGGGCCGTGTTTTACGGCGTTGCGGCATGAACGCAGTTTGCCCTCGGGGGTTTTGGGCCCGTGCGATTTTGCGCCATTTTCGCGAGAAGAACGGATACGACGTTCGGAAGACATTGGAGACTTCCCTCCTGGCAATATCTTCCCGCGCGGAGTCAAGCTTTTCGGAGGGGGGCTTCGGCTAATGGCTTTTGGATTCATCGACATGACGAAGACAAAAGCCCTGTGAACGCCTCACAGTGTTTCGTCAACGAGAGTTAAAATGGCAGCGCGAAACTGCTATTTGTTCGCGGCGGCCAGCATCTGCGAGGAGAGCCGATTGCCAAATGTTCGCGTGAGCTTTTTCAGCTTCAACGCGCGCTCGGCGGCGAACCAGTCTTCCTCGGGCGAGCCGATCGGACGTCCGCGCTTCTCCCAGAGAGCGTACGCGAGCACGGCAATTTCGGTTTCGTTCACCGGCTGTTCCTCGCGCTCGACGGCAACGTGCGAGTGTGTCATGGTGACTATTGAGAATGAGAGTATCACGACCGCGCGACTGCTGCGCTTTGGCCGCGGCGGCAGCCGGTTGCGCGCTGCTGGCCGCTGCCGCCGGACCGGCAACCGAATTCCGCTGGAAGCATCTCTCGAGCGCAGCCGGCGACCTGGCAGCCCCGAACATAGGCCGCGAGCAGACCTCGGCGACCGTAGCGGACTTCAACAAAGACGGTGTCAACGACTTCGTGATCACCGAGCGCACGGCGCCCGATTCCGTGGTGCTCTATCTGCACGGCGGAACCGGCTGGAATCGGGCCGTAATCGAGCCGCAGCCTCTGCACATAGAGGCCGGCGGAGTTGCCGTGGATGTCGATGGCGACGGCGACCTCGACTTTATTGCCGGCGGCGACTGGAAGAGCAATCAGGTGTGGTGGTGGGAAAACCCGTATCCGAATTTCGACTGTCCGTGGAAACGCCATCTGATCAAGAACTCCGGAGCGGCGAAACACCACGACCAGATCGCCGCCGATTTCGACGGCTGCGGCCGTCCGGAAATCGCCTTCTGGAATCAGGACGCGCACGGGTTGTTTATCGCGAAGATCCCGTCAGACCCACGCGGCGTGAGCGAGTGGCCGATCACGCAGGTCTACGCCTACAGCGCCGACAGCGAGCCGGTGCAGCGCGGCGCGCCGGCCTCGTTTCGCGGCACGAACGAACACGAGGGACTCGCGGTGATGGACATCGATGGCGACGGCCGGCCCGACATCGTGGGGGGCGGCCGGTGGTACCGCAATCTCGGGGGCCTGAAGTTCGAGGCCAATCTCATCGATCCGAGCTACAGCTTTTCGCGCGCCGCGGCAGGTCAGCTGAAGCAGGGGGGCCGTCCCGAAGTGGTGTTTGTGGTCGGCGACGGGGACGGGCCGCTGAACTGGTACGAGTGGGTGAAGGGCACGTGGATTCCCCATAAGATCGCCGATATTCACTACGGCCACAGCCTGGCCGTGCTGGACGTGAACGGCGACGGCAATCCCGACATCTTCTGCGCCGAACAGCGGCTCGATGGCGCGAATCCGGATTCGAAGATCTACATCTTCTACGGCGACGGCGCGGGCAATTTCACGCCGTCGGTGATCGATCACGGATACGATCTGCACGAGGCGAAGATCGCCGACCTGAATGGCGACGGCTTGCCCGACATTCTCGGCAAGCCCTATAACTACCAGACGCCGCGACTGGACATCTGGATTAACCAGGGCGCGAAGTAGACTGACGACATGACCAGACGGACATTTCTCGCGGGCATGACCGCAGCCGCGGCAAGCGCGCGCGCGGACACCTTCGCAGGCCCGCTCGGGTTTGAGATCTACAGCTTCCGGCGGCAGATGAAGAAGGATATTCCCGCCACGCTGAAGCAGATTCGCAGTCTGGGATTCCATGAGGTGGAGGTTCCGGAGTTCTACGGCCTGACGGCGGCCGATTTTCGCGCGGCGCTCGACGCAGCCGGCCTGCGCGCGACGTCATTGCTCGCGCAGTACGACCGCATGTCGAAGGACCTCACCGGAGTGGCCACCGACGCGAAGACGCTTGGCGTGGAGTGGGTGGTGTTTCCGTGGATTCCTCATCAGGGCGCGCTGACGCTCACGGACGCCGAGCGCGCGGCGCTGGAGATGAACGCGTGGGCGCGGGAGCTGGCCGGATCGAAGCTGCGCTTCGCGTATCATCCACATGGGTACGAGTTCGGCCCCTCACCTCAGGGCACGCTGTTCGATACGCTCGCCGCCAAAACCGAACCCGCGTCGGTGTTCTTCGAGATGGACACTTTCTGGATCGCGGTTCCCGGGCAGGACTGCGTGAAACTGCTGGAGAAGTATCCTCGGCGCTTCCGCCTGATGCACCTGAAGGATCTGGCGAAGGAATCCAAAACCGGCGATCTGTCGGGCCAGGCGCCGGACGAGGAGAGCGTGGCCGTGGGTTCCGGAATGCTGCCGTGGCCGGAGATCCTGCGCGCCGCCAGGAAGGCCGGCGTGGAGCGATACTACATCGAAGACGAGAGCCCGGACGCGCCGAAGCAGGTCCCCGACAGCCTGGTGTATCTGCACTCGGTGGAATTCTGACGCACAGCGTTGCTGCGATGCTGCTCTCAGGCCGTGCTCATGGCCACAATTTCGTCAATCTTCGTGACTTTCCCACCGCCAAACGTGAACCACTGCACCACGCGCGCGCGATAATCCCGCCCCTCGTGGTGGAATTTCCCGCTCTCGCGAAACAGGACCGCGGCGCAGTCGCGTTCCCAGAGCATGCACTCGATCTCCGGCCTCTGCTCCGCGAGCTGGGAGAAGTTCGCGCGTACTGCTTCGAGCACAGGCCGGCGGCCGGTCCATTTCCCGTCCATCGGTCCCGCGCCGCGAATGTCCAATTCCACATCGTCGGCGAGTAACTGACCGAAGCCCTCATAATCACCCCGAATCAGGGCGTCGTAGAGCGAGGTGAGGATGCGGTGATTACCTCGGCGCGCCTCGTCCGCGGGCGCACCTTGACGCACCTCATTCATAAAACGGGTTACGAACTCCGCGTCCATTGTCAGAGCGTACTATGAATGGCGCGGAAAATCGGCGGCTATGGCATTTTCGAGGAATCGTCGAACGCGATCTCGATCTCGGCGGTCTTGCCTGGCTCGATATTCACCGGCGAGGCCTCGCCTGGAGTCTTGCTGTATACCCCCAGCGACGCGCCCGAAGGAGGCTGCGACATTCCGTCGTATTGACCCGAGGGGTCGAACACGGTAGAGACGTACACGGGCGACTTGTCGACATCGCTGAAGGTTACCGTCCCGTCCTTAGCCGCCGCGCTCTGCTCGCTGATGGGCATTCCTTCACCCTTCATGAAATCCGGCGAATCAAACAGGAACACGATGATGTGATGCTTGTCATCGACGGTCCCTGTGCCTGTGTAATTCAGCTTTACCTTCAGGGTGCGCGGTTCAGGAGCTTTGGCGGGAGTTTTGTCCTGAGCCACGGCGGCGGCGGCCGACAGGATAAGGGCGGTGAGGGTCAGACACGAAGTAAGGCGCATGCGTATGCTTCTCCTTGCAGGAGAGAACGTACATACCGCGGCATTCGTTCCAGCCCTTTTTCGGCGCGTTCTAGCGGCTAAGCCGCAGCAGCCGGCCGGCGCGCCGCAGCAGGCCGCGGCCTTCCTCGATGCCGAAAAAGGCGCTGAAGGCGAAGTAGATGAGGCCAAAAGGGACCAGAATGAATGCGGCCCTGATGGCCACCGGGTGCAGGTGAGGAGCGAACCGCAGCAGAGTCCCCACGGCTGCGCCGGCCAGCGCGGCGGACCAGAGGCGTCCCACGAAAGCGAAGGGCAGACCCGTATCGCCAATGCGGCGATTGAGTCCGCGGCGCAGCAGAGCGAACTCCACCCAGCCGGCCACTCCCGCCGAGGCGGTCAGGCCCGCGGCGCCCCAGCGCGGCTCGATACCCAGCCAATGCGGCAGTGGAACGGCGCACAGCCAGCCCAGCGCCGTTGTGAGCGCCACGCGGAGAACGGCAAAGCGAAGCGGCGTGCGCGTGTCGCGCAGAGCGTAATAA
>DASRCB010000123.1:0-9274 GCA_035653295.1 Bryobacteraceae bacterium
CCGAATGCCGCTGACTTGAGCACCGCCGGCGCGCCCAGCTCATCCAGCGCAGCCGCGAGCTCAGCCATTGAGGTGACGTAGCGAAACGGCGTGACCGGCAGGCCGGCGCTGACCAGAAAACTCTTCTCCCGGAAGCGCTGCTGCGTGATGTGCAGGATCTCGCCGCGCGGGCGCACCACGGCGCACTCGGCCGCTGCCGCCGCGGTTGCGGCCGGAACGTTCTCGAATTCGAAGGTGACCGCCGCAACTCCTCGGGCGAACTCACGAACGCGGTCGAGGTCGTCGTAGGAGGCGGTGATCTCGACATCCGCGACCTGGCCTGTCGGAGTGTCCTCCTCGGGCGAGAAGGTGTGAACCCGGTAGCCCATGCGCCGCGCGGCAATGGCAAACATGCGCCCCAGCTGCCCGCTTCCCAGCACGCCCACCGTCGCGCCGGGCAGAATTGGTTTCACTCCAGCACTTCTCCGCGGACCTTCTCGGCCATGTCGGCGCGATAGCGGCGCAGCCTGTCGCGAAGCGCCGGGTCGTTGTTGGCGAGAATCGAGATCGCGAGCAGCGCCGCATTCGTTGCGCCGGCCTTCCCGATGGCCAGCGTACCGACCGGAACGCCTCCAGGCATCTGCACGATGGACAGCAGCGAATCCATGCCCTTGAGCGCGTGCGACTCCACGGGAACGCCAAGCACCGGAAGCACCGTCTGCGCCGCGACCATGCCGGGCAGATGCGCCGCCCCGCCCGCTCCGGCAATGATCACCTGAATGCCCCGGCTCTCGGCCGTCGAGGCGTACTCGGCCATCCACTGTGGCGTGCGATGCGCGGAAACAACGCGGCATTCGTGCGGCACGTCGAAAGTGGCAAGCACGTCGCGAGCATGACGCATGGTCTCCCAGTCGGACCGGCTGCCCATGATGACGCCGACGAGCGGGTTCATCTGTTACTGGCCCTGCGCGAGCGAGTAGCCGGGGTGGCCGTCGTAGCTGCGTAATCCCTCGGTCTTCACGATCTGCAGCCCCTCGGCATCGATGCGCCCCAGCAGATCGATCGTCTTCCGAATCGTGGTGCCGCCATCGGCCGTGAACCGCAGCCGGAAGCTGTCGGTGCAGAACGTCTCCGGCAGCCCTTCCGGCCAGACTTTCACGCCGCGGTTCGAGATCATGGTCAGTTTCAGCCCGTCGGCATTCGCTTTATTCGCCACCTGGGCGAGCGCGTTCGGATCGGCGGAAGGCCACTCTACGTAAACGTCGATGCCGTCGATGCGCTTCTCCCCGCCCTGCCGGAGCTCGCCAACAGAGACGCCCTGCTGTCCCGCCGGCGCTGCCGCGTAGTGGACCGCGCGAAGCTTCTCGGGCTTCTGCCCCAGGCGCGCCACCACCGCCTCGGCGAATTCTTTTGTGCCGACCTTCTGTTTACTGACGCCCTCGGTGAAGATGTCGTAGGTGTGAACACCGTCTTCGATGGTGCGCAGCCAGGCGTTGTGCACGCGCTCGGCGACGTCGCCCTGCCCGATGTGCACCAGCATGAGCACACCTCCGAGCAGCAGGCCGGACGGATTGGCGAGGTTCTGGCCGGCGCGCCGCGGCGCCGAGCCGTGGATGGCCTCGAACATGGCGCACTGTGTGCCAATGTTTGCCGACCCGGCGAGCCCTACCGACCCGGCGATCTGCGCGGCAACGTCGGAAAGAATGTCGCCATAGAGATTCGGCATCACGATGACGTCAAACGCTTCCGGCGTGTCGGCCATCTTCGCCGCGCCGATGTCCACGATCCAGTGTTCCTTCTCGATGTCCGGGTACTGCTGGCCGATCTCATCGAACACCTTGTGGAACAGGCCGTCGGTCATCTTCATGATGTTGTCTTTGGTGAAGCATGTTACCTTCTTACGGCCGTGGCGGCGAGCATATTCGAAGGCGTAGCGGACAATTTTTTCCGATCCGGGCCGCGAGATCAGCTTCAGCGTTTGGACGACATTCGGACTGAGTTGATATTCGATGCCGGCGTACAGGTCCTCTTCGTTCTCGCGCACAATCACCACGTCCATCTTTTCGTGTTTGGTCTGGACGAAGGGGTGATAGGACACGCAGGGGCGGACGTTGGCATAGAGGCCCAGCGCCTTGCGTGTGGTGACATTCAGGCTCTTGAAGCCGCCGCCCTGTGGAGTCGTGATGGGCGCCTTCAGAAAGACCTTGGTGCGGCGCAGCGATTCCCAGGAGGACGGCTCGATACCGGCGCTGTTGCCGCGCAGGTAGACTTTTTCGCCGATTTCAATGGTTTCCGGCTCGATCCGCGCGCCCGCCGCGGTGAGGATCCGCAGCGTGGCATTCATGATCTCCGGGCCGATGCCGTCGCCGTGCGCGATGGTGATGGGAGTGTTCGCCATGGTAGAAAAGTCCAGCGTAGCAGGCAGGGTGGCGGATGGGGTGATGAAACACAGGGAAACAGCCGATGAACTGGCTGAGGGAATTGCTCCATGCGCGTGCGCCTGAAAACAGACGAGCCCGCGCCGCCGGTGCTCTGGTTCACCTTTGCGGCCATTTTCCTGCTCGGCGGGGCGATCGAGATCGTCACCCGCAGGCAGGTCGGCTCCGGTGTCCTCTATTGCTGTATCGGCTTGTCCTATATGCTCGACATCGCCAAACCGCGGCTGGCGCAGGTCCTGTTCGGGCTGTCGCTCGCCTCACTCCTGACGCTGGGAATCACTCAGCTGATGCGGGGCAGTATCGGCATGGGGGCCCTGAACACAGGATTAGCCGCTATCTTCCTGATTCTGCTAGTGCAGCGCGTTCGGAGCGAGCGCGCCGCCGCACCCCCGGCGGCCGCGCCTACAGTAGACGCCTCCACCAATTCCCTGTAGCCGGGCGCCTGCCCCTGCCCGGATCTTCGTAGGAATACCATGCCTCGGCACATGCCTGCGCCGGCCCGAACCTTAGTTCTTTCCAGCATCCGTTTAGGGGCTAACGCGGATTTGTAGCGGCCAAACGCGATGTTAATTTACACATAGCAACTGACCAGGATCGAAGTTGCGGGGAGAGGAGAAGATAATGAAGCGTTTGCAGAACATTGCCCTCAGGTTGAGAATCTGGAAGGATACGCGCGGCCAGGACCTCATCGAATACGCCCTCATGGCGGGATTCGTGGCCGTTGCCGCCGGGGCCATCATGCCCGGCGTGTCCAACAGCATCAGCTCCATTTTCAGCAAGATCGGCAGCACGCTCAAAGCGGCTGGCGGCTGATTCCCATTCATCCCACGGCGGATGGGGCGGGCCCTCTCTCCTCCTCCGCCGTGTCAACCCATTCGGTGCTGCGTTCCCACGGCAGCAGGTCTCCCGCGCGGTCAAAACCCATCTGCCGCGGACCGTCGAGAATCTCCAGATCCGTGCTGGATTCAATGTGCGGCCGCAGATTCTCGCTCATCCTCACGATTCCAAGTTCCAGCGTGTTGCGGATCTGCACGTACGTGATTTGACCCGCATCCAGCTTACCCACCGTAGGCGCGATTCGCTCCAGGCATTCGCGATCCGAAGCAAAGTGAATCGGCGTTCGAATGCAGGCCGGCGTTGAGGCGGTCAGGGAATTGATGTGCGTGGGCGTCCAGTCGATTTTGTCCAGAATGCGGTCGTGAATCACGTCGGCCATTCCGATGCCAACCCCGTTTCCGTACGATCCGCTGGTCAGATCGCGCGCGAAAATGCGCTCCACCCGGGGAATATCCGGCCAGGGATTGTATTCCGCATGGACGCTGCGATTGATCACCTTGGTGTCCATGCCCGCGCCGCTGATGTTCTTCCCAATCTCGTCGACGATCAGGACGTCCACCTGAGGGACGGGAATGCGCGCCATCCAGGTTTTGACCAGCGCGAGCAGCTCCTCTTCACGCTGCTCCATGGTTTCCACCGGCACGGCCTCGAGCCGAGCCGTATTGTGGCCGGCATCCTCGAGGATCGCCAGACCGCCGAGAATCTTACGGCTCCCCAGCACCTGACGGCCAACGGTGCGGATGACGTGCTCCAGCCCGAGGCGATACGCGAAGGTGTGGTACTGCCGAGCTCCGGCGAACTTGCCGAGCCCGATGGCCATCATCTTGAAGAGGCCGCTCTCCAGCCGGCCGGCGAAGTCGGTGTGCCATTTTACGCGCCCGATCAGCATTACGCCGTCGGACTCGAAGGCATTCCGGTCCATGTACGCTTCGACGCCGTCGGCGGTGCGGCCGAGGGGAACCACGTCCAGCGCGCTGATGACCGGGCAGCCCATGGTCGCCTCGTGGATGCCGTAGTGCGCGAGCACATCGGCCTGACCTTCCGCGGTCGCCGCCCCGTGACTGCCCATGGCCGGGAAAATGAACGGCTGGCACCCCTGGGCTTTCCAGTAGTCGACTACCGCGCGCACGATGGTGTTGATATTCGAAATACCGCGGCTCCCCACGCCGATAGCGACGCGCGAGCCGCGCGGCACGCGTGAGGAGAAACCGGAGGCGGCAAGCTGCCGCTCGGCTTCGCCGCGAACATCGGCAAGAGCGCGGTCCGCAAGCTTCTGGCGGACGGTGAACAGGCGCGGAAGGTCCATGCCCATCAGAATACAGTCTTGTGAAGCAGGATTTCGCCTGCGGTCAGCGTAAATCAGCCGGCGGCCTGCTCGCCCCAGGCGCGCTCCAGCATGCGGGAGTACTCGGAAGAAGCGAACAAATCGAAGGCGTAGGATTCGGCGTCGAGTTCGGCGAACTGCGCCTGACGCTGGAAAGAGGCGAAGATCTGGTCGGCGAAGTGGTGATAACTGCGGACGAAATCGTCGGCCAACAGGTTGCGCGGCGGCGCATCCGCGAACATGACGTTGAGGGCGATGCCGCGGGAGAAGATGGAGCGGTAGTCGGCGACACCCCAGCGGGTCAGCTTTTGCCGGACGGCTTCCGGCGGGTTCTGAACCAGGTAGGCGGCAAAACTGTGCACGTCCGTAGCGTTGGGAAACTCCTCCGGACTGCGGACCGCAAGATCGACGCACTGTTCCAGCCAGCGCATCACATCCCGGCCCACATAGTAGACCATGCGCAGCTCACAGTAGCGGCCATCGAGCAGGCGCTGATCCAGTTCCTCGCGGGTAAACTCACCGGTCGGCAAAAGCCCCTGGAGCATGAGGCTGGCCCGCGAGCTCTCGACCAGGCGCGACGGACCGTTGGCGTCGGAGAACGGGTGCAGAATCAGCGGCGGCAGCCGGAAATCGTCGCTTTGCATCCGTTTCACCATCTCTCGTTCAGACCGTGACATGACACCATCAGTATTGATTTCAGGCCGGTTAGCGTCAGCAGTACTTCCGCCTCAAAAGCCTGGACCGGGCGCCTTCGAAGTCCCTGGTACGCTGCAACCAATACCCTGGTACACACATGGATGATGCCCCCGATGAACTCTGTGTATCGATGAGTATCACATTTCCTTAGACGATTGCCAGAGTTTTCTGAATCGAGAAAACAATCGGTGTGCGAAGCTGACTCCAGAGCTCGAGCATGCGACTTGTCCGCTATACCCTGGATCCGGCAACCCGCCCGACAGCCGGCGATGGCGATCCTGCCGTACGCCGCGCCACAGTTGAGGAAATGCCCGTGAGCGCGCAGCTGCTGCCGCCCTGCACGCCCTCGAAGATCGTCTGCGTGGGCCGCAACTACGCCGAACACGCGCGCGAGCTGGGCAACGAGACGCCCAAAGAGCCGCTGATTTTCCTGAAGCCGCCGTCGTCGCTGATCGCCAGCGGAGACGCGATCGTCTGGCCGGCCATTTCGCAGCGGGTCGATTTCGAGGGTGAGCTCGGCGTCGTGATGGCGCGCCGGGCCCGCCATGTTCGCCAGGATCAGGCGATGGATTACGTCCTCGGCTACACCTGTGTGAACGACGTCACCGCTCGGGACCTGCAGAAGAGCGACGGGCAGTGGACGCGGGGGAAGGGTTTCGATACTTTCTGTGCCGTCGGCCCGTGCCTGACGCCGAAAGAGGAGCTCCCAATCGATTCCATCCGCCTTCGCACACGCGTGGATGGCGTCGTGCGGCAGGAGGGATCGCCGCGGGAAATGATCTTCAGTATCGCTGCTATAATCGAGTTCGTCACCGACTTCATGACGCTGGAACCGGGCGATCTGATCGCCACCGGCACGCCGCCCGGAGTAGGCTCGCTCCAGCCCGGATCGACCGTTGAGGTGGATATCGAGGGGATCGGTGTGCTGCGGAACACCGTCATTCGGGAGGAGCGATGAAGTTTTTCCTTGATACCGCCAATCTGAACGAGCTGCGCAAGGGCGCGGAATGGGGCATCGTCGATGGCGTGACCACGAATCCCTCGCTGATCGCCAAGGAAGGGCGGCCGATCGAGGACCAGATTCGCGAGATCTGCGACATCATCGACGGCGATGTCAGCGCCGAGGTCGTCTCCACGGCCAGCGATGAGATGCTGCCGGAAGGCCGGCGGCTGGCCCGCATTCATCGAAACGTGGTGGTGAAGCTGCCGCTCACGCGCGATGGCATCCGCGCCTGCTCTGTCCTGAGCCGCGAAGGCATTCGCACCAATGTGACGCTGTGCTTTTCCGCCGCGCAGGCGTTGCTGGCGGCCAAAGCCGGCGCTTACATCGTGAGCCCGTTCGTCGGCCGGCTGGATGATATCGGCGTTCCCGGCATGGATCTCATCCGCGACATCGTGACCATCTACCGCAACTACGGCTTCAAGACCCAGGTGCTCGCGGCCTCGCTGCGCGCGCCGATGCATGTGATCGACGCGGCGAAGGCGGGCGCGGATATCGGCACCCTGCCATACAAGGTGATGGACATGTTGTTCAATCACCCGCTGACCGACAAGGGTTTGGAGCAGTTCCTGAACGACTACGCGCGGGCTTTCCAGGAAGCTCCTGCGATGGCGCGCTAACCCATTCCGGCTCAGGCTGTTGCGCCCGTGTGACCGATGCTGACCGTTAAGCATCTAACATAACGGGTGACAAGAAATGAAATGGCAAAGCTTGAAAAGGCTGCTTCCGATTGCGACGGTCGCGATCGGGATGGCGGCCGGCGGCTCCGTTTGGGCCGCGAACACAACCGCCCGGCCGGGAACAATCAACTACGTTGAAGGGCAGGTGCTGCTCGATGGGCAGCCGCTGGGCGCGAGGTCGATCGGCTCGGCAGAGCTGGACAGCGGTCAGGTGCTCGACACCAGGCAGGGCAAAGCGGAAGTGCTGCTCACGCCCGGAGTGTTCCTGCGCGTCGGAGATAACAGCGAGATCCGGATGCAGAATCCGGGGCTCACGCAGACGAGCGTCGCGGTGACACGCGGCGAAGCGCTGCTCGAAGTGAGCATGCTCATGAAAGAGAACGACCTGCAGATCGCCGATGCAGGGGCCGTCACGACCATTCAGAAAAACGGTCTTTACCGGTTCACGGCGGATGCGAATCCGACTGTCAGCGTGATCGACGGCAAGGCCGATGTGCGGGAAGGCGACCGCACGGTGAAGGTGAAGAAAGATCACCAGCTGCTGCTCACGGCGGCGAACGCGAAACCGCAGAAGTTCGATAAGGCATCGGAAGATGACCTGTATGCCTGGAGCAAGCTGCGCTCCGAGTATGTGGCGAAGGCCAATGCGGCGGATGTGCAGATGGTGGTTGCCGGCGGGCTGCCGTGGTATGGTCCGGGCTGGTATTGGAGCCCGTGGTATGGCATGTACGCCTTCATGCCCGGCGATGCGGCTTTCATAAGCCCGTTCGGGTATCCGTTCTACTCGCCGTTCTACAACCCGTGGTATTACGGCGGCGGCGTGATTGTCGGCCGCGGTTATTACGGCGGAGGTCATGGCTGGTGGCATCACCGGACGGCTCCGGCGACAGGGTCGCGGGTGGCGATCGGCCGCCGCATGGCGCCGAGGCCCGCGTTTCGCGGCGGCGCGCCACGGATGGCGATCACGCGCGGTCCGAGTCTGGGGATGAACAACGGGTTTGGCCGCGGCGGTTTTGGCGGCTTTCACGGCGGCGGAGGATTCCACCGCTAAGGTTCGCGTACTCCTCCTGAACAATCAGCCCTGCTCCGGTTTTGGCCGAAGCAGGGCGTTTTTGTTTCAGGCCAACTCACGTTAGCGATCGAGACTGGCCGCGGATGAACGCTCACGAAGAACTGCGGGCACACGAATCCCGCGCGATCATCGATTGGCTTCCGGGCGTCAGCCGCCGAGGGCGGCTCGCGGTAAGCTCAGTTGAGCGGCTGAAGTTCAGGCCGCTTCATCGTATTGGGCGATGAAGCGGTCGATGGGGATTCCCCGGCTCCGGGCGGCCTGCTCGGTGCAGATCCAGAACGTGGGCCACCATTTTTCCTGCTTATCGTACGGGGCGCGGTACTGATAGAAATCCCTCGACAGCCGCTTCACCTGAGGTTTGGTACGATTCTCACGGCCGAGCTCCATCGCTTCGGCCAGAGCGTTCTCGTACGTCTCGAACGGTCCTTCGATGTAGTCCTTCCAGGTGATGATGTGCCAAACTGCGGGGTTCACGTTTACTATTTTCTCGAAGATGAGGGCTGACGTCCAGTGGTGGAGCGCGTGCTCTTTAAATTTGATTTGCCGCGAGGGGAGGAGCGGTCGCAGTGTGGGCCAGAAAACCAAAAGCCCCGAGCGGTGAGGCTCGGGGCGTTGGTAGTTAATTGGGCGACGTCCTACTCTCCCACACACTTGGCGCGTGCAGTACCATCGGGGCTGTGAGGCTTAACTGCCGTGTTCGGGATGGGAACGGGTGGGGCCCTCACGCTAAGATCACCCAAAGGTCGGGGGCTTTCCCCTGGGGGGAAAGCTTGCTGAACACTGACGGGGAACACAAGAACAAGAGAATGTTTGGCCTGCGCTGTATTGCGGGTAAATTTTATGGTCAAGCCGAACGGGCTATTAGTAACGGTAAGCTCAACGCATTACTGCGCTTACACATCCGTCCTATCGACGTGGTGGTCTTCCACGGCCCTTCTTAGCGGCATGTCCCGCTTGGGAGATCTCATCCTGGGGAAGGTTTCGCGCTTATATGCCTTCAGCGCTTATCCTGACCGAACTTCGCTACCCAGCCGTGCCGCTGGCGCGACAACTGGATCACAAGAGGTTCGTCCATCCCGGTCCTCTCGTACTAAGGACAGGACCCCTCAAATCTCCTCCGCCCACCGCAGATAGGGACCGAACTGTCTCGCGACGTTCTGAACCCAGTTCACGTACCGCTTTAATAGGCGAACAGCCTAACCCTTGGGAGCTTCTACACCCCCAGGATGCGATGAACCGACATCGAGG
>DASRCB010000124.1:0-5693 GCA_035653295.1 Bryobacteraceae bacterium
CCATCGCCGCATTACGGTACCAGTGCCACACGAAAACGATGTCGTGCTCGGGATCGATCCAGATGCAGTTGGAGCCGTTGCCGAGCGCGGCGAAGCTGCTCTTCGGGCCGTGCGGCCACTGCTTCTGCTGCGTGTTCAGCCACCACAGGTAACCGTAGTCGGGTCCGTGCGCGCTGGGCGTGGTGGCGTCGCGCAGCCACACAGCGGACACGAGCTGGCGATCGCGCCAGCGGCCGTGATTCAGGATCAGCAGGCCGAAGCGCGCCAGGTCTTCGGAGTTCATCCACAGACCGCCGCCCCAGCGCGTGCCGCCGCTGACGGATTCGATCTCGCGGCCCTCGATCTCCACCTTGGAATTGAAGTAGCCATACCAATGCCAGTTGGAGGACGCGCCGATCGGGTCCATGATGTCCGTCTTCAGGACCTCCGGCAGACCCTTGCCGAACACGCGCGCCAGGGACAGGGCGAAGCGGTTGATGCGGACGTCGTTGTACTCGTAGTATGTGCCTGGGTCGTGAATCTCGCGCGGCTGCCGCTGGCCGCGGCCGAACTGCTCGACGCCGACGAAGTCCGCGTTCTTACCCCACAGCGTGCCTTCCCATTCGCTTTCCTGCTGCAGGTGATTCTTCCACGTGATCTTTGCGTTGTGCGGCGAATCGTAGCCGCCGTCGTGGATGTACCGCGCGACCGGATCGTTCACGTCCTTGATCAGCCCGCGCTCGACGGCCAGGCTACACACCGTCGAAATGAAGCTCTTGGCCACGCTGTACACCGGGTCGTTCGCTTTGGTGTCGCCGAATTCGGCCGCGATGTAGCCGTGGCGCAGAATGATCCCGTTGGTCGCGGCGTGCTGCTTGGGCAGCGGGCCGAGCACCGCGCCGAAGGTGCGGACCTGGTCGCGTTCGAAATCCCAGGTGCTGTTGTTGGCCTGCGCGTACGCGATGGCCTCCTGGAGCTTGGCGGCATCGAAGCCGAGCTCCGCCGGCGATTTGTGCTGCCATTGGCCGGGCGGCGGGAAGTACGTCGCCGCGCTCTGGGCGGCGAGCGCGGCGGCAAACAGCGGAAGGAAGGCGAAAGAGCGGCGCAACATAAGATGCTAGTGTCGCACGGCCGTGAGCGCCCCGCGCCAGTCGCGCTCCAACCGCTCCAGCGGCTTGCCGTAGACGCGCGCGATGCGCCCCGCGCCGCCGCGCCAGACCTCGCGAATCCGCGCGACGCCGTAAGTCTCGCGGAGGAACTTCACGAAGCTGCCGAGTTCCGGATATATGACGGTCGCCGGGAACAGCGAGGCGTTCCACCACGAATTGACCATGTCTTCGAGCGGCCGCGCCTTGCCGCTCGCGATCAGCGCCCGGCACTGCGCGTCGATATCGGGTTCCGCGGTATAGGCCGCGAAGCCCTCGGCGATCCATGGCTCGGAGGGGCCCCAAAGCGTGATGAGGACCTCGTGATTCAGCTCGTGAACCATCGCCGCCGAATTGCCGTCGACGAAAAAAACGCGTGCTCGGTGGGCACGGATGCGCCCGCGGCGTAAGCGCCGGCGAGCGCCTGGAGCGAGCGGATGGACTCCAGGAGAAACAAATGGATGCGCGGGCGGTAACCCTGCGCTCCGGCGATGCGCAGCATGCGCGCCAGCTCACGCTCGGCGGCCGCGGAAGCGGCTTGGACGCTGCGTTGAGCGGTAGCCGGCGGCCAGCAGAAATCGAAATGGTGCAGCGTCTGGCATTGCCAGGTGAAGCCGGGCCAGTCGAGATACTTGCGAAGGGGATCGCCGTGCTGCGCGGCGAGCGGCAGGAGGAGAAGGCAGAGGAGCGCGGCGGTTCGCACTATCGACCAGCATAGCGGAGCGATTAATCTGAAGACGATGGTAAAGTTCGGCCCGCCGTTGCCCCGCGCATTCTACGACCGCCCCACGGTCGACGTCGCGCGCGACCTGCTCGGCAAAGTGCTGGTGCACGGGCGTACCGCCGGTATCATCGTCGAGACCGAGGCCTATCTCGGCGGCGACGACCTCGCCGCGCATTCGGCGCGAGGCATCACCGGGCGCACCCGCGTCATCTTCGGTCCGCCGGGGCACGCGTACGTCTACGTCATCTACGGCGTCTACGAGTGCCTGAACCTGATCTGCGAGCCCCCAGGCCAGCCCGGCTGCGTGCTCATCCGGGCGATCGAGCCCGTCGCGGGCATCGAGCTGATGCGCGAACGGCGCCCCGCCGCGCGCAAGGATGAGGACCTGGCCTCAGGGCCGGGAAAGCTGACGCTCGCGATGGCGATCACGCGCGCGCAGAACGGCGCCGACGTGACGCGCGGCAGCCTGGTGGTGCGGCAGCCCGCCGAACCGCGCCACGTCGAAATCGCCGTCACGCCCCGCATCGGAATCACCAAATGCGCGGACCTGCCGCTGCGGTTTGTGGTGCGCGGAAACCGGTTTGTGTCGGGCAAGAAGGTGTGATGTCCCGCCGCCAAACACGTCATACCGGCAAGACCAATACGTGCGAGCAGGTGCTGACCTGCTGCCGCAATTCGCCGGCGGGTAAACCGCTTCGTTTCAGGAAAAAGCCACTAAACGCCCTTGCGTTCCTCGCCCCTCTGTGATAATGTTTTCCCCGCCTTCGACTGGGCGGAGGCAAAGAGAGATACTGGAGGAGTCCTGCATGCTACTCGCTCCGATCGTTTGGGTCCTCGCCGCCGTTATCGTTTATTTTTTTGCGGCCAGGACCTGGTGGTTTCCACCGCCCATTAACCAGCACGGAATCGCTTATGACGCGCAGTTCATGCGCACCCTGGTGGTGGTGGGCATAATCTTTTTTCTGGCGCAATTCGCGCTGGGATACGTCATCGTCCGCTTCCGCAATCGCGGCGGCCGCGCCGGTTATTCGCACGGCAACAACAAGCTCGAAACGCTTTGGACCAGCGCCACGGCCATCCTCTTCCTCAGCCTCGTCGTGATGGGCACCAAGATCTGGGCGGGCGTGCATTTCGACGAAGTGCCGCCGGATGCGATCCCGATCGAGGTCATGGCCAAGCAGTTCGCCTGGAACTTCCGCTATCCCGGGCCGGACGGCAAATTCGGCCGCACCGATCTCAAACTCGTCAATGATGCCGCCGGCAACCCGTTCGGCCTCGACGACAAGGACCCCGCGGCCAAGGACGACATCGTGAGCGCCTCGCTCAAGGTGCCCGCCGGCAGGCACATCAAGCTCATCCTGCATTCGCGCGACGTCATCCACAACTTCTTCGTGCGGGAGCTGCGGATGAAGCAGGATATCGTCCCCGGCATGGAAATTCCGCTGCACTTCGAGGCCGACCAGATCGGCACCTACGAAGTGCCGTGCTCGGAGCTCTGCGGGCTGGGCCATTTCCAGATGCGCACCACCATGCAGGTGATGAGCGAAGCGGATTTCGAGCAGTGGAAGATCCAGCAGGCCCAGAAGTGAACGTTTTCCCGAGGTAATTTTTATGTCCTCTCCTGCAACCCATGCAGCGCATGCCGCGCCGCAGGGTTTCATTCGAAAGTACATCTTCAGCCTCGACCACAAAGTGATCGGCATCCAGTATTACTTCCTGGGGCTGTTCAGCGTGTTCGTGGGCATGGCGCTTTCGCTGCTGATGCGGTTCCACATGGTGAACCCGGCGGTCTCGGTCTCCTGGTTCGCCAGGCTGTGGCCCACCGCGGCGCAGGGCGGCGTGATGACGCCGGAGCTGTACCTTTCGCTCATGACGATGCACGGCACCATCATGGTGTTTTTCGTCCTCACCACCGTGCCGCAGAGCGGGTTCGGCAACTACTTTCTGCCGATCCAGATCGGCGCGGAGGACATGGCGTTCCCGGTCCTCAACATGATGTCGTTCTGGACCACGTTTCTGGCGTTGGTCATCATGCTGGCGGCTTTCTTCGTGCAGGGCGGCGCGCCACTCTCCGGCTGGACCGCGTATCCACCGCTGAGCGGCGCGGGGGCGATCACCGGGCCGGGCGAGGGAATGGGGCAGACGCTGTGGATTCTCAGCATCGCGGTGTTCTGCCTGGCGTCCCTGATGGGCGCGATCAACTTCATCGCCACCACGGTTGACCTGCGCTGCAAGGGCATGACCCTGATGCGCATGCCGCTGACCTGCTGGACGTGGCTTGTGACCGCAATCCTCGGCCTGCTCGGCTTCGCCGTGCTGCTGGCCGCGGGCGCGCTGCTGCTCATGGACCGCCTCGCCGGCACCAGTTTCTTTCTGCCCGCCGGCATGATGATCAACGACCAGATCATCGCCAACCACAAAGGCGGCTCGCCGCTGCTCTGGCAGCACCTGTTCTGGTTCTTCGGGCATCCGGAAGTCTACATCGCGATCCTTCCCGGCATGGGCGTCACCTCGCAGTTGCTCGCCACGTTCTCGCGCAAGCCCATCTTCGGCTACAAGGC
Organism: Bryobacteraceae bacterium; assembly: GCA_035653295.1. Classification (GTDB taxonomy): domain Bacteria; phylum Acidobacteriota; class Terriglobia; order Bryobacterales; family Bryobacteraceae; genus DASRCB01. Next base: position 4,410 of record DASRCB010000124.1, read on the forward strand.
GATGGTGTACGCGATCCTGAGCATCGGCTTCCTCGGGTTCCTCGTCTGGGGTCACCACATGTTCATGAGCGGAATGAATCCGTATTCCGCCATGGCGTTCGCCACCCTGACCATGTGCATCGGCGTGCCTTCCGCGATCAAGACGTTCAACTGGATCGGCACGCTGTGGAACGGCAGGATCCATTTCGATACCGCCATGCTGTTCGCGCTGGGCTTCGTCAGCCTCTTCGTGACCGGCGGCGTCAGCGGCATCTTCCTCGGCCAGCCGGCGCTGGACCTCTACTTCCACGACACGTACTTCGTGGTCGGGCACTTCCACATGATCATGGGCGTCGCGGCGATCTTCGGCATGTTCGCCGGCACCTTCTACTGGTTCCCCAAGATGTTCGGCCGCATGATGAATGAAACGCTCGGGAAGATCCACTTCTACTGCACCTTCATCGGCGTGTACGCGATCTTCACCCCGATGCACTTCCTCGGCGTTGCGGGCAACCCGCGGCGGTATGCCGAATTCACGCAGGTCGAGTATCTGGGCAAGCTGATCCCGATTCACCAGTTCATGACGTGGGCGGCGTACTTCACCGCCGCCGTGCAGTTGATCTTCCTGTTCAACCTGTTCTGGAGCATGAGGCGGGGCAAACCGGCCGGGCAGAATCCGTGGAATGCCACGACCCTCGAATGGACCGTGCCTTCGCCGCCGCCGTTCGACAACTTCGCAGGCGTCCATCCGGTGGTGAATCACGGTCCGTACGAATACAGTGTGCCCGGCGCGGAGCGCGATTTCATCATGCAGACCGACCCGGTGGAGGTCCCCTCCGAGGAATAGTGCAATCCTATGGGTATGGCTGGGTCCCTGACACATGATGTTTTGAAAGGTCCGCCGCCTCCGCCGATCGATGACCGGGGCTGGGGAGGGGGCGACGGCAGTTCGGATAACCGCGGCGCATCGCGCCGGGCGTCCTTTACCGGGCTTTTTGTGCTGCTGGCGTCGAGCACCATGGTGTTCGCCGCGTTCACCAGCGCCTTCGTGGTGCGCCGCGGCCTGTCGGACGATTGGGTGAGCACGCCGAAACCGCCGATCCTGTTCTTTAATACGGCCGTGCTGTTCGCGTCCAGTGTCGTGCTGGACCTTTCACGCCGCGCGCTCAAAGCTCGCGACCGCAGCAAATTCAACCTCTACTGGACCATCGCCACCGCTCTCGGAATCCTGTTTCTGCTGGGCCAGGCGTGGGCATGGCGGGAGCTGAAGGCGGCGGGCGTGTACATCGCAAGCAATCCGTCGAG
>DASRCB010000125.1:0-17269 GCA_035653295.1 Bryobacteraceae bacterium
GAATTCGATAGCCTCCGCAACAGCCACCTTGCCCGCTTCCGGCCCGTCGACCATGTCGAGTTCATGCTCGTGGAGGAAATCGTCTCCGCGGAATGGCGCATGCGCCGCATGGAACTGCTCATTGCCTATCACATCGATCGCGAGGCCTACCTGCATCGCTCCACCGTTCCCCTGGCCGCGCTCTCCGACGTGATGCTCTCGCCCGAGGTGGCGAAGCTCCAGCGCTATGAAAACACCTTCCGCCGCGCCTTCGAGAGCGCCTGGAAGAAGCTCGACGCCCTGCAAAAGCAGCGCAAAACCGCGGAAAAGGAAAACGAAGCCAAAGTGAAGGCTGTTGCCGTTCCAGCGCCCCCCAAACCGTTGGAGAAAATGCAGACCCAGGAGGCGCCTGAGCAAGCCGTACCGGCTGCCTCCTCCGATCGTCCCCCTGTAACCATCGCCTCGAACGCTTCGGGCTCCTGAACTCACCAGAATTGGAGGCAATTCATGGCAGGACCTGCATCGCCCGGGCGATATCAACCACTGCCGTTTAGAACAAGGCTGCTGCGTTCAGCGCGAAATCAGTCTGAAGACCAGCCACGCTGTTCCCGCGAGGAAGCCGAGCGCCGCCTGATACTCCTCATTCCGCAGGTACAGGGCCCAGCGAAACGGCCGCCGGTCTCCGGCGAGGCCTCGCCCGGGAACGAGCGCCGGAACGCGCGCCGCGTACTGCGCATACTCCGGGAAAAGACTGCGCAGGTGCTGCTCTTCCAGTTCGATCACCGGCAGGTATACGAAAAAGAACACTGCGCCGAACAGCGCGGCCAGCCACCACCGCCGCGAGGCGATTACAAAGCCTGCGGCCGTAATGAGGGTGCCGATGTACAGCGGGTTTCGCACCCGCGCATACGGACCGGTGCAGGCCAGCGACCTGTTCTTTTCCAGATGACCGGCCGCCCAGGCCCGAATCGCCAGCCCGAGAACGCCCACCGGCAGCCCGATGGCCAGCGATAACACGGTGGGTCGCGAAAGCCAGGCGAAAGCGATCACCAGTACGAATCCACAGGGCACGCGCATGCGCGCCACAAGGTCCGCGTATCGTTTCGGGAAGGAGAGCGGAATTCCCGGCTCCTATTTGGTAACGGTGGGCAGACTCACTTCACAGCACTTTTCATCTTTTTTCGCAGTGGATGCCGTCTTCTGCTGCTCCAGTTCCGCGTTGATCACGCTCTGCACCGTGGCCCACGGAATGTTCCCGACCATGCGGCGGCCGTTGATGAAAATGGTCGGCGTCGCGTTGATGCCGAGCGCGTGCGCCTCCGCGATTTCCTGGTCCACCTCAGAGGCCATCGCATCGGACTGGAGACAGTGCGCCACCTGGGTGTCGTCCAGGCCTTTGCTCTTCGCGAATTCGACCACCTTGCCGGCGAAGTTGTCCGGTGTGATCTGGTCCTGCACGGAGTAGATCCAGTCGTGGTAATCCCAGAATGCGGCCGGGTTCTGATGGAAGATGCAGCGGCCCGCTTCGGCGGCCTGCTTCGCCCACGGATGAATGCTGACCAGCGGCGAATCCTTGAAGTAAAGCTGTACCTGGGTGGGAAAGGTCTTCAGCAGGTTGGCCCGGATCTCCTCATCGAACTGCTTGCAGTTGGGGCATTCGAAATCGCTGAAAATGACCATCTGGATCGGCGCGTGCGAGGTTCCCAGCGACGGCGCGCCTGCGGTGTGGATCTTGTCCAGGTCCGATTGGAACGGGTTCTGGTTGATGTTGTGGACCGAGGCCTCCAGAATCCACTTCCCGTCGTCGGAGACATAGAAGGTGCGGTCCTCGGTCGTGCCCTGGAAAGTGAAGGTCACATCCACCTGTTTCAGCCCCGGCACCGGCGACGGCTTTGGATCGTGCACGGTCAGCTGCACCCCGGGGGTCACCAGCAGCATGTGCTTGATATACGCCTCGAACGTCGCTTTATCCAGGGCCTCTTTGCCGGCAGCCGCAGTCGCGCCGAAGGCCAGCGGATAGACCAGCAACAACAGTCCTGTGAGGAGCGCGGAACGAAGCATATATCGCCATTGTAACGAGACGACACGCCCGGTCCGGAGGGGAATCAAATCAGGCCCGAGCCAGCATCCGCAGAGCGCGCGCGGGCAGTGTAATGATGGCCCACAGGAGCTCAAAGACTCCGGTGAACACAAGGCCCACCAGCCGGAACGGCAGAAGGAGCAGCCACACGATGGGGTAAAGGAGCAGCGCCGCCAGCGCCAGCGGCCAGCACAGGAATAGCAACAGGCACCACAGCAGGAACGCAATCATACTCAGTCCGGAATACGGAAGCGGATGCCGGAATGTTCCGGGCGGAGTTCGTGGAGTGGTTTCCCCCGCTCCTCGAGGTCGGTTAGAAAGACCCCGTACGCCTGGCCATCACAGGTAATATCAATCAGGCCGGAAATGCTTGAGCCGCCGCACACGGCCACGGTTTGTCCCGCTGGTAGTACACAGAACCCGCTCTGCGCTTCCGCGTGTTCTCTGAGGCGAACAGCGGACAGCGAAGACAGCAACACGTAGCTCGATGATACGCCTGGCTGCATGCGTGCCCCGCGAAGTGACACCAAAAGGATGTTCGGTGCTCTCGATTGTGCCAGTCATCAACGGGGCGAGTCAATCAGAATACGGTGCTTTACCGTAAGTAGTTGAGTTAGCTGGCGACGGGTTTCGGCCGCTGACTCTGACCGGTCAGCTTACCCGATGGCGTCGCTGGCGCGGGCTCCGGGACCTCGCATTGTTTGCCCGCACACCGGGAGCCGTGCCGCAGGGCAAAGGCGTGCGTGAACTCGGCGCCGAAAAAGAACACCTGCGCCGAGTAGTACACCCATACCAGCAGTACTACCAGGGAACCGGCAGCTCCGTAAGCGCTCCCGACACTAGCCTTGCCAAGATAGATGCCGATGACGAGCTTCCCGAGCGCGTACAGGAAAGACGTTACCGTCGATCCGATCCACACGTCGCTCCAGGGTATGTGCGTCGCCGGTAGAATCCGGTATATGGCCGCGAACAGCAGTATCGCCACGGCAAACGTGAGCAGCACGTTGCCGATGTGCAGAACCGCTTCGGGCACGGGCAGTATGCCGCCTACGAACTTGCCCAATGCGGCGATCGCGGCGCTCAGCATCAGCGAAACCAGCAACAGGAAGCCAATTCCGAGCACCAGCCCGAATGACAAAAACTCTTCGCGCAGCGTCTCCACGAACCCGGTTTTCGCCGGCTTCACCTCCCAGATCATGTTCAGCGAATCGCGTAGTGCGTTAAAGACGCCGGAAGCGCCGAAAAGGAGAATGCAAAAGCCGAGAATACTGGCAACGGTTCCCGTCGCGGGTTTTCCCGCACTCTGGATGATCGTCTGGATGGTTTTCGCCCCTGCCACGCCGATCAGCCCCTGCAGTTGCGTCACGATCTGGCCCTGCGCCGCGTCACGGCTGAACACCAGGCCAACGATGGCAATACACAGCACCAGCAGGGGCGCGAGGGAGAGTACAGTGTAGTAGGCCAGGGATGCGCCCAGCATCTGGTCGTGATGCGCGTTCCAGTGCTCCCAGGTGATGGAGGCGAGCTCCTTCCCGTTCTGAATCAGCTTCTTCATTGCGACCTAACGCCTCCGCTGCTGAAACTCGATCTGCCGCCCGTCTTCGCTGACATCGTCGTCAGCGAGGTCCCGGTCGATCCCGTGCGATTCTTCTTCGCCGCTGTGTGTGGCCCCTGTATCCGCCGCCCAGTCATCGGCGGGGACGTCGCCGATGTTGGTCAGTCCCAGACTGGGGTCGGTGGCATCCATGATGGTCAGGTCTCCGATGTCGCCGGTGTTCTCGTCCGTGCCCTCACCCGCTTCCGGTGTTCCCGACAGCACGCTTTCGCCGATGGTCGCTTCGTCGCCAAGAGCACTGGGATTGTCGGTCGGATGCCCCACGGCCGAGCCGCCGCCCTGCACGCCCGAACCCGCTTCGCTGACGCCTTCTGTCGGGCGGGCCTCCAGATCTCCCGTGTCGGCCCGATCTCCCCGTTTGATTCCGCCGTCGTTAGTCATGGTAGCTCCTGTTCGTTAGATACCGGCACGGGACAAAGTTCATCACGCCCTTGTCACGATCGGCGTATATTGAAGCTGGGCCTGTATGTTACGCGCGGTCGCACTATTTGTATTGCTCGCCTCCGCCGGGCTCGCGGGGCCCCCGCCGAGGGTCCTGGCCGTCGATATCGACGGTGTCGTCCACCCCATTACCGCTGAGATTGTGGCCCGCGCGGTGCAACAGGCGGCGAGCGAGCACGACGCGGCCATCCTGATTCGTCTGAATACGCCTGGCGGACTGCTGGACGCCACGCGCCGGGTGATTCAGTCCCTCGTGGCGTCGTCCGTGCCGGTGATTACCTACGTTACACCCAGCGGAGGCCGCGCGGCCTCGGCCGGGTTTTTCATTCTCGAGGCCGGCGACATTGCTGCCATGGCCCCTGGCACAAATACGGGCGCGTCCTCCCCGGTGCTCATCGGCCAGCAGATGGATCCGGTTATGCGCAGCAAGGTGGAGAACGATACCGCCGCTCTCCTCCGCGGCCTGACCTCGCATCACGGGCGGAACACCGAATTGGCGGAGAAGACCATCCGTGAAGCCAAAGCGTTCACCGACAAGGAGGCGCTCGACAACCATCTGATCGACACCATTGCTCCGAACGAGGCGGAACTGTTCCGAATCTGGAACGGCCGCGAGGTCATCGCATTCAGCGGGGCTAAACAGAAGATGACGCTCGCCGGCGCGCAGGTCATCGAATTCCCGCTCACCACCCGCGAGCGCCTTGTTTCCGCCATTGCCGATCCGAATATCGGTTTCATTCTGCTCGTTCTGGGGGCACTCGGCATCTACGCCGAGTTTTCCTCGCCGGGGCTGATTTTCCCAGGGGTTTTCGGCGCGGTGCTGGTGCTGCTTGGGCTGTCGTCGCTGAGCGTTCTGCCCATCAATTGGGTCGGCGTGGCGCTGCTGGTGCTGGCCATCACCCTGTTCGCGCTGGAAGCCAAGTTCACCTCACATGGCGTGCTGGGGATCGGCGGAGCCATCTCGATGATCCTCGGCGCCCTCCTGCTCATTAACGGGCCGCCGGAGGTGCGGATTCATTTCGCGACGGCGGTCGCCGTCACCGTACCCTTTGCGATCATTACCCTGTTCCTGGTTGGCATCGTCGTCCGCGCGCGCCGCGCGAAGGTGCTGACCGGCCCCAGTGGCCTGCTCGACGAGGTCGGTATCGCGCGCACCGATCTGGCTCCGGAAGGGCGCATCTTCGTCCATGGAGAATACTGGAACGCGGTCAGTTCCAGCCCCATCCCGGCCGGCGCGCGCGTGCGTGTCACCGGCGTGGATGGCCTCACCGTTCGGGTCGAACCTGTTGGATAGTGCTGCCATGATCCAAACACTGATGAAGAACTGGTGGTTGCTGGCAATATGCGGGCTTTTCGACGCCGCGTATTCGGTTTTCAACTTGTTCATGATCCATCCGGAAGGCTCGCTCAGGGTCACCGTCGGCTTCCTCGGGGAGATCGCGCTGCTGGCGGCGGTCTGCACCATCGCCGCCGGCCTGTGGAGCGCCCGCGGGGGCCGGGCCTGGCTGCTGGTATTAAACGGCCTCGCTCTGGCCAGTTTCGGGCTGCTCTCGGTTTTCTGGACTCATCGGCGGCTCAGCTTTCTCCCCGTCGCGCTGCTGTTCGTCGTGATGGCGGGAAGCATCGCCGCCCTGGCATGGTCCGTCGCGCCGGCGCTCCGCGACCACTTCGCCGATCAATGGTTGCTTGCCGCCGCCAGGTTCGTCGCCCTCGCGTTCGCCGTCGGTTTCGTGGTTTTCGGCTTTGGTTTCGTGAGATTCGAGCCGCCCGCATACTACTTCATTTGGATGAGCTCGTTTTTCGCCTTCAGCGCCGCGTGCATGCTGGCGCTCGGGCTCCGTTTTAATCATCTCCGTTCCGCTTTTCCCCGGCTGGCGCACTGATCTGCATCTTGCGTCAGCGGGCGGCGTTTTGTTCGAATATAGGCGAGGTATGCAGTTCCTCCGCTTTCTCCCCGCGGCGTTCGCCATCATCGTCTGGGCGGGCGCCCCAAATCCGCCGGCAGGCGTCGGTAACTTCCACGCTGTCAACGATCACATCTACCGTGGAGCGCAGCCCACGCCCGATGGCGTTCAAAGCCTGGCGAAACTCGGCGTCCACACGGTCATCGACCTGCGCGGCGGAAAGGAACATTCCGCCGAGGAAGAGAGGCTGGTGAAGGCCGCGGGCATGCACTACGTGCACGTTCCGATGAAAGGCCTGCAGGCCCCGACCGATCAGCAGATCCCTACGATCCTCGCGCTCCTGGACGACAGCTCCGGCTGGCCCGTCTTCGTCCACTGCCGCCGGGGCGCGGACCGGACCGGAACCGTGATCGCCTGCTATCGCATCGCCCACGACCACTGGGATAACGTCCGAGCGCTGCACGAAGCGCGCCTCGATGGCATGAGCTGGATCGAGCGGGCCATGGAGCGCTATGTCCTGAGCTTTAAGCCGCCTGCCTCCGATTCAGTTGCAAGCGCACACGTCGCGGGCCAGCCGTAGCGTTCCCGCGGCGTTACCCGGCATCAATGCCCGACCCCGCCTCCGCTGCCCGGCTTGACGCCGCCCCCACGGCCCGGCCCACCGCAGTCGAAATGCGCATATCCCTTGGTTTGAACAACAATCGGCGGATCACCCGCCTTGTACTCGGCGGACGAGAACACTGCCGGGGCGGGCATCTGCGGCGTCAGTCTGATGTTCACCGGACCGTTCGTGGACTGAAACGCGAGGGTATCGCTGTTTTCGACAATGACCGGGTCGGGGCTGGCTGAAACCGTGCCATCGGCCGCCCAGACGATTTGAACAAGGTGATCCACTTGCTTCTCCCTCCGTGCTCTATTCGCTCGCGTTGTTGCGCAGCATTTCCTGAAATCGCACATCCTGGCGCAGGCCGCGCACGTCGGGCTGAAGATTCAGTTCCTGGAGCACGTATCGCGGCGCGCGCCGCAGGACCTTGAGCGATCGCTCCCGGGCTCCGATGGCTTCAAAGGCGATGACCGCCTCACGCATCACCATCGCGTCCTCAGGGGCCAGTTCGATGGCCTGAGCGAGTTCGAACTCCGCGATGCGCCTCTCTCCAAGGAAGGCGTCCATCAGCGCCAGAAGCACGCGCGAGGACGCCCGGCGCGGGTTCGCCGCAACCTCGAGTTCGGCGATCTCACGGCCGCTTCGATAGGCTGCATCCGCCGCCGTGCGCCGCCCCAGGTGACGGTAAACATCCCCCAGGTTGCGGTAGATCATCAACGATGGCGAGCCCGCAGCCAGGCTCTGTTCGAACAGTCCCGCCGCTTCCGTATAGCGTTCCTCCTCGTAATAGAGAGCACCCAGATTCAGCAGGCTGTCGGCCGACCTGTTCAGCCGAACGGCGGCCAGCAGCGCGCGCTCAGCCTCTTCGAACCTGCCCTGTTCCATCAGCGCGAGTCCGAGGTTCATATGCCCGGTGCCATAGCCGGGCGCGAGCGTGGTCACCTTACGGTACAGTTCTTCCGCGCGAGGAAAGGCGCCGCGGAAAAAATAGAAGTTGCCGAAATCAACATAGTGCTTGTAGTAATCGGGCTGCATCGTAATTGCCCGGCGATATGTCTCCGCGGCATCGCCGGGACGATTAGCGGCTTCATAGACTCTGGCGAGGCTTTCCCAGGCAATTGAATCGTTGGGGTCCAGTTCGGTAGCCCGGCCGTAATCGCCGATGGCCTGCTCATACCAGCCATGCTCCAGCTCCCAGGCCGCCGCAGCCATCAGAACCGCGGAAGAATCAGGGCTGATCCCTTTGGCCTGTGCGACGCTTGCGCCGGCACGATCCAGCCACTCCCGTCCCTCGCCATTTCTGAAGCGCGCGATCTGCGCCTGCGCCAGGCCGGCCCAGGGCAACGGCGAGTGGGGATCGAGATGAACAGCGTTGGCGAAATGCGCAGCGGCCGAGCGGGCGTCGTCGCGGGCCAGTAAATCGAGACCCTGGAAGTAGTCGTGATAGGCCTGCCGGGAAACAGAAGCCTGAGGAGCCGCTGGCCGCAAATGAAACGCTCCAGTCACCGTACCAACGAGCGCGTTTGCGATCAACGTCAGATCGCCGGCGCTATAGGCGCCCTGCAGTTCGCGAAGGGACTGTCCGGACGCAGTGTCCTCGACGGAAGCGAATGCGGTGATCAGGCTTCCGGACTGCCGCAGACGGGTTCGCAAGACGTGCGTGGCGCCGAACACGGCCCTGGCTTTCGCAGCGTCGCTGACGTCGTTCAGCAGCGCTTCCGATGGGCGAATCACCGTCAATTTGCCGCGCACACGCGAGAGGCGCTCGGCCACGTCGGATCCGATGCCGGCGCCGGCCGCGACCTCCGCTCCTCCCTCGACGGCGACCGGAAGCACCGCCAGGCGCACACGCGGGCCGGACTCCTCTCCGTACCAGGATGCGAAAGCAACGGCAGACACGATCGCGGCGATGATCGATCGCTTGAGCACCTGACTGGGCGCCGCGAGTTCGCGCGCCACTTCGTCAGCCGAAGCGAAGCGGTTTGCCGCCCGCGGCGCGAGACATCGGCTCACAATCGCCTTCCATCGCGCCGGGACGTCGCCGAGCTCGCGCTGCCACTCGGCCTCGTTTACGCTGGCTTCCGTATGTCCCACGGTGACCGTGGGCGCTTGCGAATCGGATTCCGTTGCCAGCTCCACCGCAGGCTCGCTGGCGCGGCGAGGCGACACTCCCGTCAGCATGACGTGAAACAGAACACCGAGGGCGTACACGTCGGACGCGATTGTGGCGCGCCTGCCCAGAAACAGCTCCGGGGCCATGTAGTCGATGGTTCCTTCGCGGCCGGCTGGCGCGCTAGGAGTCCCGGCGGCGCCGACCGGTTTCGCTAAGCCAAAATCGGTGATGACAGCGCGAACACGGCCGCCGGCGGACGGAGCGAGGATGATGTTGCCGCATTTTAGATCGCCGTGGACGACGCCCTGGCGATGCGCCTGGGCCAAACCGGCGCAGATCTGGAGCGCAATATCGCGTGCCTCCTCATCGGCCAGCGGTCCACAATGGCGAATGTGCCGGGACAGCGTCTCTCCCTCAACGAACTCCATGCTGAGGAAATCCACCTCACCGGAATCGACTCGCGACGTGTGCAGTTCGTGGACCTTGCAGACGTTGAAGTGGCTCACTTCGCGCGCGTGGCGGGCCTCCGGCGGCAGGCGGTTGTGGTGTCCGGGCCGAGCGCATTTCAGGGCGACGCGGCAGGCCAGTTTCGTGTCGATCGCCTCGTAGACAATGCCCATACCCCCGTGTCCCAACTCGCGGACAATGCGGAAGCGCCCGGCGACCTCATCGCCCGGAGCGAACAGATGCTGCGAATCACGTTCCGTGGACGGTCCCATGACGACCACTGAGGGCCGAATTTTAGCACCGAAGCAGCGCGAATGGGTAAAGAATCACAGCGGAAAAGTTGGTTACGGCGGCCCGAGACTGCACAGCGGGTCTCCGGCGACGATGTTCATCCAGCTCACGGCGGGAATACCGACCCAGAAGCTCTCGGCGAGATTCCGGCCGCGGTAATAAGCGGGAAGGACGAGGTCGGGCCGTGGCGTGAACTGCAGGTAGGGCTCATCGACGTGTCCTGAAGCACCCGTAGCACCGTCGTGCAGATAGTCCGCTGTCAGCGTCTGCGGCGCGCCGGCGAACCAGGTCTTCGGATCGGGCCAGTTTCCGAGGGTCCACTGATCCGGAGGGCGCGCGAACGTGCGCGCATTCGTGGATACGAATTCGGTGACGATCGCTCCCGGAAGCCACCGGAATCCGAGATGGCGCTGCGTGCGGTTGCGGTCGTTCGATCCCCACGAGGCATAGGCGATCACGTCGGCTGCATTCACCAGCACGCGCGCCGATTCGTCCAGCACGACGCGTTCGCGCGGTAGTCGAGCGGCGGCGGAGCGCAGCCAGGAATCGCCTGGGGTGGAGTCGTCAGCCTTCAGATCGATCACGAATTTGCCGCGGTTGCGGGCCGCCAGCGCGCGATCGATCATGCCGCGCACATCGGGAAAGTCGAATGCGGCGAGGCGGGTCACGAGGTAGATGGGGAAGCGCGGGTGGCCGAACGCATCGCCGGAATGGCCGAAAAACGGATTGGGCAGCGGCCCGGCGATGCGATGCCCCTGCCCGTGCAGATCGGCGTACACCATGGCCAGTTCCGAATCCACGGAGGCGGCGTCGGAGGTGAGGCCAGTGCCGCCGCTGATCTTCAGCGGAACGCCGGCGGTGGTCACGATGTAGAGAATCGATTCCGTCAGCCCGTGCGATCGTAGAAATGCGGCAACCGGGGCGGCGATGCCGTGGTCGTAGTCCGCGCGCCCGATTTCCTCCGCGGTGGAGGTCTTCAGGTGACAGATGTTGCGCAGCGGAATCGCGCGCCGGTGCGCATAGTAGTCGCCGATCGCGCGCGAAAGTGGCGAAGCGTCGTTGACGATGACGAGCACGCTGGCCGGTGACGCGGCCAGCATGCTCGATGCGGTAAGCAGTGCGGCGAGAATCGGCCGCGGCACTACTTCAGAGTCTTGAGATACGCGACAACGGCGCGCGCGTCGGCGGGCTTGAGGTGATACTCCGGCATGGGCGGGTCGGCGCGATCCCCATCCGGCCAAACGGCCGTCTCCAGGAACTTCGTAATCGCTTCCTCTCCTCTCTGTTTGAAGACGCTGCCATCGCCGGTGATGTCCGGAGACATCGCCTTCCAATGCGGAATCGGGTGCGGCGACGGGGCAAACGGCAGCATGGCGCCCTTCAGCCACTGGCTCTTGTCCGGCCCCTTGTCGGTCATGGGGGTGTGGCAGTCGCCGCACTTGCCGACATCCTCGACCAGATATTTTCCGCGCTCGACTTCGGCGCTGTTCGATTCGGCTCCGTGCAGCAGCAACATGGCTGCTCCTGCGATGAGGAAGCCGCAGTAAAACATTTTTCGCATGGTGCTATGGTAACGGATCGCTTCCCAGAGCCGCGTCCCAATTCACGCCCTGCATGTGGCCGGTCTGCAGATACTGCCTGTGCATGGCGAATGCCGCGCCTGGCGCGAACGGCTCGTGCAAGCCGGCGGTGCGCGCGAGGACCTCGCGCAAGTCGTCGCGGAACGACGGATCGGCGCAGTTGTCGATGATGATGCGGGCGCGTTCCCGCGGGTCCTTGTTACGCAAATCGGCCACGCCGTGTTCAGTAACGATCGCCTGCACGGAATGTTCGGTGTGATCCACGTGCGCCACCTGCGGCACGACGGTGCTGATGCGTCCGCGTTTCGCCGTGGAGCGGCAGACGAATATCGACAGGTACGCATTGCGCGTGAAGTCGCCCGAGCCGCCGATACCGTTCATCAGACGCCCGCCCATGACATGCGTGCTGTTCACGTTGCCCGCGAGATCCACCTCGAGCGCGGTGTTTATGGAGATGACTCCCAGACGGCGGATCAATTCCGGATGATTCGTAATCTCCTGGGGTCTCATGACAAGCCGCCGGCGATACCAGTCCGCGTTCGTGTAGAACTCGCGCATCGCCGCGGCGCTCAGCGTGAGCGAGCAAGTGCTGGCGAAGCGCAGACGGTCGCGTCGCATCAGCGCCAGCACGGCATCCTGAGCCACCTCGGTGTACATCTCGAAGGCGGGCACATGGGAATGATCGCCGAGGGCGGAGAGGACGGCATTGGCCGTGTTGCCGACCCCTGACTGAATCGGCAGGAATTCGCGGGGAATTCGGCCGCGGCGATATTCAGCCGCGAGGAAGTCCGCGACATTGTGGCCGATCCGTGTGGTCACGGGGTCAGGGGACGGGAACGCCTGGCCCTCGTCGGGCAGGGTTGTCTCCACGATTCCCGCGATTTTCGATGGCTCAATCCGCAGAACGAGGCTTCCGATGCGATCGCTCGGCCGGTAAACGGGGATTTCGCGGCGATGCGGAGGATCAGCGGGCTCGTAGATGTCGTGCATGCCGTACAGCGTTGCGGGCTCGTGCGAGCGATTGAGCTCCACGATCACGCGCTCGGCGACGCGCGCGAGGGTTGGCGCCGCTCCGACGGCGCTGGTCAGCACCAGTTCACCATCGCCGCGCAGTTCGCCGGCTTCAATGACGGCCCAGTGAATCGGGCCCAGCAGGCCGCCGCGCAGCAATTGCGGCAGCAGCGACAGGTGCTGATCGAAGAAGTGCGTCCCGCCGGTATTGATGAGCCGCCGCAGCGAAGCGTCCGACTGATAAGGGGTGCGGAAGGCAACCGCGTCGGAGCGAGCCAGGGCGCCATCGAGGTTTTCGCCGGTCGCGGCGCCGACCACGCCGATCCGGAACGGATGTCCGGCGTTGTGCTCGGCCCGAGCGCGCGCCGCAACAGCGAGGGGAACTGCGCGAGGAGCGCCGGGCAGGGTAAAGCCGCTGAAGCCCACGGTCTGGCCATGGCTGATGAGCGCCGCCGCTTCCTCCGCCGTGAGCGTCGTGAGCTTGCTGCGAACCATAGTGGCCATGCGTTGACGGTGCGCAATTCGCGGACCATTGCAAACCGCAGCGCCTCTGCCACTGATAGCGGAGCCAGCTTAGATCATTGCTGCCGCGTCGGTCGCGTGCGGCAGGCCCATACCGGCGAGGCATGGGGGGCCGGTACGCTGCGCCGCAGCATTCACGACCGCCCGCGCCTCTGCTTCGGGCCGCCGCGCTTCTTCCGTGACGGGGGCTGGGCGCCGGCCGCCACCTGCCGCTCCAGTTCCTCGATGCGCCTGCGCATCTCGTCGATCGCCGCCGCTGCGTCCACCGCCGGAGCGGGGGCGGATGGTTCCGGTTTCCGTTCGGCCTCGCGCTGCTGCGGCGCCGCCGTTCCCATGATGGATTGCATGAAATCGAACGGCGTCAGTCCGGGCGTGAATGCCCGATACGTGTTCTGGTACATGTCGAACATCGCTTTCGTATACTTGACGACAGTTTCGCGGCTCACGCGCCCGGAAGCTACCACCATCTGGCGGAGTACGTCCAGCGGGAAGCCGGATCCCGGCGCCTTGACGTCCTCGACGATAATCTGCGTGAGCACCAGGCGCGTCAGGTCCTCGCCGGAAGCGGCGTCGACCACCTGCACGTCGACGCCGTCACGGACCATCTGCGCAATGTCATCAAGGTTGACGTAGCGGCTGTTCGCGGTGTCGTACAGACGCCGGTTCTCGTACTTCCGGATGACCACCCGCCCCGTCTCCATGAATGCGAATTCCCCCTTGACAGCCACCGCGGCGGGCGTACAATGAAATCGATGCTGCAGTGCAGCAAACCTGCCGCCGTTTCATAAGGAGCTAATCATGAACGCCAGTCCGAAGTCAACCAAAGAGGATCCCGTCCCCGGCAAACCCGAAGTGTCTCTGACCACGTTCGCCGGATTCCTGCATCGCGGTGTGGAACGCACCGTCGAGCTGCACAAAGCCACTCTGGACGCTTTCGCCCAGCACACCACCGACGCAACAGAGATGTTTCGCAGCACCTTCCGCCAGATGCCGTTTGCGCCGGCAATGGCGTTTCTGGATGTCACCGAAGAGATCATGGGCAGGATGTTTGAGGCCGAGAAGAACGTCATGGATCTGATGGTGAAACAGAGCGCACATGTGGTGGAACTGACAAAGGAGCGGACCAATTCCGTCTCGAAAGCCGCGGGTATCGCGCGCGAGCTGTTCCGGGAAACCGCGGAACGCGGCATCGCTGTTCAGAAGATCGTACTCGATCTGGCTGCGGAAGGAAACAAAGTCGTGACCCAGACGGTGAAACGGCAGACCGGGGTAGCCGGGACGCCGGTGGCTGCTGCCGCCGAGAACATCGAAAAGGGCGTGAACAGCATTATCGACACACAGAAAGAGATCCTCGAGGTCGCCGCGAAGCCGCTGAAGGCGAGCGCCAAGGCGTGAGTCGGAGCAATCGCGGCTGACTTTCGGGAGCCGGCGCGCCGTTCCGTTCTGGCAGCGCGGAACGCGCGCCGGTTTGGCGTCCAGCGTGCTTTCTCGCCAGGATAGCCGGCTGCGCGCCGGCGTGTTCCAGGAGGCATATGAGCGAAACCAGCACGAAAGCGGGAGCCGCTGCGTTCGATCCCTTTGAGGCGTGGCGCGGTATGCGCGACGCGGGCATGGATGTCTGGGCGAAGGCCATGATCGACGCGGTGAACAGCGAGGCGTACGCCAGGGCCAGTGGCGCCATGCTGGATGCCTATCTCACGACTTCAGCCCCGTTCCGTGAAATGCTGGAGAAGACGATGATGCGGGCTCTCGAGCAACTCAGCATGCCGAGCCGCGCCGATCTCGTCAGCATTGCCGAGCGGCTGACCAACGTGGAGATGCGCCTCGACGACATGGACGCCAAACTGGATCGGCTGCTGGAGCAGAAGGCGCCCGAGCCCCGGCCGGCCAGAGAATCCCGGAAGGAGCCTAAATAGCCATGGTCGCCTGTCCAGTGGCTCCCGAGGAAATGCTCCGAGCCGAAGAGCGGCTGCGGAGGCTGTCGAAGGTGTTGACCACCCGCGCGCCGATCGCCCAGACACCGAAAGAGCTGGTATGGGCGGTGAACAAAACGAAGCTGTACCGCTACGTCCCGGTACTTCCCGCGGAGAAGCGCCACCCGGTTCCGCTGATCCTTGTTTTTGCGCTGATGAACCGCCCGTCGATTCTCGACCTGCGGCCCGGCAACAGCTTCGTCGAGTTCATGGTGAAGCAGGGCTACGACGTGTATTTGCTGGATTGGGGCGCTCCGGGCATCGAGGACAAGCACCTCCGCTTCGACGATTACACGCTGGACTATCTGCCGCGGGCCATTCGGAAAATGAAGGCGATTTCCGGCAGCCGGGAGTTCAGCATGCTCGGATGGTGCATTGGCGCCATTCTGGCTACTTCGTATGCCGCGCTGCGCCCTGATGACGGACTTCGCAATCTGCTGCTGCTGACCGCGCCCCTGGATTATTCGAACCGGAGCGGCATCACCTTTTCACAGTGGACCGACGAGCGCTACTTCGACGTGGACAAGGTGCTGGGCGCATTCGGCAATATGCCCGCCGCCATGATCGAGTACGGCGCCAAAGCGCTGAAGCCGGTAGAGAACTATATCGGCAACTATCTGCGCCTCTGGGATAACCTGGACGATCCGCGCGTGGTGGAATCGTGGCACGCCATGAATACGTGGGTCACCGATAATATCGACATGGCCGGAGGCGCGTTCCGCCAGCTGGTGGTGGATCTGTACCGCAACGACCGGCTCATGCAGGGGACCTGGGTGTTGCGCGGCGAGCGGGTGGATGTGAGCCGCATTCGCGCCAACCTGTTCATGGTCATTGCCGGGGCGGACCACATCACTCCGCCGTGCCAGTCCGAATCGCTCATGTCGAAGGTGAGCAGCACGGACAAAGAGCTGTTCCGCGTTGCCGGCGGGCACATCGGTATTATGGCGGGGAGCGGCGCTGCAAAACGGACCTGGCCGCACATCGACGCCTGGCTGGGCCCGCGCTCCGCCGCCGTGAAGGCGTAGCTGAGAGCAGGCCCGGGGCCTGCGCACCGGAGGAAACATGAAGATCGAGAATGGGATTGCGGTGGTGACCGGCGCTGCAAGCGGGATCGGCAGCGCCCTGGCGAAGGAACTGACCCGCCGCGGGGCCCGCGCCATTGCCCTCGTGGACCGGTCCGAAGCGGTCGCCGCAACGGCCGCGGAGACCAGGCGAGCCGGCGACAGCCCGGTCCTGCATTTCATTGGAGACGTCACCGATGCCGCCTTCCGCCGCAAGGTGTTTCGCGACGTCGCCGAGCAGTATGGCCCGGTGAGCATCTGCGTTCCAGCGGCCGGCATCACGAAGGACTCCCTGTCCGTTCGGATGAATAAGGAGACCGGCGAAGCTGAGATCTACCCTCTGGACACGTTCCGCACGGTGATCGAGGTTGACTTCGTCGCGCCGATCTACTGGGCGCTCGAGACGGTAGCCGGCATCGCGGAAGCGCGGTACAAACGCGGCCTGAAGCGCTGGAACGCGGAGCAGGAGGACGTTCAGGGCGTCATCGTTTTTATTGGCTCGGTCTCATCGCAGGGCAACAAAGGGCAAATCGCGTACTCGGCCTCGAAAGCGGGCCTGGAGGGCGCGGCCGCCACCCTTACCAAGGAGGCGACTTTCTACGGTATCCGCTGCGGCGTCATTCACCCCGGATGGACCGACACCCCGATGGTGCGAGCGCTCGGCGAGGAATTCATTCGCAAGAACGTCCTGCCCTCGACGCAGCTGGGCCGCCTCATCCGGCCGGAGGAAATCGCCGACGCGATCTGCTTCATGATCACCAATTCCGCCGTCACCGGTCAGCTTTGGGCCGATGCGGGATGGCACGCCCCGGCCGCGTAAGGCCGGAACCCCACCCGAGCCGCACTCGGGTGGGGCTCTTCAATTCGGCTTCCTAGTGGAAGTACAGTCCGCCGTTTACATCCAGCGTCACGCCAGTGATGTAATCGGCATCGGTAGCCAGGAACGCCACAGCCTTGGCCATGTCTTCCGGTGTCCCGACGCGGCCCATGGGGATGCGGTTCTTCAGGTCGTCCATCACCTTCTGCGGGATCTGCACCATCATGTCCGTGTACGTCCATCCGGGCGCGATGCAGTTCGCGGTGATGTTGTATCTCGCGAGTTCCAGCGCCAGCACGCGCGTGAAGGAGATCATGCCACCCTTGCTGGCGGCATAGTTCACCTGACCGAAGTTGCCGCCTTCGCCGCCATACGAGCTGACGTTGACGATACGCCCGAACTTCTGCTCGATCATCGACGGAATGGCGGCGCTGGTGACGTACCACGTGCCGGTCAGGTTCACCTGGATAACCTCTTCCCACTCCGGGTCGGTCATCTTGCGGACAGAGTGGTCCCGAGTAATGCCGGCGTTGTTCACGAGAATGTCCAGGTGTCCGAATTCCTCGAGAACCCGCCTGACCATGTCGTGCGCTTCTTTGGAGTCGCCAACGTTGGCCTTGATCAGGCTCACGCGGTGGCCCATATTACAGATCTCCTGCGCGACGGCTTCGGCCTGCTCCTGGGCCGAGCGATAATTGACAGCTACATCGGCGCCCCGATGGGCCAGTTCCAGCGCGATCGCCCGGCCGATGCCGCGCGACGCTCCGGTTACGAGCGCCACTTTTCCGGCGAGCGCTCCCGCCCCGTTTCCATTAGGCACAGTCATCGTTT
>DASRCB010000126.1:0-5497 GCA_035653295.1 Bryobacteraceae bacterium
TGGCTGGAGTGCTCGGAATGTGGCGCACGAACGGACGAAATGGAACTTAGCGCGGCCAATCGCGACGACGAAGCTGCAGGACTCGTTCAGGCAGTGGCGTAAACATGGCGGCCCTGTTCATCGTCCCGAAGCCGACTGCGCTGGACCTCGTCGAGCGCCTTAGCCTGCTTCTCACTCATGCAGAAGATCCGCAGGAGCGCGCAGTGATCGAGAGGACCATGCACGCACACTTGCGAACGTGGTCGCCATCCGAGATCGGCAGATTATTTGAAGAAGTTTCGAAGCTGTACCGAATGCAGATAGGGCGAACGGACGACACCTCAAGCGGCCCGCAGCGCCGAGAAGAGCCTCAACACAAAAAGGAGAAACTGAAATGCCCGCTTTATTGAACGGAAGTATCGCGCTGAATGAAGAGCAGCCGGGCGGCAACCCGACTGCTCCAATGGCGCAGGAATCGGCCACAACCAATAACCAGCACCAGCCAAAGGATAGCGCAGAGGTCGCCAGCGTGGAGGTGGTGCTGGCCTCCGCTCATGAACCCCAGGTGTCCGCGCAGCGAAGCGCGTTCCTGCCGGCGATGACGCTCGAAATCGCACTCGCGCGACGAGCCGCAATCGTCGAATTCGTCAAACGCCTGATGGTGCGCGACCAGGACTTCGGCGAGATCCCCGGCACGTCGAAGCCGACGCTGCTGAAGCCCGGAGCCGAGAAGCTGTGCAACTTCTTCGGCCTTGAACCGGAATTCACGCCCATAGTGGAAGACATCGACTGGACCGGCGCACAGCACGGCGGCGAGGCGTTCTGCTATACCCGCTATCGCTGCCGTCTGCTGCGCGATGGCCGCGTTGTCGGAGTCGGTGAGGGGTCGTGCAATTCGTGGGAAGCGAAGTATCGCTACCGCTGGGCGCCGGAGGAACTGGTTCCCGAGCAGCTCGACCGCTCGCGGCTGGTGAAGCGCGCAACCCGCCGTACGCTGCTCGAGTTCGACTTCGCCGTGGAGCGCGGGGAAACAACCGGCCAGTACGGCAAGCCGGCCGAATACTGGCAGCAGTTCCGGGATGCGATTGCCGCCGGCACGGCGCGGCAGGTCGAAAAGACGACTCGCCGCGGCAAGTCGATCGCCTGGGAAATCGACGTGGAGACGGCGTCGTACCGGATTCCGAATCCGGACATTGCCGACGTGGTGAACACGATTCAGAAAATGGCCCAGAAGCGCGCTCTCGTGGCCGCCACGCTGATCGCGACCAGCGCCTCGGAGTTCTTCACGCAGGATGTGGAGGATTCGGACCCGTACGGCCGCACCATCGACACCGGTCCGCATGCGCATGGAACACGTGAGGCCCAGGAGTACGTTCGGGACCGGAAGCTGGAGGAACTGCGCGGGGCGGGAGGGTCACCGGCTGCAAATGATGCGCCGGGGAAGCCGTGGAGGAATTTCGGGGAGATGCGGCAGTGCTTCGAGCGCGTTCGGGAGCAGGTGGGCGAAACGCGCTACTTCGAGGAACTGGAGCTGGCGGGCGTGGAGACTCCGGCGCAGTTCAGGTCGGTCGACAAGGCGCTGGACTGCTACAACCGGCTGGTGAAGTTGGCGGCGAAGCGGGAGGTGGCGTAACCATGGCCGCTCTTACCGTTGTACCCTCTCCGGCGGTCACCGCCGCGCCGCTGTACCGGATCGAGGAGTATCTGGCGGCTCTGGTCGAAACGGCTGAGCTCGTTCCGGAGGATCAGGAACGGGAGTTCCAGGCTGAATTCGAGGCCGCGCTGACCACGGCGGTCGAGAAGCGCGATCGCGTGGGCCAGTTCTTTGCGCATCTCGAACAGCAGATCGAGTTCGCGAAACTCGAAATCGAACGGCTGCGCGAACGCAAAGCGGCGTACGAACGTGCGCTGGACCGGCTGGAGAACTACGTTGTCGGAACGATCGAGCACCTTGGGAAGGATGCCAGAGGTAAGTACCGGAGGCTGGAAGGCCGTACTGTTACCTTCAGCGTTCGCGGCTGCCCACCATCGGTCGAGGTGACCGATGAACCAGCTGTTCCCGCCGCCTTCAAGGCGCTCACAATCCGGCTGCCGGCGACGATCTGGGAACGGATGCTCGATGCCCTTGACGTCGGGGAGCGGGCGGCCGTTCTGCAGCAGGTCCGAAACCCGGAGGTCGCAGTTGATAAGCGGGCGGTTAAGACGGCGATCGAGCGGGGCGTGTTGGTGGCCGGCGCCGAGCTGATTACTGGGCGGCATTCGCTGTCGAGGAGCTGACCTGTGAAACCGGCTCGCAATCCGCAGTACCTGCGGTGGGTCCGTTCGCTTCCCTGCGCCGTCTGCGGAACATCGCGATATATCGAGGCGGCGCACACTGGCCCGCGCGGGCTCAGTCAAAAGTCCTCGGACACGTCCGCAATTCCGCTATGTGCGCGTCACCACCGCACCGGGAACGACTCGTACCATAAGCTGGGGCCTCGGAAATTCTCCGAGGTCCATCAGCTGGACATCCCGGCGCTGGTTCGACGGCTGAGCGCCAAACCCGTCGTCCGTATCGAGGCGGGTGAGTTCGTGGGCAGGTTGAACGGGGAGGAGTACGCCCTGGGCCCAGCCCGCCGCTGTGTGGCCGAGGCGATCGCGAAAATGGCGGCGCTGCGGAAGCAATTGCCGAGGGAAGTGGCGCGCTATCCGCAATCCATTGAACGGAAGCGAGCTGATCGCGTAAAATCTATGGCAAACTACGAAGCGGAGGACTGCCGTGGCTCAGGCCGCAGCAGAAAATGAAACGCTTCGGCGCCTGGCCCCCTGCCCATCGCTGTAGACCGGCTCGTGGTGAGCGCGGAGAAGTTTGAGTACCGGCGAGATATGCCGGGTAACGTGTACTTTGAGGCGGCTACGGAAGGCAGGCTTCTCTATGAAGCGGCGTGAGCAGGCGCTGCTGCTGCTCCGCAAGGCGGTCCAGGATGAGGCCCTGCTCGATCACGTTCTCACATTGCTCAAGGTCGGCGACGAAATCATAGGGTTTCACCGTCAGCAGGCGGCCGTTGCTGTCGGATGTGGGCGCCCGCTTCAGAAAGACGCACGAAATCGGCGCCCTCATGTCCCTTGCAGCCGACGCAGGCTACCCTGTACCCGCGGAATTCGACCACCTCGCGTATATGCTCGGCCCTGCGCGGAACGGACTGGCCCCGGCAATTCGGAGGATGATCGTGCTGCGGAGGGAAGCGCAGCTGACGGCTCGCGCGTTTTAAGGGAAGCGCGAGCGCCAACTTACCATGGACCGCCAGCAAGTATGCCTGACACGCACTTACGCGAGATTGACTTGTACGGTGAAACGACGTACACTGATCATTGAGAGAGCAGTTCGAATGAGTGAACAGATGAGCCGAACATCGCGGATTGAGGCGCGTATCGCACCAGAGGCGCTCGCCGTCGTGCGGCGTGCTGCCGAAATTCAGGGTCGTTCCGTAAGTGATTTCGTTGTCTCCGCGGCTCAGGAGGCCGCACGACGCACCATCGCCGAAGCGGAGATCATCCGCCTTTCGAGAAAGGCACAGGAGCAGTTCGCAGCGTTGTTGCTGAATCCACCGAAGCCGACGCCGGCGCTCACGAAGGCCTTTCGACGGCGGCGATCGCTGATCGCGGACTAACGGTGGAAGGTCCGTTTCGCATTGAGCCGCTCTCCGACCGCCATGATCGCTCGGGATTCCAAAGCGGGTCGGCGCTTCTTGACCGTTATTTCCTCGAGCACGCTTCGCAGGACGTCCGGCGGCGTGTCGCCGCCTGCTTCGTCGCTGTGAGCATCCAAACGGTCGAAATCGCTGGTTACTACACGCTCAGCGCCACGGGAATCGCTCTCGATCAGCTTCCGGCCGAGGTCGTCCGGAAACTCCCTCGGTATCCTGTAGTCCCGGCCGCTCTGCTCGGCCGGCTTGCGGTTGCACAACGTTGGCAGGGGAAAGGCCTTGGCGCGGCCCTGCTTGCAGACGCAATTACGAGAGCGACGCGAGCCGAGCTTGGCGTTTTCGCGATCATCGTCGATGCCAAAGATGATGCCGCGGAGCACTTTTACGAGCATCACGGCTTCAGGCTGCTGACCGGAGAACGCCGTCGGTCATTTCTTCCGGCTGCCACTGCCCTTCGCGCGCTTGACCGTCGCAGTCCGGATTGATAATGCCGGCGCGCTGCAGGTCAGCCGCCGGGGGCTCAGCCACAACTCGTCGCATGCGCCCGCGATTCTGCTCTGTGCGGAGCACCACCGCACCGGCAACGATTCGTATCACAAGCTGGGGCCTCGGAGGTTCTCCGAGGTCCACGGCGTTGGTATTCCGGCGCTTGTTCGACGATTAAACACGAAGCCGATGAGATTCCTGAGATGTGTCGATACCGCTGCACCCAGCCGGCTTTTCAGGCTTCCGTTCGCAACTCGGCGATCTTGCGGATCGCCGGTGTCAGTCCGTCCTGAGTTCGCCCAAGCACGTACTCCTCGCCGTCGAGAAGGCTGACAAAGAAACTGGCTTGTATCCGGATCGATGGTCGCGATTTTGAGGCGTCGCTGGCGTCACGGCGACAACTTGGCAACCCAAGGTGCCTACCAGAGCGCGATCCACGTCGGAACGCCTCCGGGGCCAAGAGCGCACATGGTTAGCGTGTCTGCCGTCGCTCCTAGTGTTCCATGAGCATGCACCAACCTGTCCCAGTTGACGACGAATTTTCCGCTTGAGGTTCCGGCAGCCGCAGGAGATTTCCACAATATCGCGGCGCCGCTGCTTACGGACGCGATCTGAAATCGGCCCGTTGTCCATCCCGAACCGGACACAATGTCAATCCACCCACTGGCGTCCGCGGCGACAAACCGATAGCTCGCGCTAGTCACCTTTAGATTGTTACTGATATCGACAACAAGATCTGCGGCCGTCGCGCAGCCGCCCTGAGTCCCAAATGGAATCGCGACACCACCACCGGCATCAACATTGAACATCGGATTGCCGTTAACATCTTGAGTTTGAAAAAGGCTTCCGGCCTGTCCGGGTTGAGCGGGAATGCCGATGACATATTCTGCCTGCGAAGTCGCGTCAGTCCGGAAATTCAGCGGCACTCCGGTCGCAGTACCACCCTTATATGGAACGATCTCCTCCGCCTGAGTAGGACTGACACTCCCTCCTTCGATTTCCATGTGGTTTGTGAGTGAGCGTAAGACCAGAGCGGTTGCGGATTCGATAGTAAACCGATCACTGCCCCTTCCGCTGATGATTGGTGCGGTCCCGTTGATGCCTTCGTCGAATAAGTAAAAATACGGATAGCCATTACTACCAAAAATCCATGTGCCATCGCGATTGGCACTGAACCCCGTCCCGGGAAGCGCTCCGAAAGCAAGGCCTGGAGTACTCAATGTCCCCATCGGGTACAGCACTTGGCCGCCATTCACGGTCAGCCCGTTGTCGAAGGTTGCTGCGCCTCCTGTGCTTCCTGCCGACTGAATCGTAATGTTCTTAATGGACCCAACGAAAGTGGTTGC